>JAQXGE010000077.1 GCA_029006135.1 Oscillospiraceae bacterium | reverse complement strand
CCGGGAAGTTGTGGCCGAGGCCATGACGGACGTACTGCCGGACAGCCACTTTGTTGAGAACCTTGCCCAAAACCACAAGAGCATCTTTACGAAGATGGCCGAAAAGCTCAGGGAGTTTGCAGAAAACATCCGACAGTATTTTACAGCCATTGGCACGAACCGTTCCCGCGAGGCGAACGCGCTCAAAGAACAGCTTGACGATACGGTGCGGTATGTTGACAGCATTGTAAAGCTGTTTGACAGCGCCGCCGAGCAGGCGGTAGAGAACTTCCAGAAGGCTTACGCCGTGGATAAGGCTGCGGTGACGCAGGTTAAGGAGGAAAACGATGGACGACGCGGAGAAACTTCGTCAGCTCGAAAGAATGAAGCAGTCAGTCAGAGAACACAGACGGAAACTGGAGACGGACCCCGAGTACCGAAAGAAGTACGAGGAGGTATCGAAGAGGGTGGACGAAGCACTGACCAGCTGGCCGAACGACACGGAAGATTAAAGAAGCAGAGCGATGAGTATCACCTTGAATTCGTTGTAGATAAGGCGTCTGACTGGCCCGCAGGGAAAGAGGAAATCCCCGCCTATTGCAAAAATGGTGTTATTCATATTTTGGAATCGACACCTACCAAACAGGATGTCAAGCTCATCCCGCATGAGGCAACCCATGCGATGAAACAGCTTGCGTTCAAGCCGTATCTGGATTTTCTCGAGACGGTGCCGGGAAAGATTGACTTCACTTCCGAATCCGCCCAACGTACTTTAGAAGGCATATCAAAGCACACCGGAATTGACCCACTTGACATGACGCCTTCCCAGATGGCCAAATTCTACGACGAACTGGTCGCAACCATTGCCGGAGATGCAATCCCCGGAACAGACGCCGCCGTACTTGATGTGCTGAACGAAATCTTTTACGACTACGGCGCGTTCAAGGCGGAACTGCTGAACATTCACCAGCAGTTCAAGAACCGGAACAACACTGCGGGCAGCACGGTGCAGGAAACTGCGAAGGCAGAAACACAGCCTGCTGGGCAGGAAAACGACAGCCGGAAATACACTGCCAAGACCTACGCTGAACTGGAAAATGCGCTCAAAGAATATACGGTTGTATATGCCGGCGGGATGCGGTTTGAATACAGTGAAGGAGACGGCGGGAAGTATTACTGCAAGGTTACCCGGGACAATGCCGCTTTGGGCGGCATGGTGAACGATGCGCGCGCCAACGTTTACAGCGCAGGCCCGTTTGACAGCCGCGCCCAGGCGATTGACAACCTTGTTGGCCTTGCGAAAAACGGCGGCCTGCTTGGCAAAGAGACCATTAAGGAGGTAAAGGAAGATGGCGGCACGGAACGCGCTGACAGCGGAGCAGTACAACAGCCTGAACCCGATGGCACTGGAACTGCACGAGTATTGGAGGAAGTACAAGCCCCAGATGTACAAGGAGATGGTACAGGAAGGGGTACTGTACGACCTGGTAACGAGGGAGGGCGACAGGCTGAACGAGATGGTGATTCAGCTGACGCCGACACTGGGACTGGCCGGAGCGAAGGAAGTAGCGAGAGCGGAAATCTACGACGAGATGGAGTAACCGCCGAAGAAAAGGCCAAGAAGAAAGAACAGCTGCATAAGACAGTCACGCAGGAGGTGGAGCAGAAATCCACCGAAACGCCCAAAGGCCGGAACTATGTGATTGGCGACAGCCTGAACCTTCCGAACGGTGACAAAGCCCGGTACAAGGCGAACGTTGAAGCCATCCGGCTGATTAAGACCCTTGACAGCGAAGGGCGGTATGCCACTGCGGCGGAACAGGAAGTGCTTTCCCGGTATGTGGGATGGGGCGGAATTTCCAGCGCATTTGGCGAGATGACCTATAACTACGACACGCACAAGAAGGAAATGACGGCCAAAAAGGGCTGGGAGAACGAGTTCACGGAACTGCGCAGCCTTGTTGAGGACGGCACCATTACCGAGCAGGAATACAACGAGATGCGTTCAAGCACAACGAACGCATACTATACGAGCGTTGATGTAATCCGCGCGATGTATGACGCACCTCTTGTCGGGCAGACGCCTGACGTATGGAAGCAGGTTGGATTTAATGCCCTGCCGGTCACGATGAACCAGACGCACGTCAATTACGCTCTGAACGGGACAAAGGACAGCGACCACTTCTTAGGTGAAGCACTGCTCAAGCAAATCCCCGAAGCTATTCAAAAACCGCTTGCCATTATCCAGTCCCAATCCCCCGCGAAGTCAAGCCGCGCCGTTGTAATCCTGAAAATGGAGCATAACGGCAAGAACGTTGTCAGTGCAGTCGAAGTCGACGGAAAAGGTATGGCAAATAGTATCCTTATTGACAGCAACGCAATGACCACTTTGTTTGCCAAGGGGAACAGCCTTAAGCAATTAAAAACTGCCATTGACAACACGGTCAATGGCAGTAAGGAGCTGTTCTACTGGAATAAAAAAGAAGCCGTATCTTTACTACAGGAAGTCGGGCTCCAATTGCCCGATTTACTGCCTCAAGATGGCTTCGTAAACAGTATACGCGATACGCAGTCAAATGTCAAGGTGCGAATGAACGATGTTACCGAATCCCGGCAGTTCAAGCGGTGGTTCGGGAAATCCAAGCTTGTAAACCAGGATGGAACGCCGAAAAGAGTTTACCACTGGACAAGCAGTGAGTTCACCGTGTTTGACACTGAGCAGAGCGGGCGCAACTAGGGCAAAACGCACGGGGATGGAATTTATCTGTCAACATCGAAGAATGCGTTTGCTTATGCGGGCAATACTTTGATGGAACTGTATGCGTCCATCAAGCACCCGTTTGAGATGCGGCTGACGAGGGCACAGGCGGAGAAAGTCTACGAAAAGTATGCGGCACCACACCATGATGACAAATATGGGGTCTACCGTCCCCACGCCATTGAATCTCTGATGATCGAACTTAAGGTGTTTGATTACCTTGATGAATACGCCAAAGAGAGCGGCGTAAAGACAAGAACTCGAGATATTATGCAATCAGGTAAACCCTGAGCGTTTGTTATCGATGGCAAGGAACGCACAACAAGAAAAAAGCCTGTCTAATCAGACAGGCTTTTCATTGGTGGAGATGAGGGGGATCGAACCCCTTACCTCCTGCATGCCATGCAGGCGCTCTCCCAGGTGAGCTACACCCCCAAGTTTTCCGCCGCCATCCGGCGACAAATGATATTATAGCAAAGGAAATTTGAAATGTCAACAGATTTTTGGAAAATCAAAGAAAAAATTCTTTGGCTTATATATAATATGGTCTGTATTTGCGAAGATGTGCGTTTTGCTGCTGCCGCATTCCTGGTACCGTTGACGTATTCAATTCCGGGATACGCATTGCCGTCGGCGTAAATCAGCAGTGCTGTTGCGCTGGAGGGCATCATGTCTTTGTTCACCAGTTTGGCAGGCTTGCCGGAAGTCAAGGAATAAGAAGAATAAAGCACCCACCGCTGGGGGCGAGTGCTTTAGACTTTGACTGTGTACTAAAGTGCGTACTTAAACAAAAAAACGCCCGGATTTTAACGTCCGAGCGTTCTCATTGTTGGTGCGGAAGATGGGACTTGAACCCACACGTCATAGACACACGCACCTCAAACGTGCCTGTCTGCCGATTCCAGCACTTCCGCATAATGCCTTGCAACCTTTTGGGTGCCTCAGCACTGCAAGAAGTATTCTATCACACTGTTCCAGAAAATTCAAGTCTTTTTTTGCATTTTTTTAATTTTTTTATTTTAGAAACGTGCGTACAGGAAACCGCCGGAAGAAAAGAATCGTGCCATCAACAAAAATGCGAAAATTGCAAATTCATACACAACCCAGCGGGCTGCGCGGGGCGATTGGGAAAGGCGTGCGCGGATATGGATTTCCTTCTCGTGAATCAAATCCGCGCCGATAAGCATTGCAATTCCGGCCAAAAGTTCCAAAACATCCAATCGGCTGGTCAGACCGAAGACCCAGTATTGTGACAAAACCTCATGTCCCGGATTGCTGGCGATGCACGCAAAATACTCCCATGCAGAGGAAAGACTGTCCGCGCGGAAAATCGTAAAGGTCACAACAAATATAGCAAAGGTTAAGCCGATACCAGCAATCCGCTTCACTCCCCTGCTGCGGCTGCGAAGCGGCTGCGGAAGATGATTCTCTGCTACCTGCGCCAGGCCATGAAGCCCGCCCCAAACAAGGAAGGTCCAGTTGGCGCCGTGCCAGATGCCGCTGACTAAAAACGTAACCAGCAAATTAACATCCCGCCGGAATGTTCCCTTGCGGTTGCCGCCCAGAGGAATGTACACATACTCCCGGAACCAGTGTGAAAGGCTCATATGCCAGCGAGCCCAGAGCTCCTTCACACTGGCGGCCAAGAAGGGCTGTCGGAAATTTTCGGGCAGCCGCAGCCCCAGGATTTCCCCAACGCCAAGAACAATGTCTGTGTAGCCAGAAAAATCTGCATAGAGCTGGAACGAGTACATGACGGCCGCAAAAATCAGCTGGCCGCGGTTAAATGCGTGCGGATTTGCAAAGGCAGCGTTCACAACAACCGCAGCGCGATCCGCAATCGCAAGCTTTTTGAAATAACCCCAAGCGCAGCGCTGAGCGCCATACACTGCGCGCTGTGAATCAAAGCAAAGCGGTGCGGCGTCCACCTGTGGCATTAGGTCATCATACCGATTGAACGGGCCCTGCGTCATCGAGAGGAAAAAGGTCGAGTAGCAAAGAAGCCGGCTGAATTTACTTTCCGGTTCGATGCGTCCATGGTACACATCCAGCAGATACCCTGTCAGCTGCAGGCTATAATAAGACAAACCAAAAGGTTTATACAGTTCCCGCAGCCCCGGTACCAGCATCCCACTGTATTTAAGAGCCAGAAGCGGCAGCAGAGAGAAAGCGAGGCCAACCACCAGCCATTTTCGGCGTCCCGGATTATCCGATACAGTGCGGAGAGCAACATACCAGACCCCAGCGCTGGCCGCCAACACCGCGAAGAACGCGCCGATATCAATCGATAAGCAAAACAGCGCGTTAGCTGCAAGCAGTACCTGCCAGCGGCGGTTAGGCGCTGTACGGTACCATAAAATCGTCAGGATGGCAATAAAAAGAAGAAATGCGGGAGAATCCAATGAAAACATCAGGCTGTTCCTCCCTCTTTCGTCATATTATTCTGTGAGCAGAAGGTTCCATCAGGAAATTCAGCAAGCTTTTCCCTGACCGTTTCACAGAAAAAACGGCTGACATCCTCCCCTGCTGCGCTGCGGGCCGCCACCTCACAGAAAGCTGCCGTGAATTTTTCGGCGCCCTGACCGTTAAGATGGTGCATATCGGAAAAGTCCTCTTTCCCGAGCGGAAGCAGAGAAGGATCTGAGATGAGAGAAAAATCCCAATATTCCGTTCCGTTTTGCTGCGCAAAGGCACACATTGCATCCACATACGCCTGATAGTTCTCGGTATCGGCCATGTAAGCCGAGGGCAGCGGTGCCGTTACAAGAACCACCCGGATTCCTTTTTCCCGGCAGAATTGCGTTGTGCGTGTCAGATATTCCATCCCAAAATCCGACAGTGGTGCATCCGCCTTGATATCCAGGATTGTGTTAAATTCCCAGGGCGATACACCGTAGCTATACACAAAGCCGCGGCCGCGATATTCTTCTTCGCCGGGATAACTCACCCATTCGTAGTTCCCCAGGTCGTATCCCCCCGTGAGTTTGCCGTGCCAGAGCGATACAAGCTCACCCGGTTCCGCAATGGCATGACGCGCCGGGAAAATCAGGTCCGCATAGGACGCCAGTCCGCCCATCTCCCACAGATAGCGGTATCGGTTCAACGAGGTCGGTTTCATATAATCGGTGATAAGGAAACACGCCAGCGGAACATTGCTGGATTTTTCCTGATTATAGCCGGTGTAATATGTTTCCAGATACACTGTATCGAGGTTGCTGTTTTCCGCCGCCTCGCGCACAATCCAATAAGAGCCATCGGGCAGCTGCTGACTTGTACCAAGATTAAAACTGTGCGTTCCAAGAGTGGAATCGACCAAATCCGGGTCGAAGCTGCGGTAACAGTGGGAGGAGCCAACAAAAATCGTATCCACTTCATCTGCCTGAGCGTAATACTCATCCAGCATTACGCGGGAATACGCGTGCAGGTCATCCACAAGAAGGAAGTTCAGTACCACACAAAGGGCCGCCGTGATGGCAGCAAACAACACAAACAGACCCGCTTTGCGCAGCGGGCCTGCCATCATTTTTACTTGTTTGGGATTGGGCATAAATCGTCCTTTACTGTTCAATCGTCATATGGGGATGACGAGGCTTGTAATCTGCCACAGTAAGGCGCCAGACAGTATTCCCGTCCGTATCCGTGGAAGCCAGCGCAAAACCCATTTCCCCATAGAAATTCTTAACCATGGCATTTTTTGCAGTGGGATAGTAGTAACCTTCCACCGTCTTTACGCCGCGCTGAGCCGCCTGAGTAATCAGGACGTCCATCATCGCGTCCTCCATACCCCGTTTAAGAACACGGCAGCTCATCAGCCAAAGGCGAATGCAAAGAGTTTCTTCCACCTGCTCCGCGGCCACAACGCTGACCACGCCATTGTCGGCAAACTTATCTACAAGGCGGCCGCTCAGCGTCACATACTGTTCGTTCTGTGCCATCGCCCGGATGTCGTCCTCGGTGCAGCGAAGCGTTGTGAGGTTGAACTGATTGCTCTTGTTGGTGAGCTGGGCGATGCGCTGAATATAAAGCGGCTCAAACGGCTTGATATATGCGGTCATCTGAAGACTATTCAGGTAGTCACCATAGTCGGCAAATGCTGCCTGGGCGCGAGCGGCCTGGGCGCGAGCGTGGTACTGCTCGGTTTTTTTCAGATCCTCGCCGGAGAGAACCGTTGTCTCAAAATATCCGCCATGATCCAGAATGCGAATGTAGTTTTCCGCCGCATCGAGCGCCGGAACCGCAGCGCCGGGTATCTGAGCGGAAACAATCGCGCGTTCCGCAGGATTGTCATCAGCAAACACAAAGCTGTCCACCCCGAGATTCAGTTCGGCGGCAATTGCCCTGAGGTTCTGATCTTTCGGCTCCCAGTTTGCTTTAATGCACACAAAGTCCTCCGGACGCAGAACCCCATCGGGATGGCGCAGACCTGCCAGCGCATTTTCTTCCTCGTTTTTGGAATCAACCGCCAAGACTACACCGATAGACTGAAGGGCCTTGCAATAGCTTTGGAACTCCGCATATACCTGCCCTTCGGGAACCTCGGGACCAATTGCAATGCCGTCCACGCCGTCATCCCCAACAACGCCGCCCCAAAGGGTGTTGTCGAGATCCAGCACCAGCGCTTTTTTGTTGCGCCCGTAGATAGATTTTATAATATTGGCCACACTTGCGGCCAGAGAGGGAATTGCATCTAAGCACATGGCATACTTGTACATGTGCCAGTAGAAAGCATCCCCCCAGGCACTCACGCCATAGTCAGCAGCGAGATAATCGATGTCATTGATATAGAAATCTTCATTGGCCGCGGCGTAATCATAGAATTTCTGATTGAGACGGCTCAGGAAATTAGAACGGCCGTGCGGATCCCAGACATCCCGGTTCCCCATAAGGCGGTAGTTGGGACGGTCAAAGTTATTCTGAATGATTGGGCAGTGAAATTTGTCACGCAGTGCCCGCCACATTTCGGCAAAACGCTGGTATTCTCCTTCCAGCATGGCATCAATCTCCTGCACGGGCGTTGCCGTGGTGGGAAATTGCGTCACATTGCGCCAGTTCGTGTGGATATAAATGATATCCGGATGGAAATCGTCCAGTTCCGGCGTGCCGAACATGGCGTCCTGCCAATACTGTCCATACTCAGACTGGTAAAACTCTGCCTGAATCCCATATTGCAGCAAAAACAGTCCGAGCTGATCCGCCACCTCATTGGTGGTGGATCCGCCCAGAATAGCAATGCGTTTTTGCAGCGGATGCGGGTTCTGTGCCAGCAATTCCTTGCGGATGCGGCGCTTTTTGCGCAGCAGGGTCCCGGTATCCAGCGGATAATTAAAGCAATCCATAGTATGCTCCCGATTTCTTGTTTTCCCAGTCTTTCAGACTGCAGCCAGCGCTTCAGTAAAGCGCTCAGACGCGCGCCAGTGCTTCTTCCAGAGCCTGCGCAATCTGGTCAGGGCAGCTAGTAGGCTTCATGCCGCAGGTTGTGCCTTTCATGCGGGCAATGGCGTCTTCTGCTTTCATTCCCTTAAGAAGCTGGCAGATGCCTTTCAGGTTGCCGTTGCAGCCGCCAATTACTTCCACCTTCTCGATGGTATGGTCATTATTGAGTTCTACTTTTGTCAGCACCGAACAGGTGCCGCGATTGCGATGTTCATACGTCATGGTATTATCTCCTCATTTTAATTGCTTCATTTTTTACAGAAAAGCTGTGCAGCTTTTATCTGCGCTTTACTTTTTTCTGTTTCGAGCGAGTTCTTCAATGCGGTCAGCCATTTCATCCGTTGTCGAACAAGTTCCCACCGGACGAGGGGTATTGCTATTCATACCGTGGTAGTCCGTGCCGCCCGTCACGATAAGATTGTATTCCTGTGCAAGACGAGTCAGTTCTTCCTTGTCTTCGGGTGTGTTGCGGGGGTGATCAATCTCCACTCCGTCAATTCGGCCATCCGCAATAAGTTCCCGGGCAAGTTCCATGCTGTGATAGACACTCGGATGCGCCAGCACCGCCACGCCACGGCAGGTTTTGATCAAGTCAAGAATGGCATCCACCGTCTCATACTGCGGCGTATGCAGGATTTTTCCTCTCACCGGACGCAGGCCAAAAAGTGAGCGATAGGTTGAATTGTACATTCCATCCGACAAGCCATACTGCCAGAGCACCCGCATCACATGAGCTTTATAGAGCGTTCCGCTGTCACGGGCAAACTCCAAGGCCTCTTCCGTTCGAAACTGCGGGCAAATCTCTTCGAGTTCCTTGCAGGATTGATACACCGCATCGAAGCGTCTTTTTCCCATTACAGCGGCGTACTTTTCAAGTTCCTTGCAATCATCCGGCCAGTAGCACAGAATATGAACTCTATGTTCCCGCGCGTAGTCATAAGCGGTCAGTTCAGTAGCGGGAATCAGTGCAACGCCGTCCTGCACCGGATTTTGGTACGCATAACGTACGCTCTTGATTGAATCATGATCACTGACAGCCAGCCGTGTCATTCCGGCACAGGATGCCAGCCATGGCAGTTTTTCCACCGGCGTAGAGCCGTCCGAAAAGGTAGTGTGCGTGTGCAGATCACCGGGCATAATTCCCCCTCCTTTGCTCTGCATATTTTGGCAAAATCCGAATGTATTATAGCATTTTTTAGCAGGCTTGTAAATCTTTTATCATGTCAGTGATGCGGCAAAATCCTGGATTCTTCGAAAGAGCTGCTTAGCCGCCGGGGAAAGACTGTTTTTATCCAGGCAGGCAATCCCAATGCTGCGGGCCGATGCGGGCTCCAGGCGAAGAACATCCACACCATGATCCGTACCATCCCGCAGCAAAAGAGATGGCATAATGGCCACCCCCTGCCCGCAGGCCACCATCGCGACCATTGATTCATCATCGATCACATAGCACCGCGTATTCACACGCAAGTCCATCTTTTTAAGATAGCTCTGAATATCCGCGTCTGTATCGGCCCGCTGACTTACAAATGGCTGTCCGCGCAGTTCTTCCGCCGTCACACAGCCAGGACGGCGGGTGGAGAAGCCGTGAGGAGCAATACAGACAAGCGGATCCTGATAAAGCGCCGTGAAATCCAAATCGCGGGCACAGGAATTTGACAGGAATCCCAACTCCACCGTACCGTTTTTGAGCCACGCGGCAATATCCGCATAACTGCCCTGGTAAATCTGGACGTCAATTCCAGGATACTCTGCTGTGAATTTCGGGATGATTCGAGGGATCCAGACCGTGCACGCACTGTTGAACACACCGATGCGCAAGACCCCCTTGTGCATTCCGTTAATCTGCGCAATGGACTGATCCAGCGATTCGTTCGATGCGAGGAGACGCTGAATAGCAGGCATCAGATTTTCTGCCGCAGCCGTCATTGTTACACCATTCTTGGTTCGGGTAAAGAGGGGGAATCCACATTCTGCTTCCATTGTTGCCACAGCATGACTGATGGCCGAAGGCGTCAGGTGAAGCTGTTCCGCCGTCCGGGCAAAACTGCCCTCATGCGCGATAGTCGAGAAAATCTGGCAGGCAAGCAGCGTCATGATATCGCATCCTTTCCGCTCATTTAATTGAATTGTTTTCATCTTCCATGTGAAAAAATTGAGTTTTACTTCACATGAATAATGTACTATGATAGAGACATAAAGTCAAGGCCCGCACAACCTTGGCAAGTCTCCTAAAATTTCTTTCTATGTATTCCTTCTCTATCCCCTCTCTTGCCCGCCGGTATGCACAGCCGGCGGGCATTTTCTGTATGCTTATACCGAATGCCAAAACAGAATATTGCGTTAATGAAAACAGTCGTCCTGTAAAGCAAGCAATTCAGCAATCCATCATCAGCGCAGCTGTTCTTTAATTTAATCGCCTCAAATATCCGCGTCGTTCATCTTCTCTTGTGCATTGTACAGAACTGTGATAGACTTAAAGGAGTCTACCATTTATTTCATATTCTATCCCGCTACAGAAAGAGGAAATCACATTGCAAAAGTCCGGAATTGCCAAAACACGCGGCATAAAAGGGGCCGCCTCCTGGTGCGCATTGGCCGCCTTTGTTTATCTGTTCGCCAAGAATTTGTTTACCCTCCTTATCTCTTTTCTAATGAATTTACGCGTGGAAGGCTCTTCGCTGGCTGAACCAATCGGATTCAGTCCAGCAGCCGCTGAAATGCTGAGTATGTTGGTCGGCATCAGTGCAATCCTCGTGCCGCTGTTTTGGCTCCTGCACTCCACCCGTCTTGAACCTGAAGACTTACGGATTGCGCTGCCTGCGCCTTGGAGTCCTGCATTATGCCTGCCGCTTTTTCTCGGGATTGCCAATGTGGGAAATCTGTTCGGAAGCTTGTTTGCTCGTTTGACCGGCGCAACCAGTGCGGGGGCCGTACTGCCCGCCGGCGGCATTGAACTTTTTGTTAAATTCATTGGTCTTTGTGTAGTCCCTGCCGTTACCGAGGAATTGTTCTTCCGCGGAGCGCTTCAGGGCCTTGTGCGTCCCTCCGGCAGTGCTGCAGCTATTTTTGCGCCTGCTCTGCTTTTTTCTCTGCTTCACCTTGATTTGGCACAGAGTATCACGGCATTTTTGTGCGGATTATTTCTCGGTTGGCTGGCGGAGCGCACCGGGAGCATTCTGCCTGGTATGCTGCTGCATTTCGTGAATAATAGCCTTGCTTTTTTGAGTCTGTACCTGCGCAGTTATGCTCCGGCCAATGTGGCGGTAGTCTATGACCTTACGCTTCTTATTGGATTCCCGCTTTTGGCTCTGTGGCTTTTGTGGCGTGCCGAAAAACAGAGATTCCGTTTTTCGGCTGGTATGCGTCCAGGTGTTGAGCCAACGGCAGCGTTTTCAAGTCCCGCTTATACGGTAAGCGTTGTTTTCCTCGTTTTCCTGACCGTTTATACGAAGCTTCTGGGGTGATGTCATGACCGATGAACAGCTGATGTCCGCCGCGTTGGATGAAGCTCGTCAAGCAGCCGCACTTGGGGAGGTTCCCGTTGGTGCTGTCATAGCAAAAGACGGCGAGATTATTGCTCGCGCCCATAATCTGCGGGAGTCAGGCAA
Source organism: Oscillospiraceae bacterium (assembly GCA_029006135.1). Taxonomy (GTDB): domain Bacteria; phylum Bacillota; class Clostridia; order Oscillospirales; family Ruminococcaceae; genus Gemmiger. The sequence continues at coordinate 4,673 of JAQXGE010000077.1, read as the reverse complement.
AAATGCCACCTACCACGCCGAACTTCTTGCCATTGATGCTGCCTGCAAGGCTTTGGGGGGATGGCGGCTCTGGCAGTGCGAGTTATTTGTCACGCTTGAACCCTGTCCCATGTGCAGCGGCGCCATTATCAACAGCCGTCTGCGCCGGGTAGTCTACGGTGCAAAGGACCAAAAAGCCGGATGCTGCGGTTCCCTTACTGACTTGTTTGCCTTGCCCTTCAACCATCATCCCATCATTGAGCAGGGGCTTATGGAGAATGAAGCTCAGCAGCTGCTGCAGGATTTTTTTGCCTCCCTGCGCCGGAAACGCGCCGCCCAAAAACTCGCGGCACAGAAAGGATTCCCTCATGAAAATTCGTGACCACGTTCTGATTACCGGCGGAAGCCGTGGTATCGGCGCCGCAGCCGTTTTGGCATTTGCGCAAGCCGGTTACGATGTAGCGTTCACATATTCCTCTCACCCGGAGGCTGCCTGCACCGTACTGCATGAAGCGCAGCGCTTTGCTCCGGAAGGAAAGTTTTTATCAATCCAAGCTGATGTGAGCCAATCGAAGGAAGTCACTCGCGCCGTCAGCACAGTGCTCGATTCTTTTGGTTCTCTTGAAGTTCTTATCTGTAATGCCGGCATCGCCCAGCAGAAGCTCTTCACCGACTTGACCGATGAAGATTGGCATCATATGATGGCAGTGGACTTGGATGGTGCATTTTATTCATGCCGTGCTGTGCTGCCTGCCATGATTCGGCAAAAATACGGCCGTATCCTGCTTATCAGCAGTATGTGGGGCCAGACAGGCGGAAGCTGCGAAGTTCATTACTCTGCCGCAAAAGCCGGACTGATTGGCCTCGGCAAAGCGTTGGCAAAGGAAGAAGGCCCTTCCGGAATTACCGTGAACTGCATTGCGCCTGGTGTGATTGAAACTGATATGATGTCCGGCTTTACTGATGAGGACAAAGCCGCACTCGCTGAAGAAACCCCCGTCGAGCGTCTCGGCTCTGCGGAGGAAGTTGCCCGCACTATGGTGTTTTTGGCTGGACGTGAATCCGGATATATCACTGGACAGGTCCTCGGCGTAAACGGTGGTCTTGTTATTTGAATTATTTATTCCGATAGAGTTATCATTTTCACGGAACCTTACTCCCCTTTCCGGCATAGTCTGTGATACCGGGAAGGGGGATTTTTTATGGCTTTGTTCCAGACTGGTATCGATGTTTCCCGTTACCAGGGCAATGTAAATTGGAGCGCCGTTGCAGCAGCGGGCAAACAGTTTGCGATTGTGCGAATCGGTTCAAGCAACAATAATGGCGTTTATGTAGACCCATATTTTTTGCAGAACGTAAACGGCGCTCACGCAGCAGGGCTTCGGGTCGGAGCTTACTATTACACCTACGCCCGAACCCAGAGCGCTGTAGCTTCCGAGTTAAATGTGTTTCTTGGTGCGCTTGAAGGACTTCAGCTGGAATATCCCGTCTTTGTGGATGTCGAAGCCTCCAGCCTGACTAGCCTGAGCCGGTCACAGCTCACCGACCTCGTCAAGTATGCCATGGATATTCTTGACCAGCGAAAATGGTATTCCGGTTGGTACAGCTACACCAACTTTATCAATTCCTATCTGAACGCTGGCGCATTGTCCAACTATCCGCTCTGGGTTGCCGATTACCGTTCCAGCCTCGGCTATACAGGCAGCTATACGATGTGGCAGTATTCCGGTTCAGGAACAGTAAACGGGATTTCAGGTGCGGTAGACTTAGATTACAGCTACACAGATTTTCTGCCCGCTATTAAGGCCGGAGGATTCAACGGGTATGGGTCCTCCGGCCCTGATATGATGCCGGTCAGTGGTTATCAGCTCGTTGTGTTTGGCTCCAATACCGAGTATTTCTATACAGCAAACTTCAACGATGTGGTGGGCTATCTTCCGATCGGGACCTATCCCGTCACCCAGCTGAGCCGGGAAAAATACAACGGCTATGACTGGGTTGTATTCACCTACAACGGTGGTGAATACTGGACTGCCATTATTGGCGATCGCAATCGTCTTGAACAGGCTTCCACTGATGACTGTGCCCAGCAGCTTGCCGCTGCCAACGCAAAGATTGCCGCAGCCCGGGCCGCTCTTGCATAAGCATGATAAGAACTTTCCCTGCTCCGGCACTTGATTTTGCCTGTGTAAACAGGTATAATTAAAAAGTGCCGGGGCCTTGTATCGCGTACGAGCCCCGGCGAAAAGATTTTTACCGCAATCGCTCAGTTGTAAAGAACGTCTGCCTTCTATACAGTTATTTTATCCTCGCAAAATAAATATATGCGCCAATAGCTCAGCTGGATAGAGCGTCCCCCTCCTAAGGTGGCGTAGATACGGTTGCCTATTAAAAAGTGAATATAGGTTGTCAGTCCGGTTTTTCTCCGGACTGCACCTAAAAATATATACGTCGCAATAGCTCAGTTGGATAGAGCACACGCCTCCTAAGCGTGGGGTCGGGGGTTCAAGTCCCTTTTGCGACGCCAGCTAACAACGCCGAAAGCCTTTATTTTCAAGGGTTTTCGGCTTTTTTATATCAAAAAGGAAAAAAGCAAATATTCACGATAGGAAACCTCTTTTCTGGTTTTGGCAGAATATAGTTGGAACGAACTTATTTGCAAATGTCACTTTTCCCTGCTAATCATTAGCAAGAAAAATGCCCTTTTTGCTAATCAAATAGGCATTCCAGCTAATTGGAGCCAAAACCGTGCAAAAAACCTTGCTAATCAAAAAGGCAAATGGACTGTGTATCACGCAGTTATGCCAAATAAAAAATAATTCATATTGACCTTACATAGAGCGTTTTTTCCGCTGTCATTTTGGTTCTCTTTGCTGTATAATGTGAGTTATACAAATAAGAAAATCAAAATGAAAGAAATCACCAAGCAAAAAACTCCTCAACTGCCGTATGGTAGTGAGGAGTTTTTATGGGATTATTCAAGAAACTGCTGATACCAACCTGCATTGGGATAGCCGAATGGCGAGTTGGGGTCTTTGAAAATGGCTTCGGGGAGAATAATCATCACAAGGAACACAACCATCGTAGCGATAGCACCAATAAGCCAATCCTTCTTTGTCGGTTTGTTTTTTCTAAAGGATATAAAGAAGAAAACGACAATAGGAAGAAACATGAAAATGGTGGTGGCAAGTCCCGGATTATAGAATCCGTAGGTGTCCAGGTAGTTTATGCCACCCTTTATATGCATAAATCCTTCTAACACGCTGATAAGAAATACGCAAATACCCGTTCTTGTAACAAAGGTTTGATTGATTGACTTTCCCTTGAATGTCCTATACGCCCAATAAAAGCCGATAACAGAGATGGTAAGAACCCCCATAAGGTTTGTCGTCATATCTGAAAGGCGGTTCATCGGATAATTGAGGCATCCATCGTTATAGATATAGCCAAAGCCGCCTGGTAAAACCCATTCTTCCCAAACGTGAGCAACGAGCGTGATACCCCCTATAATTGAAAGTCTCATAATTGGGTTGTACTTTTTCCAATTTACAGCCAAAAGCACACCATCAATAATTCCTATGGCAAGAATAACATAAAGCCAAATATCAAGCCACGATAAAATTAGTTTTTCCATTCCAAACTCCTTGTAAAATGTATAGTTATTTATTATAATGCAATTATACGACTATGGTTTATTATTTTCAACCAACAATATAAGCAAAAGGTTTGTTAATCAACCTTTTTGAGAAAGAGTTTAGGAACTGATATGGACGCACGAATTATCAAAACAAAAAAGGCGATCAAAGAAGCTTTCTTGGATTTGAGAAAAAAGCAACCTCTTGAAAAGATAAGAGTGAAAGAAATCTGTGAAATTGCCATCATCAACAAAACTACCTTTTACAAATACTATCAAGATGTTTTTGACCTTTCGGATAAACTCGAAAATGAGTGCTTAGATAGGTGTCAGTTGGATGTTGAGAGTATTTCTGCACTTTTTAGTGACCCAATGGCGTTTATCAAAGGAGCCCCCGCTTTTGAAAGTAATGAGGACTTAAAAATCCTATTTCGTGGTCGTGAGAATTTGCTGATAGAAAAAATCAAGGCACGGTTATTCTCCCTCTACGAAACAGATAAATTATCAACCGCAGAACGAATAAAGCTGTATTTCATCGTAAATGGCGGTATGGACACACTGCAACAACTGACGACGAAAGGCATTAGTAAAGAAGAAATAGAAGCAGTTATTGCAGAATTGATTTTGAAGCTTTGATTGAAACATAATGTACAATGGAACAGCACCCGTTGATGACAGTTGATCACCGGGTGTTTTATTTTATAAAATGTAAATTTGCCAATGGGAGGATTAGCTGATTTTTTACATACCACTTGACATCATTGTGTAATTCCCCATTGTCGGGTACAATGTAAGGTAACCGCCCATCGAAACCACGTCTTGCACCTCACCCTTCCTCCATGAGAGAATATCCTCAACAGGAGAATATCCATTGAGTGTTTTTGGACCCTCTAAAAACACTCAAAAATCTCAAAGGAGGCACCCTCATGGAACAAAACACACTGGCAGTGCGGGAGCAGCAGTGGCTGGAAACCATCCAGACCGCAAAGAAAAGCGGTCTGCCGGTAAACCAATGGTGCCATGAAAACGGCATCGCAGAATCCACCTTCTACCGCTGGCA
>JAQXGE010000076.1 GCA_029006135.1 Oscillospiraceae bacterium | reverse complement strand
CCGGGAAGTTGTGGCCGAGGCCATGACGGACGTACTGCCGGACAGCCACTTTGTTGAGAACCTTGCCCAAAACCACAAGAGCATCTTTACGAAGATGGCCGAAAAGCTCAGGGAGTTTGCAGAAAACATCCGACAGTATTTCACAGCCATTGGCACGAACCGTTCCCGCGAGGCAAACACGCTCAAAGAACAGCTTGACGATACGGTGCGGTATGTTGACAGCATTGTAAAACTGTTTGACAGCGCCGCCGAACAGGCGGTAGAGAACTTCCAGAAGGCTTACGCCGTGGATGAGGCTGCGGTGACGCAGGTTAAGGAGGAAAACGATGGACGCCGAGAAAGAAGCAAAGCGAATCAGAGAAGTGATGCTGGACCACAAGAAGAAATTGGAGACAGACCCCGAGTACCGCAAGAGGTGCGAACAGATTCAGAAAGAGCTGGAACCGCTGCTTCCGACTTGGGGCAAAGATACAGACGATTAACTGAACAGGCAAAAGAATACTCCCAGAAGGCTTACGCCGTGGATGAGGCTGCGGTGACGCAGGTTAAGGAGGAAAACGATGGACGCCGAGAAAGAAGCAAAGCGAATCAGAGAAATGATGATGGACCACAAGAAGAAAATGGAGACAGACCCAGAGTACCGCAAGGAGTACGAGGAAGTCTCGAAGAGGGTGGACGAAGCGCTGACCAGCTGGCCGAACGACACGGAAGATTAAACGAACAGGCACAAGAATACTCCCAGAAGGCTTACGCCGTGGATGAGGCTGCGGTGACGCAGGTTAAGGAGGAAAACAATGGACGAAGAAGTCTTGAAGAAGATTCGGGAAGCAATGCTGGAACACAGGCAGATGTTGGAGAAGGACCCCGAGTACCGCAAGGAGTGCGAGAAGATTCAGAAGGAGCTGGAAGAAGTGCTGACCAGCTGGCCGAACGACACGGAAGATTAAAGAAGCAGAGCGAAGAGTATCAGCTTGAATTTGTTGTAGACAAGGCGTCTGACTGGCCTGCAGGGAAAGAGGGCATCCCCGCTTATTGCAAAAATGGTGTTATTCATATTTTGGAATCGGCACCTTCCAAACAGGATGCCAAGCTCATCCCGCATGAGGCAACCCATGCGATGAAGCAGCTTGCGTTCAAGCCGTATCTGGATTTTCTCGAGACGGTGCCTGAAAGAAATCAATTATGATTTTTCACCTTTTTCCACTCACACAGTGTCCTCAGGATTTCTCCTATCTCTCGCCGTTTCTGTCCGTAGAAAACTTTCCTCCGATATTTCGGTGCAAATACTATATGATATTTGAAATTCCAGCTTGTATGCGATAAACTATTTACGTCGTTCATTTTTGAATGACCTCCCTTTGCTTGCTTGTGCAGTTGGCAGACCGCACTTCTATTTTAGCAAAGGGAGTTTTTCTTGTCACCATTATCGGCATTAGCCTTCTTTGGAACCACTCGCCTAGCGAGTGGTTTTCGATATACAAAAAAGCACGATGCGGGCTGCATCGTGCCTGTAAGTCAGCTGGATCTGCATATTTAACGCATCCTGAAGGGGGCCATTCTCGCTTTCATCCTGTGCAGAGCACAAGTTCCCTATAGCAGTCCTCAAAAATTCGCAGAAACTCCTTGAGTTCCTCCTGTGTTGTCAGATGGCTGAGACTGATGCGCCAGGAAGACAGTGCGTTTCTGCGGTCCTGGCTGACGGCAAATACCGCCTTGGAGGGGGATCCTTCTGTGGAACAGGCGGATTTTACGGAGACACAGACGCCGCGCTGTCCAAGAGCTTTTTGAAACGCCGTGCCTTTTACGCCCTGAACGCTCAGGTTCAGGATATGGGGAACCGCCGTTTCGGGGCTGTTGAACCGCACAGCGGGGTATCGGGCAAGTTCCTCGCGCAAAAATCGGTTCAGCGCAGTTACATAGCGAATGCGCTCCGTCTGATTTTCCAGCGCAAGGCGCAGTGCTTTCTCGGCAGAAACAGCCAGCGCCAGTGCAGGAGAACCACTGCGGTACTGGGTAGTGCTGTTCCCGCCGTGAATCTGCGGCTCGATTCTAAGTCCCTGCCGCTTCAGGAGAAGTCCGCTCCCGTTCAGCCCGTAAAATTTATGCGGCGCAAGTGTCATGGTATCCACGCCATCCAGAATCACAGGCGTTTTCCCCACCGCCTGTGTGGCGTCAACGTGCAGGCGGCAGTTGGGATACTCTTTTAAGATGGCCCCGATTTCACGAATCGGCTGTACAGTCCCCAGTTCACTGTCTACAACGCAGACGGCCGCCAAAATTGTGTCTTTGCGCAGCAGCTTTTGAAAATGATTCAAATCAATCCTGCCGTTCCGGTCAATATCCACAAAGTCCACTTCCCAGCCTTCCTGTCGGAGTGAATCCAGAGAGCCTTCCACTGAAGAATGCTCCAGCGGTGTGGAAATGATATGCCGGCCAATGCGGCGTGAAGCCTGTGCAATTCCCTTAATGGCAAGATTGTTGGATTCACTGGCGCCGGAAGTGCAGATAATCTCAGACGGCTTTACGCCCAGCAAGGAAGCGATGCGGTCTGCTGCCCGGCTCAGCTCTTCACGCGCGGCCTGTCCTGCGGGATGGGTGGAATTGGGGTTCCCGATAAAATTCCGTTCCACTGTCAAAAAAGTTTCCAGAACCGCGGGGTCCGCCGGTGTATTGGCCGAGTAGTCAAGATAAATCATATGCTGCATTCCTCACAAAACCAACTTCTTATATAATGAATAGGCACTGTCCTACGCCTTCCCGTCCGCTTGTGCTTAGCAGATTGTTCCGCCGCCCACCACGGTATCCCCGTCATACAGGACCACTGCCTGTCCTGCCGTCACTGCTCTTTGCGGCACGTCAAAATCCAGCCGGATACCATGGTTGCCTTCGGGGAAGACCGTAGCCGCCTGTTCCTTTTGCTGGTACCGGGTCTTTGCCTGAACACGCATAGGGGCATCCAAATGAGGGACTGCAATCCAATTCATATCCTGCGCGAACAGGTGCTTAGAATAGAGTGCGCTCTCCGGCCCGACTGTGACGGTATTGGCCTGCATATCCTTTGCGCAGACGTACACGGGTTCCCCCATCGAAAGCCCCAAACCTTTTCGCTGTCCCAGTGTGTAGCGCACCGCTCCCCGATGCTCACCGACCACTGTGCCATCCAAATCCACAAACGCGCCCGGCGCATAGTGCTTCCCCGTATACTGTTCCATGAATTTGACGTAATCTCCGTCCGGCACAAAACAGATGTCCTGACTGTCGTGTTTCCTTGCATTGCAGAAGCCGAGCCGGCTAGCAATTGAACGGACCTCCGCCTTGGTTTTTGTTCCCAGCGGAAGCTGCAAATGCGCCAGCTGGTCCTGATTCAGCATATACAAGACATAGCTCTGATCTTTTCCCGGGTCCACGGCCTTTTTGAGCAGCCAGCGTCCCGTGTTTGAGTCAAATTCAACGCGGGCGTAGTGGCCGGTTGCAATATTTGACAGTCCCCGCTCCTTTGCGGCCTTGAACAGTTTGTCAAACTTCATGCAGCGGTTGCAGTCAATGCACGGATTGGGCGTCCCGCCCGACTCATAGGTGCGGATAAATTTGTCGATGACTTTTTCTTTGAAATCCGCCGTATAGTCGAGCACCTCATAAGGAATATCCAACTGAAACGCCACCTCACTGGCATCGTCAATATCCCGTTGGGAACAGCAGGTATGAAACTGACTAAGGCCAATGTCCTCGTTTCTGTACAGGCGCATGGTGGTGCCCTCACAGCGATACCCCTGCTGAAGCATCAAATAGGCGGCAACGGAGCTGTCCACGCCGCCGCTCATTGCAATGAGCGCGCTCTTTTCATCGGTTTCCGCCATTCTTGTTTTTTCCCCCCCGTTCCGTCTGCTGTTGAATATGTTTTTTCCGCATTATCGTTCATTTCGCTGTTTGCAGTCCCGCTTGGCGCATTGCCTGAGCCAAATCAGCAATAATATCCTGAACATCCTCGATTCCAACGGAAAAGCGGAAGAATCCATTGTGGAATTCCTCGGGATAGAGATACTGCCGTTCGTCATTTTCACCCAGGAACACAATCAGACTTTCATCATGTCCCAAAGACACCGCTGAGGTGATGACTTTCAGATAGCTGACAAATCGATTATGGATGTCATGGTCCGCCTTCAGACCAAAGGACAGCACGCCGCCGAATCCGGGGGACATCTGTTTTTTGGCCGTCTCATGTCCTTTATGGCTTTCAAGCCCAGGATACGCCACAAAGCTGACACAGGGCTGCCGCTCAAGCCACAGCGCCACTGCCATAGCATTTTCATTGTGCTGGCGCATCCGCAGGGGCAGTGTGACCGAGCCGCGCATAATGAGCCATGCGTTGAACGGGCTGATGGCACCGCCCAGGTTGACCTGAGAGACGGCCCGAATCTTATCAAGGTATTCTTTTTTCCCGACGATAGCACCGCCCATCGAGTCACCGTGACCATTGATGTATTTGGTCAGGCTTTCCACCGCAAAATCAGCCCCCAGTTCAATGGGGCGCTGGTTATAGGGTGAAGCAAAGGTGTTGTCCACGCTCAGCAGTGCGCCGTGACGATGGGCAATCTCAGCAATGGCAGCTATATCAGAAATCATCAAAGTCGGGTTGCCCGGCGTTTCAATATGAATGAGTTTGGTGTTGGGGCGGATGGCCGCCTCCACGTTTTTGGGGTCGGTGGTATCCACCATCGTTGTTTCCACGCCGAACTTATTATTCAGCAGCTCATTCAGGAGGCGATATACGGCGATATAGGTGACACTTGAAAAAATCACATGATCGCCTTTATTCAGCAGCGCGAAAAACAGCCCGGGAAGAGCGGCCACGCCGGAAGCCAGCACGACACAATCCTCGCCGCCCTCCAGCGATGCAACACGTTCCTGCAAATACTGCTGATTCGTGCCGCCGTTGCGGGTATATAAGTTCCCGGAAGCACTGGACCAGTTGACATCCGTTGGGTCATAGGGCAAAGCATAGCTATTTGCCATTGTGATGGGCCGTTTGATGGCGCCGCTTTCCCCGTCAATATCGTTTCCCGTGTGGACGGCTCGGGTCGCAAAGCCGTATTCCGGGCCAAAGGTGTGTTTTTCCATTTTTGATTCCTTTCCGAACAATCCTGCTGTTCCCTGTTTTGTTCGCCTTTCGGCAGCCTTTTCAAAGTCAATCAACGCTCAAATCCATCACACCCAGACAGCGCCCCGCTTTTCAGGCAGGGCGCCGCCGGCAAGATTTTATTGAAGTTCCTTCGGAATCCACCAGAGGCCGTTATTATTTTCAGCCAAATACTGCTTGAACTCATCGGAATGATAGGCATCAACAATCGCCTTGGCCCAATCCGCCTCCTTATTTTCCTCTTTGACGACTACCTGAAGAACCAGATGGTCCAGAACATCCTCATTGGCCAGTGCGGTGGAAGCATCAATTCCTGCGTTATAAACAACGCTGCCCGTAATAGCCACATAGTCAAAGTCCTGAATCGCGGCGGGAATCGTGAGGGATTTCATCTCGGTAAATTCAATGTTGTAGGGATTTTCCACAATGTCGTCCTGCGTTACAGAAGAAGGCTCCACATTGGGGTCCAGCTTAATCCAGCCGATTTTTTGCAGCATCAGGTAGCAGCGGGCCGTGTTGGCGGCATCATTGGGCACGGCAACCTTTGCCCCATCGGAAATTTCATCCAGAGAACTGTGATTGACGGAGTAAACGCCGGCCGGAACTGTGGGAATGGGGCTGATAGGAACCAAATCACCGTCATTGTTTGCATTAAAGTTTTCGGCGTATGCAGTATGCTGCTCCACATTGACATCCACTTCACCGCTGTTCAGAAGCTGGTCCGCCACCAGCAGCTCAGAAGTTTCAACGCAGGTCAGCGTGTAGCCTTGCTTTTCAAGGATGGGCACGATTGCGGCTTCAAACAGTTCGGTGTACGGGCCCTGTGATTTGCTGTATTTGATTTCCGTTTTCTTTCCGGAAGACGCAGAAGCCTCGGTGCCGGACCCGCTTGCCGCAGAGGAAGCGCAGGCGGCCAGGGAAAAAGCCAGCGTCAAAGAGAGAACAGCCGCAAGAATCTTTTTCATAGTAAAACCTTCTTTCAAACTTTCATTAAAATGTTTTTCGGTCTCATCACCGGTGTTCACGCAGTTTGCGCGACAGTGCATTGCCGGACAGCTGAAGCAGCTGGACCAGAATGACCAGGATAACAACGGTCAGAATCATCAAAGGGGTGTTCATTTTTTCGTAGCCATAAGTCAGTGCCAGATCACCGATGCCTCCGCCGCCCACATAACCTGCCATAGCAGAGGCACCCAGCAGACCGACCGTTCCAGTCGTCAGCCCTAAGACGGTGGAACCCAGGGTTTCCGGAATGAGGAAATAGCGAATAATCTGCGGGGTAGTGGCCCCCATTGCCTGCGCGGCTTCTAGAATGCCGGGGCTGATTTCTAACAGACTGTTTTCAATCAGGCGGGCAAGGTAGGGACTGATATAAACAATCAGCGGAACCAGTGCCGCGGTGCTTCCAATGGTCGTGCCGACAATCGCGCGCGTAATCGGCATGATGGTGACAAGCAGGATCACAAAGGGAATACTGCGTACAACATTGATGTAAACGCTGACGATTGTATAAATCACGCGGTTTTCCGCAAGGCCGCCTTTCCGGCAGAGTACCAATGCGAGGGCAAGAGCCGTTCCGATGACGGTGCCGAACAGCAGCGACCAGCCCACCATGTACAGCGTCTGCCCGCCGTTGAGCAGCAATCGTTCCAACGTCACATTGAAAATTTTTGTTTCCAGAATATTATCCATCGTCAAACCTCCACCCTTTCCCGCAGCACAGCGGCCTCGTCAATCAGCCTTTCGGCTTGCAGGATTTTTTCCTCCGGGCCGAAAAGCTGCAGGATGAACACGCACATCACGCTGTCCTGCATTTCCTGAACTGTCGCGCCCAGAACATTGACTTCAAGGTCCTGCGTCTTGCAGATTTCCGAAATGACCGGTTTTTTCACGCTGGCGCCGATAAACTTCAGGCGCTCAATCCGATAGTGCCGCAGCTCTCCATGTACAAGGTCCAGAATGCTCTCCGGAATCTGATCGTTGATGACTGTGCGAACGAACCGCCGGGTGACCTCCGCCTGCGGGTGGCCGAACACTTCCAGCACACTGCCCTGTTCGACAATCTGCCCTACCTCCATAACAGCGACTTTATTGCATATTCTTTGAATGACCTTCATCTGGTGTGTAATAAGAAGGATGGTAACGCCCATTTCCCGATTGACCCGTTTCAGCAGCTGCAGAATGGACTCGGTCGTCTGGGGGTCCAGTGCGCTGGTGGCCTCATCACACAGCAGGATGGTCGGCTCGGTGGCCAGTGCCCGGGCAATGCCGACCCTCTGCTTTTGCCCGCCGGAAAGCTGGCTGACGAACGTGTCTTTCTTGTCCTCAAGTTCCACAAAGTGAAGAACTTCCTCCACGCGGGCAGCAATTTTCTCTTTGTCGGCGCCTTCAAGTATCAGCGGGATCGCCACATTCTGAAAAACCGTCTTGGATTCCAGCAAATTGAACTGCTGAAACACCATCCCGATTTTCCGCCGCGTCTGCCGCAGTTCCGCCTTTGAAAGTTCCGCAAGCCTGTGCCCATCCACGGTAACGGTTCCGCTGTCCGGCGTTTCGAGTCGGTTGACCATCCGGATTAGAGTGGATTTTCCCGCGCCGGAAAAACCTATGATGCCGTAAATATCCCCTTTTTCCACATGGACGGAGACATCTTTCAGCGCATCGACGCTCCCGCCGTGCCCGATATATCGTTTACTGATATGTTCCAATTGAATCATATTGTTTTTCTCCCTGTCAGCCACCAATTTGCATACCCGGCATAGAGCCCCGCGCCCAAAACCAGCGCATCTTCATCTAAATTAAAGCAGCCATTGTGCAGGCTAATCTGCGTTTCGGGGTGCTGAGGATTTGACGTCCCAAGATAAGCGTAGCACCCCGGGACACAGTTCAGATATTCGGCAAAGTTGTCTCCGCCGAGGGAAAGCGGACGGTCGGTAATCACCTTTACATCCGGGCCAAGAGTCTTTGCGACTTGTGCAGCTTCCCGGCTGGCCTGCGGATCGTTGACAAGAGCCGGAGTGACATCCGTCCAGAGGACCTGGGCCGTTGCTCCGCTGAGTGCGGCGATCTGCTCTGCCGTCTGGTCAATCCACTGATGAACCTGCAAACGCATCTGCTGAGAAACGGTGCGGGTCGTTCCCTCCAGTTCGGCATCCTCCGCCAAGGCGTTGTATGTAGTTCCTGCGCGGAGTTTCCCAACTCCTAAAATGACCGGTTCCACAGGGGAAGTGCGCCGCGTCACAAGTCCCTGAATGGCTGTCACAATCTGACTGGCGGCATACAGGGCATCAGCGCCCAGCTGCGGGGTGGAAACATGAGCCGATTTTCCATAAATAAGGATACGGAACAGGTCAACGGCCGCATTGTTCAGCCCGGGTGTGATGCCGATTGTCCCAAGCGGAAGGTCCGGAGCGCAATGCAGACCAAATACCCTTTCGGCACCGTTCAGTGCCCCTTCATTGACAAAATCCAGCGCGCCGTCCCCGGTTTCTTCCCCCGGCTGGAACAGAAAGCGAATTTCCCCGCCGAAACTGCCGCGGTTTTCCGCCAGGACCCTGGCAGCTCCCAGCAGGCAGGCTGTGTGCGCATCATGGCCGCAGGCGTGCATCACGCCGTCCGTTCGGGAGCGGTATTCCACCTGATTGTTTTCCTGGATGGGGAGCGCATCAATATCTGCCCGAAGCGCCACAATGCCGCGGCCCTCCTGCTCCCCGTGCAGAACGCCCAGCACGCCGGTTTCTCCTATGCGTGAATGGGGGATTCCAAAAGAGTCAAGTTCCCGTTCAATAACCGATGCCGTGCGTGTTTCCTTAAGAGCCAGTTCCGGATAACGGTGAAGTTCTCTGCGAAGACTGACAAGATATTCTTTTTGAATTTGATTTTTGTATGTGCTCATTCCCATTGCTCTCTTCCCTCTGTATTAACGAGCCGCCGCTATTAGTTAAATCATTCGCAACTCTATTTTGTAAAGCACTTACATCGCCCGCACCTGTAATTTGTGCGGAGCAGTGTTTGAAACAGCAAAGTCATTTTACATTCTCCTAAAAAACAAAATCCGGGGGCGAAACTCGCTCCCGGACTGCATTTGGCCTAACAGAGGTTCCCTGATGAAACACTCATCTGAACTAAGGGCGCACTGAAACGCCCGGCCATCTTTGCAGTCCGGGAGTACAACATTCGTCCACATCGAAAATTGCTGCGCAGCAGCTTCTTGAAAACGTACGCCACTCTGTTCACCTCTTCTCGCATTTCCTATTTACCCACTTGGTATGTTGGAATTATACTTCTGGTGTCTACATTTGTCAATAGTTTTTTTGAAAGAAATAAGCCCGGTGCAATACCGGGCTTATTCAGAAGCAAGTTGCTATTGAGTTTTGTCTGAACTTTCCTGGTTTCATTTCAGGGCAGCGGGAAGTTTTCTTTCATGGAAGAACTTATACAACAAAAAAGCCGCACATCCGTTCCGATGTGCGGCTTTTCTGGCAGGGGTAGAAGGATTCGAACCCTCGGCACGCGGTTTTGGAGACCGCTGCTCTACCAACTGAGCTATGCCCCTATGTAAAACGCCCACAGTGTATTAGCTGTGGGCGCTGCTGTGGAGCTGTTAGGCAGATTCGAACTGCCGACCTCATCCTTACCAAGGATGCGCTCTACCGACTGAGCTATAACAGCAAGTGGCGACCCGGATCAGGCTCGAACTGACGACCTCTAGCGTGACAGG
>JAQXGE010000075.1 GCA_029006135.1 Oscillospiraceae bacterium | reverse complement strand
GAGGGAAGAAGCAGTGTGATGATACCGGACAGAAGCAGAATTCCGGCCGCCGCACCCGCAAAAAATGTCCGGCGGCTGACGGCAGGTTTGCGTTTGCGCCGCCGGGGCGCGCCGCTTTGCGTGCTCCGGCGCGGCGGGGTGCTGCCGCGCTGAGAGGAACTTTGGCGCGGAGCGGTGCCGCCTTGCTGTGCGGCGGGGCGGGCGGTGCTGCGCCGCAGATCCTCCGCCCGGACCCAGTCGGAATCCAGGTTACCGGCGTTATAGCGGGCAGGCCCGGTGCGCCCGTCACTGGTGGGGGTGCAAGGGTCGTGCCGGTAGGTGGGGCGGGAAGATGGCGGTGCCATATTCCCGGGTGTCACACCGCGGCGCACATTGCCGCTGCCCGGCGCGTTGACTTTTCGGTTTTTGCTGCGCGGTGTTTGCTGGCGGTAACCGCCGTAGCCGCCCTCCCGGTTGGGCATGGCAAGCCCTCCTTTCCCATCTGTGCTGAAATTCCATGGATAGATACTTTTTCATTATAACATAAACCGCCCCCCAAAAACAGGGGAGCGGCCTATAAGCTAAAAATTTTGTGTCCTGATTACAGTGCAGCGGCGACAGCTTCAGCCTCAGCGTCCAGTTCAGCCTGCTGTGCATCGCTCAGGCGGCCGCGGATGGTGACTTTCGGCTCAAGAATGGTGCAGCTCTTGAGCTCCTCAATCTTGGCGGTCATCAGACGGGCGGCCTGGGGTGCCCAGCTGCCGTTTTCCATCAAAGCGAAGGTGCGGTCATGCAGGCCCAGCGCCTTGAGGTCATTGAGCAGCGCTTCGACCGGCAGGTAAAGCCCGCCGTTATAGGTCGGGGAGGCCAGCACGATGGTGCTGGCACGCCAGCACTCGGCGACGGCCTCGCTGTTGTCAATGCAGGACAGATCAAACACCCGGACGGGGATATTCTTTGCTGCAATGCGGGCGGCCAGGGCTTCGGCGGCACTGGCCGTGTTGCCGTAGAGACTGCCGTACAAAACAGCCACGGATTTCTCTTCCGGAACACAGCGGCTCCACAAATCATACTTGCCGATGTACCAATCAAGGTCCCTGCGCCAGATAGGTCCGTGCAGAGGAGCAAGAATGTGCAGGTCCAGTGCGGCGGCTTTCTTCAGCACAGCCTGTACCTGAGCGCCGTACTTGCCCACAATGTTGGTGTAATAGCGGCGGGCATCATCCAGCCAGTCCTCAGCAAAGTTCACCTCGTCGGCAAAGATGGAGCCGCCGAGCGTACCGAAGGTGCCAAAGGCGTCCGCGGTGAAGAGCGTGCCGGTGCTTGTCTCATAAGCCATCATGACTTCGGGCCAGTGAACCATCGGTGCCATAATGAACTGCAGCGTATGGCGGCCCAGCGTGAGCGTGTCGCCCTCCTTGACGAGCAGAGCGGAGGCAATCTTGTCCTCATGGCCGGGGAAGTACATCCGCAGCATGGCAACGGTCTTGGCATTGCAGACCAGCTGTGCATCAGGCCAGCGCAGCAGGACAGCGTCAATCATCGAGGCATGGTCCGGTTCCATGTGGTCAATGACGAGGTAATCGAGCGCACGTCCGTTCAGCGCAGCGGTCACATTCTCGAGGAACTGCCCGCCCATCGACATCTCACAGGTGTCCATCAGTGCGGTTTTCTCGTCAAGAATGACATAGGAATTATAGCTGACACCCCGCGGAATGGGGAAAAGATTTTCAAATTTTGCAATCCGGCGGTCACTCGCACCCACATACAGGATGCCGTCGGCAATAGACTGAATGTTCTGCATGAAAGAATCCTCCTTCAATTATTCTTACCTTTATAACGGTTCAAGCATACCACACTTCTATGAAAACTTCAATCCCATGGGAATAAAACAGAGGAAAAAATCAATCCGGCCATGGACTTTGCACATGGCCGGACCGTATCATTTAATAATGCAGGGGAACCGTGCGGCGGCGGTAAGCAAGATCGGGAGAGGTGCGGCGAACCACCGAGTCGGCGATGGCATCCAGCACCAGAGCCAGCACAATGCCGCCAACGGCATCAATCACCGAGTGCTGCTTGAGCAGCAGGGTGGAGAGAATGATGGCCACGCACAGCACATCAGCACAGGCCTTGACCCACCACCATTTGCGGTCGCGGAGCCGGGCACAGCGGTGATAGGCCAGAGCGAGCGTCACGGAATTGAACACATGGATGGAGGGAAAAACGTTGGTGGAGGTGTCACTCTTCCAGAGCATCCGCACCAGACGCGCAAAAATGTCATTCCCCGCAATGTGCCCCGGACGCAGGTCCACGCCGTTCGGCACAATGGCGCAGAACAGCAAAGCGAGCGTCATGCCGGCAAACAGCGGCAGGCACAGACGCCAGAACTCCCGCCGGTCGTTGAACCACAGCAGGTAGAACAGCGTGCAGGGAATCCAGGCAAACCAGAGATAATACGGGATGATTGCATATTTGCAGAACGGAATCATATCATCCAGCGCGCAGTGCAGAACGAGGTCGGGCACCACAACACTCTTTTCCAGAAGATAAAAGAAAATCAGATAAAATACCAGATACAAGGCCATGAATTGGATGGGGTGATCTTTACACCAGGCACGCATAAAATAGCTCCTTCGATGACAGGGCAGTAAAAGGATCAGGCAGAAAGCATTTCTTCCTGCGTGGTACCCTATTATACTTCCCCAATATTGCAAAAACAAGAATAAGGAACAACAAGCTTTCCCTCTGCAAGGGAATGAAATTTGTGCAGCTCTTACAAGAGATGTAAATAAAATATGGTGAAATTGCGAAGAATTTCGGCGATAGACTTTCTTCATCTCGCCCTATCTTATAATACGACCCAAATGTATAAAATGTGTCACGAAAATGCGGAAAAAAATAAAATTTACAATTTGCGGCAGGGCAAAGAGAACTTTGTATCGCTGCTTCCCTCTACCTATTAAAATTTGTTGCACAGGAGGATAAAAATTGTTATAATGCAAGTAAGTGAAACCAGCTTCGAGCAGGGAGGAATATACCGTGCCTAAAATTGATGTGACAAAGTTTATGGAACAGTCCGGAATGCGCCGTGCACGCTTTGGCGGCTATGAGACGGAGGATGTCCGTGCGGCGCTCCAGCTGCTCTGTGATGAATATGAAAAGCGGCTGAGCCGGGCGGAGAGCCAGCTCAAAAAGACTGTGCAGGAGAACACCGCACTGCAGCAGCACTGCCAGGCGCTTTCGGCACAGAACCAGCGTCTGTCCGGCCAGAATGCGGCACTTGCGGGCAGCAGTGAAACCTACTCCCGCCAAAAAGAGGACCTTAACGCCCGTGTAGCGGCCCTGCAGGAGCGCAATCATTCGCTGAATGACCAGTGCGCCGTGCTGCGGCTCAAAAACGGAAGCCTTCAGAAGGAGATGGAGCAGCTCAAGGAGCGCACAGAACAGGCGGAGGCCGAACTGCGCATTAAGGGCCGCGCCCTCGATGAGACCCGCACTACGCTTGAACAGAACCGCGAAAAGACGATGGGCGAAGCCCGTGCCGAGGCGGACCGGATTGTGGAACAGGCAAAGTCCCGCGCCGCCGCCATCGAGAAAAATGCGCAGGATGCCGCCGCCGCGACCGGCGTCGCCGCCCGTGAGCAGGCCCGCGAGCAGGCACAGAAACTGGTTGATGCCGCTGCGGCTGAGGCCAACGAGATTCAGAATGCCCACCAGCTGCGCCTGAACAATCTCCGCGATGAAGTGAAGCAGATGGAAGCCCAGCGTGCCGCTTTGATTCAGTGCCTGGGCCTGATGAGCCAGCGCCTTGCCGACCTCAAAGCCGAGGCGGAAAGCGATGACCCGATTGCCCGCGCCGCCGCGCAGGATCCGTCCGACCGCGAACTTGAGAGCGAACTGCCCGAACTGCACACCGTGCCCACACCGAAGGTCCGGCTGAACCTTGACCCCGAGACGCTGGCCCGCGTGGTGGATGAGATGCGCGCGCAGGCCGCTGCCGAGGAGCAGGAGCCGGAGAAAGCACCCGAGGAAACGCCTGAGGAAAAGCCGGCCGAAGAACCGGAGACCCCGGAATCTGTGCCCGCTGCCGAGGAGGAAGCGCCCCGGCCGACCGGAGACCCCAACCATCAGACCGGCCCGGCACTGACCGAGGTGCCCGGTGCCATCTTCTCCTCCCCGATTGTCCGCCCGGTGGAAAATACCCGCCCCGATGAGACCCCGCCCGCCGCTGCGCCGCGCGCACCGGTCATGCCGGTTTTGGAGGAGGATGAGGAACCGGATCTGACGGCCCCGGAGGAGCCGCAGGAGCCGGAACGGCCCGCTGCGGCGTCCAACGAGTCCAATGATAAGAAAACGGATTCCGCCCGCCGCCGCAAGGCAGTGGCGGCACTTCGCGCCCTCGACCGTATGCTCCGCCATATTGAGAACTGACGCACGGGCGGGGAAAGGGGGCCTGTTATGAATATCGCACACCGCAGGCTCCCATGCCTGCTCTGTACCGCCATCCTGACCGCACTGCTGGCCGGGTGGCTCTGTGCGCCCAAAGCTGCCTCACTGGGCAGCTTTTCCATTGAACAGATTTATCTCAACGTTCCCGAGATGGATGTTTTCCTCCGTGTGGAGGACACCGCCGGCAGCCCGCTGGACCCCGCTCTGGTCAGTTCCGCCGGGGTGGAAGTCCGCGTTGGGGAGGAAAAGGTCCCCACGGGCAACATCATTTCCGCCAGCGAACCGATATGCTACATTGTTTTGGTGGACAACAGCGCCGGGGAGGAGGTCTTGGAAGACTGCCGAACAGCGCTCCTCTCTCTGCTTGAAACAAAAGGCAAGCGGGACCAGCTGGTTCTTGTGACAATGGCGGGTACGCCGCAGCGTGTTCTGTCCGCAACGGCGGACAAAACTCTCGCAAAAAAAGCCGTGAACGCCCTTGCGGCAGAGCGGGGGGAGGCCAACCCCGTTCAGGCCGCCGCTTTGGTTGCCGAGGAACTGAATACAAACTATCAGGACATGGCCCCGCGCAAGGTGCTCTGGATTTGCACGGGCGCAGGAGCGTCTGCGTCAAGCCTGGCGGCGCTCACCGCTCTGTCGGATGAGAGCGCCGCGCAGCTGGACATTCCGCTGACGGTGTTTGCCCTGCTCAATGAGGGCAGCAGCGTGGCGGGCCTGACCGAGCAGCTGACCGGCGGAACAGTGCAGCCGGTAACGCCCGGAACGCTCACCGAAGCCATGCAGCAGAAACAGCAGGAACTGGCGGGTGCGGTTGAAATCAAAACCGCCATTGAAAGCCGTTTTTACGGCGAGCGGCTTGAGACCGTGACGGTCAGCGTGCCAAGCCTTGGCAGCGCGGTCACAACGTCCGCCGCCGTCTATATGGGGCACAAACTCACACCCCCGGCGGTCCAGTCAGTGAAAGTGACGGGCCGGAATGAACTGACGGTCACCTTCAATCAGGCGGTCGGGCAGGGGGATGACCCGGTGTGCTACCGCGTGAAGGCGCAGGATATCTGGGGCTGGAACGTCCGGGTAAAAAGCGCGCGGGTTGAGCGCGGCGGCCGCACCGCCGTGCTGCAAACCGAACCGCTCTATGAGGGAAGTTATGCCCTCAGCCTGCGGCAGATGCCCAGCGCCATGACCCCCGCCAACGTGAGCGATGCGGGGCAGACCTTTACTTTTACTGTGGAGGACTGGCCGAGGGACCGCGCTTTTTATGCAGCAAGGTTCCGCCTGCCTGCGGCTTTGATGCTGCTGGCAGTGGCGGCGCTTGCAATGGCGGGAACTGTTCGCCGCCGCAGGGACCGCAATGCCGAAAAACAGGCCGAGGCGGTGCATCTGCTCGAGGATGCCGCAGCGGAACAGACGGATGAACTGCCAGGCGGCTGGCTGACGTTTTATCTGCGCGGTTACCGGAGCATTGGCGAAACCCGCTGGTCCGGCTATGTGGAGAGCAGTTTGATTGTTGGCAGTGACCCTGCCCAGTGTGATCTCTGTCTGGAGGATGCGCGGGTTCGGCCCCAGCACGCGGTCTTTGCCGTGGACGGTGACGATGTGACGGTCTGCCCGCTTGGCGAAGCCGAAGTGCTGGTGAACGGTGAGCCGATTGGTGACGCGCACCGCCTGAACAATGATGATACCATCCGCATCGGACGCACCAATCTGCGTCTTGTACTGTGAGGAGAAAAGCCATGAAACTGACAAAATGCGAGAGCGGCCATTTCTATGACGCGGACAAATACCCTGACTGCCCCTACTGCAACACCGAACTGCAGCACCGGGCCGGCATTGTTCAGCCCGGCAGCGCGGGGGCGGCCGCAGTAAAATCCGCACAGCCGCGCGGCCCTGTTGCGGGATGGCTCGTTGTGAAGGACGGGCCGGCTCGAGGGCGCGACCTGCGCCTTGAGGAGGGCAGGAACTTCCTGGGTGTTGACGCGGCGGGATGCCCCGCCGTGCTCGATGCGGACAGCCCGCTTGCCGCGCGGCAGGGCATCGTCGTCTATGACCCCGCCGAGGCGCAGTGGTGTGCGCTGCCCGGCTCCTCCAATGAGCTGTGTGCGCTCAACGGCAAGAGTCTGCTGGAAAAATCCCCGCTCACAGCGGGAGATGTTTTCACGCTGGGCGGCGCTTCGGCAGAGTTTGTGCCGTACTGCGGCAAAGAACGGCGCTGGACATCCCAGCCCGACCCCGAAAGGACGTGAACGGATTTGGCCAGTGAAATCGTTCTGCTCATCACCGAGCGCCGCAACCGTCAGCGGATTACCCTCTCGAGCGATGCCGCGCCCTGCGTTTTCGGCCGCGGGCGGGACTGCACGTTTGTGCTGCGCCGCAATAATGTCGGCGACCATCAGTTCACACTGGACTGGTCGAACGGCGCGTGGCTGCTCCGGGATGAGGGTTCCACCGCCTGCGGAACCTGGTACAACAACCGCTACATTCATAAGGATGAGCCGGTCACGCTTCAGCCCGGGGATGTGATTGGTCTGGATACCGACCGGGACGATACCACGCAGGAGATTACCTTCCGCGTGGAGACCATCCGCGATGCGGAAAATTCCGCCGCCGTGCGGCAGGAAAACCCGGCAGCGGCCGGCGTATTGCGGGAAGTGGATCTGCGCCGCAAACGCCGGGTACTCATTGGCCGTGGGGAGGACTGTGACGTCCGCCTTGTCAGCGACCGCGTCAGCCGCCATCACTGCGAGGTGGTGTATAAGGACGGGCACTGCGAACTGCATGACCTCGGCTCCACCAACGGAACCTACTTAAACGGCAGACGCATCCAGAACGAGATTCTCACCGACGGAGCGGTCATCAATGTGCCGACGCAGGTGTTTGCATTTTCGGGCGGGGTGCTGCATTACCATCAGCACCGAGCCGGCATCAGCATTGAACTCGTGAATGTGACAAAGACCGTGCAGGACAGCGCCACCGGCCAGCCGCTCAAAATTGTGGACGGCGTCAGCCTGGAGGTGGAACCCAACAGTTTTGTGGTTCTTGTGGGCGGATCGGGAACCGGCAAGTCGAGCCTGCTCACCTGCGTCACCGGGTCGGCGCCCTGCACTTCGGGCAGCGTCTGCTTTGACGGCATCGACACCAAGGGCAACCGCAACGCCTTTGATGCGGTGCTGGGCTATGTGCCCCAGCAGGATATTATGTATGACTATCTCACGGTGGAACAGAGCCTGACCTATACAGCCCGGCTGCGCATTGCCCACGACACCACAAAGGCGGAGATTGCGGCCGCTGTGGCGCACGCCATCCGCGCGGTCGATTTGACGGGGCGGGAAAAGACCATGATCTGCAAGCTGTCCGGCGGGCAGAAAAAGCGCGTCTCCATCGCGATGGAACTGCTTGCCTCGCCGCGTCTTTTGATTCTTGACGAGCCGACCAGCGGACTTTCGCCCGACCTTGACCGCAGCATGATGGAACTCTGCCGCCGTCTGAGCCATGAGAACTGCACGGTCCTCATGGTGACCCACAATATGTCCAACATCAACCTCTGCGATAAAGTGGCATTTCTTGGCGCCGGCGGCGTGCTGTGCTACTACGGTGAGCCGGAAGGACTGGACGATTACTTTGATGTCTCCCTCACGAGCGACATCTTTGAAAAACTGCATGACTCTGAACAGGTGGAATATTACCGCCGCAAGTACTACACCACCCCCGGCTTCAACCGGATGGCGGCGCAGTACCCCGAGGCGGCCAAGGAGGCGGACGCGCGATGCAGCAATTCATAAGACCCGGTAAATTTTTCCGGCAGTTCGGGGTGCTCCTGGCACGGAACTTCCGGCTGATCTGGAACCAGAAACTGATCCTGTCCAGTCTTGTTCTTCAGGCTCCGCTCATGGTGCTGGTCGTTAAGCTGGTCGGGGAACCGGACTGCTTTACCTCCAACCTCATCAATATTGGCAGCCGAACAATCCTCTTTGTGGTCTGTGCGATGGCGGCGTTCATGGGATTGCTCAACTCCTACCGTGAAATCTGCCGCGAACGGGAAATCATCTTCCGGGAGGCAAGCGTCGGCGTCTCGCTTTTAGCGGTTGTGCTCAGCAAGGCAGTCACGCTTTTCCTTGTGGAAGCCGTTCAGGCGGCGGTGCTGACGGCGGGGTTTGTGACCATCATCCACATCCCCCGCAACAACCTGCTGCTGCCCACCGAATTGGAAGTGTACATCACGCTTTTGCTGCTGCTCATGGCTTCCTCCGCCATGGGACTGCTCGTTTCCGCTGCACTCAAAAACAGCGAGGCCGCGGTGCTGCTCGTGCTTGTGCTCATGATTGGGCAGGTTGTGTTCAGCGGCGTTCTGTTCCCCATCAGCGGCGCGCTGACCGCGGTCGGTTATATCATTGTCTGCCGCTGGGGCATGGCGGCACTCGGCGCTTCGACTGACCTCAACAGCCGATTGTCTTGGCTCAACGCCGGGCTGGATGATGTCATGTATGATGCAACGGTGCCGAACCTCGTCCACAGCTGGCAGATGCTCGGGCTGATTATCATCGTCTGCGTGGCGGCAGCCTGGCTCGTGCTGCGCCTTGCCTATGACCGCCGGGGAAAATGATTTCCGCCTTTGCAATTTTTATAAAAAGAACCCGCCGTCCCATGGCTGTCAGCCAGCCGGGACGGCGGGTTTGCGTTATTTGTGATTTTCCTTCCAGTCCTCCACGTTGTCCGCAACGGCCTGGCGGGCGGCGTCCGCAAGGCGGTTCAGTGCATCGCGCAGGGTGTCCATCGCTTCGTGCCGGTCCGGAACCATGTTCGGGAAAGCGCGCAGCAAACGTCCGGTGCCAAGGTAGCGCTGCCGTTCCATCTGTTTGGTGGCAGCGCGCAGGTCTTTGGCGCGGGCGGACAGGTCAGTGAGCTGTGCGCGCCATTCGGCGGCGTTATCCCGCCCTTCCATAGCGCCCAGCATCAGCTGGAGCCGATGCTCATCGAGCAGTGTGTCGATGGTCATGGCGCTGCCGCCGATGGCGTCGGTCAGTGCATCGCTCGTGCGGCGCAGCTCTGCGCGCATCTCATCAATGCGGCTCAGGTGACGGCTCAGGCCGACTGCCTCCATAACAGAAGCGGCGAGGTCCACCGCAAACAGGACCAGCAGAATGGCGTCAGTAATCAGAAGAATCCAGGCGGGAATGTGACCGGTGGGCCTGTTGATGAGGGGATGAATCACCAGCATCAGCACCACGCTGCCAACGCCCCAGAGCAGGGAAAACTGCGGGCAGATATACCCGCCCAAGTTGCCCTTGTACATTGAGTAATCCCACCACCGGGTATGGAACGCTTTATAAAGAATGTAGCCGGCAACCAGTTCGACCAGCGTCGTGATAATCATACCGCCGAAGAATACCGCAATGACGTTGACGTACCACGGATGTTCCTGCCCCGGTGCGGGGGTGCTGAACTGCCCAAGTATCAAAATCATTAAGGACATGCCAACACCGTAGATGGGGCAGATTGGCCCGTTAAGAAACCCGCGGTTGACGATTTGACGTGTCGTGACGGCCGCAAAGGCAACCTCCGCTGCCCAGCCGATGAGACTGTACAGGAAGAACAGGAAAATGAGGTGCAGCACCGAGTAAACGGTGGGATTGGCTAAAAATTCACGCATCTTCGTTCTCCTCTTCGGCACGGACGCGCGCCTTCGGTTCGACCCATGTCACAGTCGAGTCAGGTCCCTTGCGGGCAATGAGAGCCTTGATGGGAATTCCCTGCTCGCTGAACATTCCCTCGTGCTCGGTGCGGATGTTCCAGTCCGGTTCATCCTTGTGCAGGTCGAAGGTCTGCCAGGTGATTTCAAACCCGGCGGCGGGGAAGTATTCAAGGCTGTCCCGGAACAGGTCATCGTCATCGGTCTTGAAGTAGATTTCGGCGCCCTCCGGCATCAGGGCGCGGTACTGCAGCAGCTGGCGCGGATGGGTCAGACGGTGCTTGTTGCTGCCCGCATTCTTGCTCCAGGGATTGCAGAAATTGATGTAGATGCGCTCTACCGTGTCCGCCGGGCTGAACACGCCGGACATCCGCTCAATGTCCAGCGAGGCAATTCGGACATTGTCGGTGGGAAGCCCCGCGGCAAGGTAGGCGGCCTCCACCTTGCGCTTGGCAAGAATCAGCACCTTGTCGGTAATGTCAATGCCGAGATAGTTGATGTCGGGATGGCGCGGCGCAAGCTGGCTCAAAAAGCCGCCTTTGCCGCAGCCCAGTTCCAGATGGAGCGGCTGGTCAGGGTTGGCAAACTGCTCATGCCAGTGCCCGGCATGGGTCAGAGGTTCGTGAATGTGAAAGTCGCAGGCCAGCAGCTCGGGCCGCGCATAGGGCTTAAAACGCATACGCATAGGTAAAATGTTCCTCTCTTTGTTTTGTTCTGGATTTATTTTTCTTCCTGATTGGAATATCGGAGCAAAAACGCCCGCACGGCGTCAAAATCGGCAGTGCTCAGGCTGCCCTGACAAAATGCCGCCTTGCCGCCGCCGCGGCCGCTGAACGCGTCATTGAGAGCGCGGCAGAGCGGCCGGGCATCCGCATCCGGCACGGTCAGCGCATAGGAAAGCCCTGCGCCGCCGGGTGCGAATATTGCCGTCAGTGCGCCGGAACGCTGGGATACAGCCAGGCAGAGCCGGCGCAGCCCGTCCCCATCCGCGCCGGGGCAGAGCGCCGCAAAGGGCTTGCCCGGCACGGCCTTTGCGGCCAAAGCCTCCCCGAGCGTGTTCTGCAAGGCAGCCAGCCGCTGGTGCAGGGCGGCTTCACCCTGCTGCATGGCCGTCACGGCCGGCGTCAGCCTGCCCGGCCCCGCGCTGAGCAGCGCACCGGCCTGACCGGCATCCTGCCAGGCGGCGGCTACGGCCTCATAGGCGCGCTGCCCGCAGACAACGGCCAGCCGCACGCCGCCTTTGTAGCTCTGTGCGCTGAGAATCTTAATCAGCCCGACCTGCCCGGTGGAATCTAAGTGCGTGCCGCAGCAGGCACACAGGTCAGCGCCGCCTGCATCCACCAGCCGCACAGGACCTTCCAGCGCCTTTTTGCTTCGGTAGGGCAGCGCCGCCAGTTCCTCCTCGTCGGGGTACCAGCAGCGCACAGGACGGTCAGCGCGCACAGCCGCATTGGCGGCGGCTTCGGCCTGCGCAAGCTCTTCAGCCGTTAAAGGCAGGCTCATGTCCATCCGCACGGCGGGCTGCCCGATGTGGAACCCTACGTTTTCCGCACCGAAAAGCCGGTGCAGCGTTCCGCTCAAAATATGCTCACCGGTGTGCTGTTCCATGTGGTCAAGCCGCCGGCCCCAGTCAATCCGGCCTTCCACGGTGCGCCCCGGCTCGAGGGGGGCTGAGGTGTGATGAAGAATGGTGCCCTCATGAATCCGTGTCCCGCTCACGGCCGCGCCGCCGAGCGTGCCGGTGTCGCAGGGCTGGCCGCCGCCCTCAGGGTAGAAGGCGGTTTGGTCCAGCTCGACCTCCCAGCCGTCCTGCGCCGGGGTGCAGGCGAGGACCACTGCGGTAAATTCCTGGACAGTGGGGGCGGATTCGTATAATTTCAGGGTTTGACCCATACAGACATCTCCTTGAGCGCCGAAATATTTTTTATTATATCATAAATCGACAGTGGAAAAAACCGTTCTAATCCGTTATAATAAAATTTAATTGAGTACTTATACGCATTCATCGTTTGTCATGGAAAGGGGGCAACCCATTATGAAGCGATTGGCGGCATTGACGCTCTGCGCCTGCCTGCTGGCGGGCTGTGCGGAAAGTGAAGCGCCTGCCCAATCCGTGCCGACCGTTTCACCCGCGCCCACGGCGGCACCACAGGCTCTTTCAGTCTATGCGGCGGCGGGGGAAAATACAGCCGCCGCCCGCGCCGTGCAGTGCTATGCCGAGGCGCAGGGTGTTGCACTGACATTTGTTGATGATGTGCAGCAGGCCGGCCTTGTAATTCTGCCCGCTGCGCCCGCACAGGACGGCAGCTGGCTGGACTTTAGCAGCGATGCGCTGCTCACTGCGGCGGCGGAACTTGCGGATATGGATGGAGGGACAGTGACGGCGCTGCCCATCGGCCGAAGCCTTTACGGTTATTGGGCGGACAGTGCTATGCTGGAAGAACTGCTGGGGGCAGATGCTGTCAGCAATCTTCAGGCGGCCTCCTGGTCAGAGTGGGAAACCTTTGCCCAGACCCTGACGGGGTGGATCGCAACGCCGTCCCCGGCCTCCGTCACCCTCGGCGGCCATACCTACACGCTGCCCGAAGAAAAGTCCGGCCGCACCGCTGCCCTCACGGCGGTCTTTGACACACCGGCCCCGTCTTTTGAAGCGGATAACACCGCCGCACTCTACACCGGCGTGCTGCTTGCGGCCGGGGAACAGCGCAGCGAGCAGACTCTCATCGGCCCGCTCAACGGCCTTTTCAGCGCGATTGAACTCGAGCAGACACATCAGGCCAATGAGGGCGAGCAGGCACTGTTCCGCCGCGGCTTTTTGGCGGACTTGGCCCTTGAGATGGAACCGGACGAGGCTGAGCGCCTGGTCCCGCTGCCCGTCAAGTGTGACTTCGTGGAGGATGACCTTTCCACGGTGGAATATAATCTCACCGGCCTGATGAACTATCCCATCTTTGCGGCCCCGGCCTGGCTGGCCATCCCGGCGGATGCCGGGGAGGAGCAGACCCGTGCCGCGGCATCCGCCGTTCTCTGGCTCTATACCAGCACGGCGGGGGAGCAGGCCCTTACGGGGGATCTGCTTCTTGTATCTCCATGGGGAACCGCCAGCGATGGGACCGTGCCCGGGGCGATGCAGATTGAACAGGTGGGAACGGGAATCCTGCCCGGCGTGATGCTCGACTGTTCCGCCGCGCAGGCGCTTGCTGATGCTGACGAGGCGCTCTGCTATGAGCAGGACGGCAGCGCCCGCACCGATTGGAGCAAGGCTGCCCGCGAGGAATGGCGCGAAAAGGTAATTGCGGCGCTGGACAACACGAATGTTCAGCCCTGAATAGAGAGGAAGAAAACAGTATGGATTTTAAGCGCAGCAGCGGTATTTTAATGCCAATCTCCAGCCTGCCCGGCGGGTATGGCATCGGAAGCCTTGGCAAACCCGCCCGGGATTTTGTGGATTTTCTGGCCGAGGCCGGTCAGAGCATCTGGCAGATTCTGCCTGTCGGCCCCACAAGCTACGGCGACAGCCCGTATCAGAGCTGTTCGGCTTTTGCGGGCAACCCCTATTTTATCGACCTCGATCAGCTGGCCGCTGAAGGTCTGCTGGCACCGGAAGATTATCAGGAGATGGATTGGGGCGATGACCCTGCCCATGTAGACTATGCTCGTCTGTATAATGGGCGTTACAAGGTGCTGCGCAAAGCATATAAGAACTTCCTTGCACAGCGCCCTGTGCCCGGCTATGATACGCCGTACGGCGATGACTGGTATCGCTTTACGTTCCTTGCGGATTCCTGGCTGCCGGATTACTGCCTGTATATGGCCATCAAGGAAGAAAATCAGATGTCCGACTGGCAGACCTGGCCCGCACCGCTGCGCCTGCGTGAGCCGGAAGCGCTCGAACAGTTCCGCCGTGAACACGCGGAGGACCTCGGATTCTGGGCCTTTGTCCAGTTTGAGTTTGACCGCCAGTGGAAAGCCCTTAAAAAGTATGCAAATGACCACGGCATTCAGATCATGGGCGATATTCCCATCTATGTCGCGGCGGATTCCGCTGACGCCTGGGCGGGCCATGAGCTGTTCGAGATGGACAGCGAGGGTCATCCCCGCCGTGTCTCGGGCTGCCCGCCGGACTATTTTGCGGCGGACGGTCAGCTCTGGGGCAATCCGCTTTACGACTGGAACTACCACAAGAAGACCGGCTATGCCTGGTGGATTCGCCGCGTGCGCCATGCACTGAGCATTTACGATATTTTGCGCATTGACCATTTCCGCGCCTTTGACACGTATTGGGCTATCCCCGCCGGGGAGAGCACTGCCCGCAACGGCCGGTGGGAAAAAGGTCCCGGCATGGACCTGTTCCGCGCCCTGCGCACCTCGCTCGGCGAACTGCCCATCGTGGCGGAGGATTTGGGCGAGATGTTTGACTCGGTCCGCGAACTGCTGAAAGAGAGCGGCTTCCCCGGCATGAAGGTGCTTCAGTTTGCCTTCACCGGAACGGACAGCGTGGATCTGCCCCATAACTATCCCCGCCACTGCGTGGCCTACCCCGGCACCCATGACAATAACACACTCAAAGGCTGGTTTGAGCAGGAAACGACCCCCGCTCAGCGCCGTCAGGCAAGGGACTATTTCGCTCTGACCGAAAAGGAAGGGGAACTGACCGGCCTGCTGCGCGGTGTTCTGGCAAGCCCCGCCGAACTGGCCGTTGTCACGATGGCTGACTGGCTCGGCAAGGGCAGCGAGGCAAGGATGAACCTGCCGGGCTGCTCCACCGGCAACTGGCAGTGGCGCGCTGACAAGGCAGATATGACGCCGGAACTGGCAAAGCATATCCATACGCTCTGCGCACGCTATTTCCGCGCGGAGCCGCTACCCGCTGAGGAAGAGACGGACAGCTCCCTGGAACCGGCCGTGCCTGCCGAAGAAAAAACGGCCGCACCCGCCGCAGAATCCCCCGCGAAGCCCGCTGCGCGCAAAACGCCTGCAAAGACGGCCAAAAAGCCCGCCGCAAAGGCAGAAAATAAGTCTGCCGCGAAAACCGAGGCCAAAACGAAGAAGCCTGCCGCGCGCAAAACATCCGCAAAAATGGTCAAAAAGACGGCAGCAAAAGCAAAATGACTTTTTGAACAGTATTGCAAAGAAAAACGCCGGATTCTTTGGATATCGCGGATATGGGAAAAACGGGAGCGGTGTGATAAAATATACGGGTATTATGCTATGATAAGGGCAAAGGAGTACATACGATGCAGGAATATACCCGGGAACAGCTCGCCGTGCAGATTTCGGCACTGCGGAATATTTTTGATGATGTTTGTATTGTGGATGCAGGGCTTCAGGCCCGCTTAGATGAAACCACGTTTGCGCCAGTCGCCCCTGCCGACCCCATCCCTGCGCTGAATGCCGCCGGACGCGGCTGGAAGCCGCAGATTTCGGATGACGGCGCGTTTGTCTTTTACCAGACCATTCGGGTGGATTCATACCCCTGCGTGCTGGTCATGACGTACAGCCTGCCCGGCTCGCTGCCCGCCGATGAGCGGGAGGCCAATGCCCTTCTGCGCGCACTCAGCCAGTGCGGTGAAGAACTGCGCCGCGACTATGTGACCGGTGTTTATAACCGCAGTTATCTGGACGGCGCCTTCCTTGGCAAACTAACCGAAGCTGCCCGCGGCGGTCAGCCGGTTGGCGTTGTCATGGCACGGGTGAATGAGTACGGCGAAGTGCTGCGTACCGAAGGCAGCACCGCCGCCGACCACTGCCTGAACAGTGCCGCCGGTGTGCTTCAGCTTGCCGCCGGCATGGCTGAGCCGGAGAACACCGTGGTCCGCCTTGAGGACGGCCTGTTCCTGATTGTGACCATCGGAACCACGGCGGCCGCGATGGAGCATCATCTTCGTCAGGCGCTGGAGCAGTCCCGCTGCACGTTCGGCATTTCGCTGTCCCGCCGCGGTACCTTTACGATGCGCGTCGGCGCCGCCGACTGGGCCGAAACCGGGAGCTGGGACCTTATGCTCTCGCTGGCCGAACAGCGGCTGAACGGCTAAAATCCCAAATAAACCGAATAAATTCCCCCTTGTAAGCCATACTAAGCCCGGAAGCTTCCCGGACAAGAATGGTACACAAGGGGGATTTTTATGCCAAAGGAAGAACAGAACCAGATGAGCGACAACGAAGCGATGCTTCAGGAAATCGTTCAGAATACCGAGACGGGCAAAAATACGCTCGATGAGATGATGGGCCTGACCCATGACCAGAAACTCAGGGATGAGATGATGCGCCAGCGCAAAGAGTTCCGCCGCATCAGTCAGCAGGCCCACAATGCGCTGGATGCCATCGGGGCCGAAGCCAAAGGCCAGACGGCGGCGGCAAAGATGAGCGTGAGCATGGGCATCCGCACCCGCACGATGCTGGACAAAAGCACCCGCAACCTTGCCACGATGCTGGCGGAAGGTTCGGGGCAGGGGGTACTCGAATGCCGCAAGGCAGTGAGCGACTACCCCAACGCTAGCCCCGGCGCACAGCGCCTGATGCAGGAACTTTGCAGCTTTGAGGCCAGCGCCGAGCAGGCCTGGCGCGAATTTGTCTGATGGCACCCTGCGTGAAAACGTGAAAATCCCCCCGTACACCGCCCTGCATGGGGCGCTGTGCGGGGGATGATGCTTTTATTGGGGAGAACTGTCGGATGAATTTGGCCCGCGGTACTGCTGACGGCTGAGACGCCGGGGCAGAGGAATGGAACAGACAAAGGCAATGCCCAGTGCGATGGCAATGGCAACCTTGATTGTTTCAATGCCTTTGTTCGTACAAAGCCGCTGGTCGTTGCGGATGAAATAGTAGGCCGTATAATAGATGCCCGCGCCCGGAACCAGCGGGAAAATGCCGGACAGCAAAAACAGCGTGACCGGCGCACGATGCGTGATGGAAAAGAACCGGGCCAGCGCGGTCAGCGGCAAAACCGCAATCAGGGTGGAAACCGGCGCGGAAAGCCCCAGCAGGGTATTGCACAGGGTATAAACAATCCAACCCACAGCACCGACCAGCCCGCAGGCCATGTGATGCCGGCGCGGGACCTGAAAGGCAACGGCAAAGGAAATCGTGGCGAGCATGGCCAGTATAAACTGACAGAGCAGGCTCAGAGGCAGCGGCATTTCGGCAGCGGTCATGCAATCACCCCCATAATTCCCTGCATCAGCAGATACCCCAGGCTCACGCCGCCGGCAAGGCAGCCCGCCACGAGCAGTGCGTCAAAGAGCCGGATTGTGCCGGAAAGATAGTCTCCGTTGATAATGTCACGGATGGCCATGGTCAGCGCCACGCCGGGGGTCAGCACCATCAGCGCGCCGATGATGCTCACGTTGACGTTGAGCGGCGCATAAAACAGGTGCGCCGCGTGCGCAAGCAGTGTGCAGGCAGTCGCCGCCAAAAGGTCGGTGAACATCCGATTGATGCGGTGATGAGAAAACGTCGTGACAATAACGGACTCCAGCACGCCTGCCAGAGCGGCAGCCAGCATCTCCGCCGGACCGCCGCCGAACAGGAACGCGAAGCAGGCGCACCCAACCATGGAGGCCAGATGCTCGATCATCTCGGAAAAGACCGGCGTGTGCATCGCCTTTTTCAGTTCCTGCTCCGCACCATCGAGGTCCAGATCACCGTCTGCAATTTTGCGCGAAATGGAATTGATGGCTTCCACCCGCCCTAAATTGGTCGAGAATGTGGGAACATAGCGCACGGCATTGACGGTGCCGCCCTTGGCGGAAGCAAAAATGCCGTTGGTCAGCACATAGACATGAAAGTCTTCAAGGCCCAGACTGCGGGCCATAATCTCCATGGTGTCCTGCGCACGGAACGCTTCGCCCCCGCTTTTCAGCATTGCCTGGCCGCAATCCATAATCAGTTTCAGCGCCCGGTCAGCCACGGATGTTCTCCTGTACCGCACGGAATGCGGGGTCAGTTTCATAGAGGTGGCGGGCAATGACTTCCATGAGCTGGTAGTCATGCTCGGAGTCAATGTCAATGATGCCGGTATCCATCATGACGCTCACGCCGAATTTGCTGTGCCAGAGAATCGGGTCGGGGTTATCCACCAGAAATTCCCGGCGGATGACATAGATAGAGGCGTTTGCGTCATAGACCTCGGGCGCCTGCTGCCGCCCGGTAAATTCGCTGCTGATGACCATCTCGGCATGGTCACCGACTGCCTTGAACATATTGAACCACGGGTTGCGCCGTGCCTCACAGACGCTGAAGATAATCTGCAGATCGGGACGCTTCGCGGCTTTGGCGAAGGCGTTCTCAATGTCCTGCTCGGTGCGCAGGGGGCTTGTGATGTCAAGGTCAATCATTGCGTCATAAGGGCGGCCGGTCTTGGCTTCCATGCGGGCAAAGCTGTCCTTGTAGACTTCCACCTTGGGAACCGTATCCCCGCCGAGCTCCTCACCGCGGGGCAGATAGATGACTTCCGGGTACTGCGCCGCCACAAGGTCGGCCAGCGCCTGACTGTCGGTGTTGAGGGCGATGTCCACTTCCAGTTCGGGGTGGTTTTTGATGAACAGTTCAGCGGCGCTCAGCGAGTAGTAGACCAGCGGATGCCCGCAGAAATTTTTGAGATTTTTGTTTTTGAATCCTTTGCTGCCGGCACGGCCGCAGATGGTAATGAGCAGGCGTTTCATATTACAGTTCCCCCAGCGTAAGTTTTAATACATCCAGAGCGGCTTCGGGCGGATTGATGCTCGGCCCGGCCGGCCCGGCGGCGTAGGTAAGAAAATACTCCATCTCGCGCAGATACCGCTCGTTGACGTCCTCCTCGCAGTGCTCAACTGTGCCGTTCGGCAAAGTCAGCGTTCCCGCGCCAAAGTCCGCCACACAACTTCCATCCGGGCAGAAAAGTTCGATGCTCCGGCGGTAGCCGCGGCCAAAATAGTCAAGATGAACCTCCGCGACAAGGTGCGGATAACGGGCAATATAGAGCGAAACATCGTCGGAATCAATCTCAAGCTCAGAATACTGCCCCTTGATGTTGTATACTTCCTGCGGCATCCCGAACAGATCCGTCAGGTAATCCCACTCATGGATTAAGTCAATCGTCACACCGCCGCCCATGGCGCGGTGCGCGCTGTACACGGTGCGGTAATCCACCCCGGGCCGCCAGTCGGGCAGGTAGGAGGAGCAGAGCACCCGCGCACAGTAGGGCTTCAGCTCAGGCAGATGCCGCTTGAGGGCCAGCATCGTGCCGCACCACCGCATCGGCGCCGCAACATAGGCTTTCTGCCCGGGGTCAAGATAGTCCGACAGCGAAAGCCCGGTCTGCTCGGCGGAGAAGATGGGCTTTTCAATGAACAGCGCGCCTGCCTTGCCCCGCACACGGGCCAGCGCATCCGCGTGCAGGCTGGTCGGGTTGGTGATAAAGATAAGGTCATAGTTCCCAATCGGGTCAGCTTCCGTCAGCTGACGGTGCAAAAGTTCGCTGACGCCGGGACGCAGAGCGCGGTTCAAATCGCTCCGCAGTGCGTCCGCCTGCAGGGCAATGCCGCGCTTTTTACACACGGATGCAAGATTTTTGAGGTGCCGGGTGCCAATGGACCCCAGCCCGATAAACAGCGCAGTGAGAGTCTGCATACATTGCACTCCTTTCCCGGCAATCTCAGTAGGTAACGGGCCGGCCAACCTCGGCACGCTCTGCCGCGTCCATCACGGCGATGGCGGCACGGTCCTTCTCAAAGCTCCAGCGGGGCGCTTCCTCCCCGCGCAGAACGGCAAAAAAGTTTGCCAGTTCATCCACATAGGCGTTTTCCACAATATTGTCGCTGTACCGGCTGTCGTGTTCAAAGGAGGTGTAGGTGTCCACCGGCTGTTTCTCTCCATCGCGATATTCGTACAGCGCCTTGGGATTGCCCTCCCAGAACAGGTGCAGTCCATCGCCGAAGCACTCAAAGATGCGCTCGGTCCGGGGACTGACGACATCCGCCGCCAGTACACCCTGCGCGCCGGAAGAATGGCGCAGCATCAGCGTGGCGCAGTCGGGGTAGGGCAGACCCAAATCGCTGATTTGGTCGGTCTGAACCGACAGGGCGGTTACATCCCCGAACGCATCCAGCAGCCACGGCAGTTCAATGCCGAAAATCTCCCGCACGCCGCCGGTCCGCGCGTTGCCGACAAAAAAGTTCTTGTAATTCTCCCACGGATGCCAGTCGGGCAGATACTGCCCGATGTGGTAAATATAATGCACCGGGCGGCCGAATTCCGTCACGCGGCGCTTGATGTACTGTGTCTCCCGCCGGTAGAGCATCGTGGAGGAGAGAAAGAGCACAACGCCCTTTTCCTTCGCCTTTGCGATGTTTTCATCATAGCCGTCATCCACCAGATTCAACTCGGTGAAAACCGGGATGCTCCGGTCAAGCAGTTCACCGATGATGGCGGCATGGCTCAGCGGCGCCGTGCAGACAAGGGCAGCCTCGGGCGCAGCGGCCCCGGCGGCTTCGGCAATGGTCGGGTACACCTCATCCGCAAGGCCCAGGCGAAGGGCCTCCTCACGGCGGCTGTCGGCCGTGTCCACTCCAATGATACGCAGCGTTTTGTCCATTCCTTTAGCCAGGCGGGCGCGGCGTTTGCCCATGCTCCCCAGCCCTACGATCAGCACATTCATCGCGCAGACTCCTTTTCAAGTTTGGTCGGGACCGTCATAAAAAACTTTGGGTCGTGAAAAATCAAAGGTTTCCAGCACGGACACAATGCGCGCGCTCGTTGCCCCGCCGTTATAGGGGCTGACGGCACTGCGGGCCGTGCGCCGGAATTCCGGGCTCAGGGCGGTGCGCAGTGCGGCCTCAATGTCTTTGGCGTTCGCTTCGCAGCAAAGCACATTGGCACAGATGGCCCGTCCCGCCTGCCGGCTGCCAATGTTGACCGCCGGCACTCCGAACGTGGGCGTTTCCACAACGCCCGAACTGGAATTGCCCGCCACGACCGCCGCATACTGCATGGCGGACAGGTAGCGGACAAGGCCAAGGCTGTTGATAAACCCGGCGCGCGCTGGGTTCTGCCGCACAAATTCCTGCATCCGGGCAGTGCATACCGCACCCCCGGCATCGGCGTTGGAACCTGTGATGAGCCAGAATACCCCTGGCACCGCCGCCATGGCTTCACAGAGCGCCTGCGCCTGTGCGGCAGGGTCACCGGCGTTTTGGGCGGTCTCGGGGTGGTAGGTCACAAGTCCGAAAGGCTGCATCAGGTCAAAGCCGGTGGAGCGGCAAAGCTCCTCCCGGCTCATTTTGGGCAGCGTGCGGATGTTCTCATCCCCAAGCCCGCCCACGTTAAAGACCGTGGCAGGTGCCTCGCCCATGCGGATCAGCCGCGCCGCACTGTCCGCACAGGAGGGGAAGTGCAGCGCCGCCATCTTGGAGATGCAGTGGCGGTAAAATTCGTCCGCGGCGCCGAGCGTCACATCCCCGCCCGAAATATGCGCGATGGGAATATGGCGCGCCGAGGCGGCCACGGCCACGGCAAAAATCTCAAACCGATCGCCGAGCAGCAGCACGGCATCGGGGCGGCTGCGCGCAAAAGCAGCATCAAAAACTTCGATGGTGCGCGCAATCGTCTGCCCAACCGGTTCGTCCGGATTCTGCTCGGAAAAAATCACAAGCCGCTCGGCAATCGGCAGTCCGTCCGCTTCAATCTCCGAAACGGTGCTGCCGAGCCGGCTGCACAGGTGTGCGCCCGTCACCATCAGCCGCAGTTCGAGTGCAGGACTGTCCTCAATTTTGCGCAAAAGAGAGCGCAGCAGGCCGTACTCGGCCCTTGTGGAGGTGACAGCGGCGATAACACGCTTACAGCTCAATCTTTTCGTCCTCCGCAAAATCGCGCACGGCGGTGCGGCCTAAGACCTCATACCAGCGCATCGGGCTGATGCCATCCCCGGGGCGTTTGGTGGTCAGGTTGTCCGCTGTAAACTCCTCGCCGGCATGAATGGGCTTTGCGGCCACAATGCTCTTGCGCGCCACGGCCTTGTTGGGGGACTCACTGGCCGTAACGTGCTTGCGCCCATTGCCCAGTGCGGCCTCGGTGTGGCGCACGGCGTCCACCATTGCGCGGAACTCCTTGGGGTCAAGGCTGGCTTTCTGGTCGGGGCCGGGCAGGGACTTATCGAGCGTAAAGTGCTTTTCAATGACCTGTGCACCCAGCACCGTCGCGGCTACGTCACACTCCCAGCCTGGCGTGTGGTCGGACAGGCCAACCGGCAAGCCAAACTGGTCAAACAGCTCCATCATGGCCGTGAGGTTTGCATCCTCATAGGGCGTGGGATACTGCGTGTTGCAGTGCAGAATGGTGACCTCGGGGCAGCCGTTGTCATCCAGAATGCCCAGCGCATCGGTGATTTCACCGAGCGTGCTCATGCCGGTGGAAAGCAGCACAGGCGTGTGCAGCTTGCCGACTTCTTCCAGGTAGGGCAGGTTGGTAATCTCCCCGGAAGGAATCTTGATCAGCGGCAGGCCGAGAGATCCGAGAAACCGCACGCTCGGGATATCAAAGGGCGCGGAAAGGTACTGAATCCCAATGGAATCACAGTATTCTTTCAGTTCCCGATGCCCCTCAAAAGAAAAATGCAGCCGCCGAATCATCTCAAGCTGGCTTTCCGCCGCATCGGTCGTCTCTTTCTGGTATGCGGCTTTTTCGGCAAAGCGGCTCACCACAAGTTCGGGCACGGCCGTCTGAAATTTTACGATGTCGGCACCGCACTCCTTGGCGGTGCGGGCCAGTTCTTTGGCCATCGCAAGGTCGCCGTTGTGGTTGACACCGGCTTCCGCAATGATCGTTACGGGCATAGGTTTTACCTCTCTTTAATATTGAATCGTGGGTGCGTTTCAGTTCTGCTGATCCAGACGGCGGCGCATCTTTTCCAACTCCTCCATCTGGCCCATATCCATCCAGCAGCTCTCATTGATGGGGTAGATGCCGACCTTTTCCCCGGCGGCGCGGTAGCGGTCAATCACATCAGGGAAGCCGATGAACTCCCCGTCCGGCATCTCCTCCACCACACGCGGCTCCACAACATAGACGCCGGTGTTGGTCAGGAAATTCAGCTCGGGCTTTTCCCGCATCGAAGCAATGGACCCGTCATCGCCCAGCTCCACCACGCCGTAAGGAACCGTGAAGTGCTTGTAGGCGCAGACCATCGTCACAAGGTTGCCGTGGGAGCGGTGATACTCATAGAGGTCACCGAAGTCGATGTCGAGCAGCGTATCGCAGTTGGTGAAGAAAAACGGCGAGTTCATCTGCCCCTTGAGCAGGCAAAGCCCGCCGCCGGTGCCCATGAAGGTGTCCTCATCAATGAAATCCACCGTATAATCTTTTTCAAGATCGGCAAAATAACTCTTGATCATGCCGCGCTTGTAGTTGACAATCATCGTCATATGCCGGCAGCCGAACTCCCGGAACCGGCTGAGAATCATCTCGGCAATGGGCTTTTCCCCAACGGGAATCAGGGGCTTGGGCAAAATTTTTGTGTAGGGGTAGAGCCGGGTTCCCAGCCCGCCCGCCATCATGACGACCGGAATATCCACCTTTTTGCGGTTGTCCACGTTGACGCCGTCCGCAAAGACAATGTCCGTGATAACGCCGCTGCGGTCAAGAATGGGCAGCGCATCAATTCCCCAATGCTCCATCTCGCTCCGGGCGCGGCCGCGCTCGGCAATCGGCAGACTTTTGGGGTGATAGTTTGCGGCATTGCTGATGGGATCTTCAAGACTTCCGCCCCGCAGCATACACTTGCGGATGTCGCCGTCCGTGACGACTGCCTTGAGCCGGCCTTCCGGCGCAACAAAGAGGATACGCTGACCAGTCTCATCCAGGCGTTTCATTGCGTCCAGAATGGAGGCGGTTTCCGGGATAAACAGTTCTTCAGCTTTGAGCAAGACAAGATCTCCTTTCGGGGCAGGGAATGCAGGGCGTCACAGCAGCGCCCGGACCGCCTCAATGACCCGGTCACAGTCCGCTTCGGTCAGGTTAGTGGAGCAGGGGAGGTTGACAATGTTCTTGCGGTAGAACTGCGCCTTGTCAAGGTCATAGGCCGCACTGCCCGGATAATCCGCCTGCTCATGGATGAGCGCCCAAATCGGGCGGGTCTGGATGTTCTGCGCCTGAAGTTTTTCAATGACAGTGTCACGATCCAGCGCAGTATTTTCAAGGCTGAGGCTGTAGAACCAGTGGTTGGAGCGCACGCCGTCCGCTTCCTCTTTGAACGGCAGGATACGCAGTCCGCCCACGCCGTCCAGACCGGCGCGGTACTGCTCATAGCGGGCCTTCTTGATGGTGATAAAATCTTCCAGCCGCTCCAGCTGAGCAAGACCCAGGCAGGCCTGCACATTGGTCATGCGGTAATTGTAACCCACTTCATCGTGGTAGAACTGCAGCACGTCCGCCTTTGCCTGGGTGGAAAGGTGTTTGGCGTGCTCGGTCCAGTCGGGATGATTTGAGACAAGGAATCCGCCTGCACCAGTCGTGATGATTTTATTGCCGTTGAAGCTGTAGCAGCCGATGTCGCCCATCGTGCCGGCAAACTTCCCGGCCAACGGCCCGGCGGTGTAGCGGGTGCCCAGCGCCTCGGTCGCGTCCTCAATGAGGGTCAGGCGGTAGCGGCGGGCAATGTCAAGCAGGCGGGGCATATCCGCCATGTTGCCGAACACATGAACCACGCCCAGCGCGCGCACCCGCGCCCCGGTTGCGTTATCATACAGTCCGTCTTCACGAAGTGTGCAGTGATTGGCGCAGAAATCCTCCACGCCGTCCGGGTCGATGCACAGTGAGTCATCACAGCCGATGAACACCGGCTCGGCGCCCACATAGCGGGTGAGGGGATTGACAGCGGCAATAAAGGTCAGCGTGGGAACAATGACCTCATCGCCGGGCTGGATCCCGGCGGCCAGCGCCGCCAGATGGAGCGAGGAACTGCCGCTGTTGGCGGCAACCGCGCGCGGCATCCCGACATAGTGCGCCAGGGCCTCCTCAAATTCGCCGACTTTGGCACCGCTGGTGGAAACCCAGCCGGACGTGATGGCCTCAGCGGCATACTGTGCTTCTTTTTCGCCGAAATTCGGCACTGACAACGGGATGAATGTGGACATCTCAAATCCCCCGATCATAATTTTCTATATTCCCTATTATTATACGGTATTCCCAACCAAATGGCAAGAAAAAACACGGCTTTGATGCGCCGATTTTGGGCCTTATGCCCCGGCGGCTTCGCGCAGGCTCTGCACTTCCTGCTCGGTCAGTTCGCGCCATTGACCCGGCGCAAGGGCAGGGTCGAGCGCAACGGGGCCGATGGCCTCGCGGTGGAGTGCATTGACCCCCGCATCAAAGACGCCGAACATCCGCTTAATCTGATGGTATACCCCCTGATGCAGGACAACGCGCACCGTGCATGGGTCCGTTCCCGCCGCTTTGAGTTCGGCGGGCGCCAGGGTCTGCCCGTCCGCCAGCGTTACGCCCGCCGCAAAGCCCTGCACCATGGCAGGAGTGAGCGGGGTATCCAGCGTCACAAGATACTGTTTATCCACATGGCGGCCGGGCGCAAGGATGTCGTGGGCAAAAGCGCCGTCATCGGTCAGCAGCACAAAACCCGTGCTTGTCTTGTCGAGCCGTCCGGCGGGGAAAAGCTGCCGGCGCGGGAAGGCGTCCTTCACAAGGTCCACCACGGTTTTCTCCCGGCGGTCCTGCGCAGCGCTGACCACCCCAACAGGTTTATTGAGCATGATGTAGACGGTTTGCTGGTAGCTGCCTGCCAGCGGCTTGCCGTCCACTGCGACCTGTGCGGCCTGCTCGTCCAAGTGAAAATCCGCCTTGCGGCAGAGCTGTCCGTCCACCGTCACACGGCCTGCGGCGGCCATGCGGCGGCTCTCACTTCGGGTCACGCCGAGACGTTCGGAAAGATATCGGTCCAGACGCATCACTCCACCGCCTTTGTGATGGCGGCGGTGCTGCCCCGTGAAGCCCGCACCAAATCGGCGGGCGCACACTCAATCTGGGTTCCGATGCGCCCGCCCGAAACAAGGATGGTGGACTGGTTTAAGCAGCTTTCGTCAAAGACTGTGACAAACTGCTTCTTCATCCCCACCGGGCTGCACCCGCCCCGGATATAGCCGGTGACCTTGTTGATGTCCGCCACATGAATCATGGCAACACTTTTGACGCCCACGCTGCGGGCGGCCTTCTTCAAATCCAGTTCGGCCAGAACGGGGACAACGAACACATAATAGTTTTTGTCCGCGCCTTGTGTCACAAGGGTCTTAAACACCCGCGCGGGGTCCTGCCCGGTCAGCTGCGCCACCGTTGCGCCGTCCACGGCGGAGCCTTCCTCGTGGGGATATTCGTGGGAGGTGTAGGAGATTTTGGCCCGCTCAAGCATCCGCATGGCGTTGGTCTTTGCTTCCTTGGACATTTTATTTCCTCTTTTCCTGCGATAGACAGTTATTTTATGAGCCGTATGCCCCAAAATCGGGGCACGGCGGAAAGTGCATTTCTCCGCTTATTATAGGCCGGAGAAAAAAGAATGTCAAAACCTATTGACTTTAGCGTATTAAAGTGCTAAACTGTACCTCGCTGAAACAAATCGGAACAGGGAAAAGGAGAAAAACCATGATTATTGTATTGAAACAGCACGCCCCCGCCGACAAAGTGCAGAACTTCTGTGCCGAACTCAAAGGCATGGGCTTTGAAATCAATGATTCCGTGGGCAGTGATACCCATATTCTTGGCCTGATTGGCGACACGAAAGCGCTGAGCGAAAGCTGGGTGCTGGCCAACCCCGTGGTGGATACCTGCCGCCGCGTGTCCGAGCCGTACAAAAAAGCCAACCGCAAGTTCCACCCCGATGACACGGTGGTGGAAGTTGGCGGAAAGGTGCGCATCGGCGGCGGAAACTTTGCCGTGATGGCAGGACCCTGCAGCGTCGAGAGCGAGGAGCAGATTACGCTTGTGGCCAAGCGCGTTCAGGCGGCCGGCGCGAGCATTCTGCGCGGCGGTGCATTCAAGCCCCGCACCAGCCCGTACAGCTTCCAGGGCTTGCGGGCAGAGGGTCTTGAACTGCTGGCGCATGCGCGCAGTCAGACCGGTCAGCCCATCGTGACTGAGCTGATGAACAATGACCACATTCCGCTGTTCCTTGACGAGAAGGTGGACATGATTCAGATTGGCGCGCGCAATATGCAGAACTTTGAACTGCTCAAGGCGGTTGGCCGTACACAGGTACCGGTGCTGCTCAAGCGCGGGCTTTCCTCCACGCTGGAAGAACTTGTGATGAGTGCCGAATACATCATGGCGGAGGGCAACCCCAACGTGGTGCTCTGCGAGCGCGGAATCCGCACGTTTGAGACGAGTATGCGCAACACGCTGGACATCTCCGCCGTGCCGATGCTCAAAAAGATGACCCATCTGCCGGTCGTCATTGATCCCAGCCATGCGGCGGGCATCGCCTTCATGGTGCCCAGCCTTGCCAAGGCGGCCGTGGCGGTCGGCGCGGACGGCCTGATGATTGAAGTACACAACGACCCTGCCCGCGCCAAGAGCGATGGCGCCCAGAGCCTGACGCCCGACCAGTTTGACGATTTGATGGCCACCATCCGCCCCGAACTCGAATTCTTCGGCAAGACGCTGAACTGAGGCACAGCAGAGTTTTGAAACGCAGCAGCTAAATTTTCAGTCGTAAAAGGGCAATAGAGAAAAGGCTCCCCTTTTTTATAAAGGGGAGCTGGACTGAGGGGATAAAAGCTTTGCGGGAAGCTGCCGTTTATCTTTATAACTTCCGCTTCTGCAGGTG
This sequence comes from Oscillospiraceae bacterium, assembly GCA_029006135.1. GTDB lineage: Bacteria > Bacillota > Clostridia > Oscillospirales > Ruminococcaceae > Gemmiger. The sequence continues at coordinate 17,145 of JAQXGE010000075.1, read as the reverse complement.
CTATTCTAAAAACCAGTACATACAATTAACGGGAGGCATCCGCTGCCTCCCGTTTTTATAATGTTTTCCCGGCGTTTTATTCAACAGCCGTATCCCGTGCCGTAAAGGTGATGGCAACACCGGCGCTGCAGTCGGCATCGCGGAAATCCTCAGTGGTATCCGTGACCCGCATGGCGTTTTTATCAGTTCCGATTTTGACCCAAATCGGGATTTCCTTATTCAGTTCAATCGGCGTCTGCTCAGCAATCGGCGTGCTGGAAACGCTCAGCAAACCCGCAAAAATATCCTCGCCGAAAGGAAGCGTATACTTTGTATGTCCGTCCTCGTCAATCGAATACAGTTCATACTCGCTTTCATTCAGCTGGATGCCGATTCGAGCCGTTTGATGATCCGCATTGCCATAGGTGCCGCCGTAATCCACCCATTCGCCGTTTTGATAAATCCAAACCGTTATGGCAGTCGATTTGACCGTATCATCGAGCGACAAATCGAAAAAACGGAGTTCCTCATCGAATAAATCAAGAATCTCGGTCGTTTCCTTGGAAAATTCGCAGGGCTTAATATACATGGAGGGCTTTTCGCTCTTTGAGCAGGCGCACAGGCACACGGAAAGGGTGAGCGCGGCTGCGGTGCAGATGGTCTTTTTCATGGCGGTCCTCCTATTACAGAATTCAGGGGGATGTGAAAATTCTGCCTTTATTTATTATAAGGTAATGCCTGATAAAAGGCAATCATAGGCCTTGAATTTTTACATTTGAAAGACAAAAACACAGCGCAGGCATTTATTTTTCCGCCACGATGAGGTATCTGTGGATGGTGCCCTGCACAAATCCGTTTTCATCAATTTCCTTCTGCATTTCGAGCAGCCGGTCAAAACAGCGGTCAATGGAAAATCCCGGGAACTCCCATTCAATGATATGAGCAAACCACACAAATGCGCCGACATCATAAAAAACAATGGGACGGAACGCCTCCTCTTAAATCCTCGCTCACTGCACGGCAGTTCTTTTGTGGAGTTCTTCTGCCATGATGAACATCACGACCAGCAGCACAGCCATGTACCAGGGATAGAGAGCGGGGCTGATTTTGTCCGCCAGCAGACCGAACAGCGGCGGCATCACGCAGGTGCCGACATAGGCAAACGCCATCTGAAGCCCGGTGAGCGCCATGCTCAGCGCGCGGCCGAAGTTTGCCGGTGTCTCGTGGATGATGCAGGGGTAGATGGGCGCACAGCCCAGCCCGAGCAGAATCAGCCCGGCAAACAGCACACCGCTGCCCAGCGGCAGCAAAATGAGCAGGATGCCAACAGCAATCACACCCTGACCCAGCCGAATCATATTGCGGTCGGAAATCCGCATGGTCAGGAAACCGCTGAAAAACCGTCCCACCGTGATGCCTAAGTAGAAAAGGCTGGCCCACCGCGCGGCGGTGGCGGCATCAATACCGCGCACCAGCGTGCAGTAACTGGCCGACCACAGCCCGGCCGTGGACTCCAGTGAGCAGTAGCAGAAAAAGCAGAGCATGACCTGCGGCACACCGGGAACTTTGAACAATTCGGGCAGGGAACGGTGTTCGGGGGTGAACGCTTCACCGTCCGCGGCATCCTGCGGTCGCTTCCAGAGCGGCAGGCTCAGCACCAGAATGGCAGTGAGTCCGGCCTGAAGCAGTGCAATGGTGCGGTAGCCGGTCGTCCAGCCTGGGCCGGACAGCGCACGCGCCATAATCATCGGACCCACGCTTGCGCCAACGCCCCACATACAATGGAGCCAGCTCATGTGGCGGCTCTTATAATGAAGGGAAACGTAGTTGTTCAGTGCAGCATCCACGCTTCCGGCACCCAGCCCGTAAGGAATCCCCCAAAGGCAGAGCTGCCAGTAGGAACTCGAACAGGAAAACCCAAAGAGCGCCGCGGCGGTCAGCGCCACGCTGAGAGCCGTGACTTTCCCGGTGCCCAGCCATCCATTGAGCCGGTCACTTGCGAGGGCTGAAACCACTGTTCCCGCCGAGATGATGGCCGAAATCCCGCCCGCCCAGGAGAGCGGAACGCCAAGGGACGGATAGATGCTCGGCCACGCCGCCCCGAGCAGCGAGTCCGGCAGACCAAGACTGATAAAAGCCAGATAGATAACAGGCAGCAAAAGGGATGCCATAAGATTTTCTCCTCTCACAATCCGCCCGGAAACTGCGTGGGCGCAGACAAAATCGACGCCCGCATTATATCACCTGCCCCGGCTAAAGTCCAGCCGGCGCGGGCGGATTTTTTTATGAGAATAGCCCCGGCTGTTCAGGAAAACTTCAAATCTTTATGGTATCTTTATATAAACGCGGCCGGCAAAAATCGAGGGAAAAGGGCACAGTTCGGACGTTTTCGCCCATTTGCCCCGGAGAAAAAGTTGCATTTCCCGCCGCAAAGCGTTACAATAAATTGATTTCGACAAAATTGCAATACGGTTTTTGATATACCCAGGAGGTTTCCCATGAGAGTCGGCCTGGACATTGGTTCCACTACCATCAAATGCGTTGTGCTGGATGAAGCCGAGCGCATCGTCTATTCCACCTACGAACGCCATTACAGCCATATTCTCGAAAAAGGCAAAGAACTGCTTGAGCGCGTGGCAAAGGATTATCTGCCGAACGGCCGTGCGCTGCTGGCGATTTCCGGCTCTGCCGGCATGGGCCTTGCGGACGGCTGCAAGGTTCCTTTTGTACAGGAGGTGTTTGCCACCCGCGTGGCGGCAAAACGCCTTGCTCCCGGAACGGACTGCATCATTGAACTCGGCGGTGAGGACGCAAAGATTCTGTTCCTCACCAACGGCACCGAAGTCCGTATGAACGGAAGCTGTGCGGGCGGTACCGGTGCATTCATCGACCAGATGGCCACCCTGCTCAAAATGTCCGCCGATGAGATGGACAAGGCGGCGCAGACCGCCGAGCGCACTTATACGATTGCCTCCCGCTGCGGCGTTTTTGCAAAGAGCGACATTCAGCCCCTGATCAATCAGGGCGCCCGGGCGGGGGATATTGCGGCCTCCATCTATCAGGCTGTTGTCAACCAGACCATCGCGGGTCTGGCGCAGGGACGGCCCATCAAGGGCAATGTGCTGTACCTCGGCGGCCCGCTGACCTTTTCCAGCGTGCTGCGCAAGAGCTTTGACGAAACACTGGGCGTCAAGGGTACCTGCCCGGAAAACAGCCTGCTCTATGTTGCACTCGGAGCGGCCTACTATGCCGATGAGGAGTGCGACCTTGAAGAGGTCGCCCGCCGCCTGGACGATTACAGCGCCAAGGCAACTTATGTGAGCCTGCCCCCGCTCTTTGAGAGCAAAGAAGAATATGAGGAGTTCCATGCCCGCCATATGAAGGCCAGTGTGCCCTGTGTCCCGTTCGGCACCGACTGCGGCCCGGTACATATCGGTATTGACTCCGGTTCGACCACCATCAAACTGGTCGTGATAGACGACAACGAGAACATTCTTTTTACCAACTACCAGCCAAACCTCGGCAACCCGCTCCCGCTGGTGCGGGAAACGCTGCTCCATCTCTATAAGGAACACCCGAATCTTGAGATTGCCAGCGTCACCACCACCGGCTACGGCGAGGAACTCGTCAAAAATGCCTTCCACTGCGACCGCGGACTGGTCGAGACAGTGGCGCATTTCACGGCTGCCAAGCATTTTATGCCCGATGTGGATTTTATCATTGACATCGGCGGCCAGGATATGAAGTGCTTCAAGATTGAGGACGGTGCCATCAGCAACATCTTCCTCAACGAGGCCTGCTCCTCGGGCTGCGGCAGTTTCCTGCAGACCTTCGCCCAGGCACTGGGCTATGATGTCAAGGAGTTCGCCGCACTGGGCCTGTTCGCCGACCGCCCGGTTGACCTCGGCAGCCGCTGTACGGTCTTTATGAACTCCAGCGTCAAGCAGGCGCAGAAGGACGGCGCAAGCATTGAAAATATCAGCGCCGGCCTTTCCATCTCGGTTGTCAAAAATGCGCTGTATAAGGTCATCCGCGCCTCCAGCCCCGAGGAACTGGGCCATAACATCGTTGTGCAGGGCGGTACCTTTTATAATGAGGCGGTTCTGCGTGCCTTTGAAAAAGAAATGGGCGTCAACGTTATCCGCCCGGACATTGCCGGCCTGATGGGGGCTTACGGCGCAGCCCTTTACGGCAAAGCGCACACAAAGCCCGGCGCACACAGCACCGTGCTGACCCGCGCGGAGCTGGAGGCCTTCACCCAGAAGGTCAGCACCGTTCAGTGCGGAGGCTGCGGCAACCACTGCCAGCTGACCGTCAACGTATTTGCGGACGGAAAGCGCTACATTTCGGGCAACCGCTGTGATAAGCCGGTCACCGGCAAGGCTGCCGATGAAGACCTGGACCTCTATGCCTACAAACTTCATCTGCTCGAGGACTACAAGCCGGTCGAAAATGCCCCGCGCGGCACCATCGGCATCCCGCTGTGCCTGAACATGTATGAGCTGCTGCCGTTCTGGCATACATTCTTTACAAAGCTTGGCTTTACCGTTCGGGTCAGCCCTGTCTCCAACCGGGCGCTTTACCAGAAGGGGCAGGCAACCATTCCCAGCGATACCGCCTGCTTCCCCGCCAAGCTTTCCCATGGTCACATTGCCGCATTGTGTGAGATGGGCGTGGATGCAATCTTCTACCCCTGCATGAGCTACAACGTGGATGAAAACCTGGGCGATAACCATTATAACTGCCCGGTTGTGGCCTACTATCCCGAGGTTCTTGAGGGCAACTGCCCCGAACTGAAGAACACCAAGTTCATCTACGACTACATCAATCTTTCCCGCCGCAAGGACTTTACCAAAAAGTTCCCGGCCATTCTGGCAAAATACTTCCCTGGCATCCCCGCAAAGGAAGTCCGCGCCGCCATTGACGCCGCCTACGAGGAGTATGAGCGCCACATGACGCAGGTGCGCACCAAGGGCGCCGAGATTATTGCCCGCGCCCGGGCGGAGCATCGCCGCATTGTCGTGCTTGCGGGCCGGCCCTACCATGTGGACCCTGAGGTCAACCATGGCATTGACAAACTTATTATCCGGCAGGGTGCTGCCGTCATCACCGAGGATTCGGTGAGCTGCAATGTGGAAAAATTCCCCACCGCCGTGCTCAACCAGTGGACTTATCACAGCCGCCTGTATGCGGCCGCCAAATACTGCACGACTCAGCCCGATATGGACCTTGTGCAGCTGGTCAGCTTCGGCTGCGGCCTCGATGCAATCACGACCGATGAGACGCGGGAAATCCTTCAGGAGGGCGGCAAGCTCTACACCCAGCTCAAGATTGATGAGATCACGAATCTCGGTGCGGTGAACATCCGTCTGCGCAGCCTTTTTGCCGCACTGGATGAGCGCAGCGAGGAAAAGGAAAAGGCCGCTCACTGAGCCGCGCCGATTAAAGAAAAACCTGACCTTTGTTTGAGAGGCAGACAACTATGGAATATATGACCCCCAATTTTACCAAGGATATGGTAAAAACCCACAAGATTCTAATCCCCAATATGGCTGTCACCCAGTTCCGGCTCATTCAGGCCGCACTGGAATGTGAGGGCTATAACGTTGAGGTCCTTGGCAACTGCGGCAGCGAGGTGGCACAGCTTGGGCTGAAATACGTCCACAATGATACCTGCTACCCTGCGCTGCTCGTCATCGGCCAGTTTATTGATGCACTCAATTCCGGCAAGTATGACCTTGACCACACGGCGCTGCTTATCACCCAGACGGGCGGCGGATGCCGTGCCTCCAATTACATCAAACTGCTGCGCAAGGCACTGGTCAAGGCTGGTTACGGGAATATCCCCGTTGCATCGCTCAATTTCTCCGGCCTTGAGAAGGACAGCGGCCTGCCGCTGTCCTTGCCTTTGCTGCGCAAGGCAATTGCCTGCGTCTTTTATGGGGATTTGCTCGTTGCCCTTCGCAGCCAGACCAAGCCGTATGAGAACAAACCCGGCTCCGCGGATGCGCTGACTGAAAAGTGGATTGCAACGATTCAGGACTGGATGCGCAAAGGCATCAACTATAACGCGCACGATATGAAGCGCCAGTTCCCCATCATCTGCGCCTCCTTTGCGTCACTCCCCGTCACCCGCACACCCAAGGTCAAGGTCGGCGTGGTGGGCGAGATTTACGTCAAATATTCCCCGCTCGGCAACAATGACCTTGAGAAATTCCTGGAGAGTCAGGACTGTGAGGTCAACCTGCCCGGCCTGATGGGCTTTATTGAATACTGCATTGCCAACATGACGCTCGATGTCAAACTCTACGGCGGCAGCCACCTTGTAGCAGGCGGTGCGGACACACTGCTGAGCTGGCTGGACGGCATCGGCTGTTCGATGAATGATGCCATGCGCGCCAATGGCTTCTATGCGCCCGGCTCTTTCCGTGAACTGATGAAAAAGCCCGAGGGCATTATCTCCCTCGGCGCCAAGATGGGGGAGGGCTGGCTCCTTACCGCTGAGATGATTGAACTGGTGGAGGGCGGCTACGGCAATATTGTCTGTGCCCAGCCGTTCGGCTGCCTGCCCAACCATATCGTCGGCAAGGGCATGATCAACCAGATTCGCGCGCGCTACCCTGAGGCCAACATCACGCCGGTGGACTATGACCCCAGCGCCACCCGCGTCAATCAGGAAAACCGCATCAAGCTGATGCTCGCCGTTGCCCGGGAGCGGCTGGAAAAACCCGTCACCCCCGGCCCCGTCACGGCGGAGGAACTGGCCGGCGGCACCCCCACACTCAAGACTGTCGTGCCCGCAGGGCTCTGATAGAAAAAAACACGCGGAGGTTTTATTATGGCAAAAGTTCAGGTATCCACCAATCAGGCACCGGCGGCTATTGGCCCCTATTCTCAGGGCGTTGCCGCGAACGGATTTGTGTATGTTTCGGGGCAGCTTCCTATTGACCCCGCCACCGGCAATTTTGCCGGGGACACCATTGAAGCGCAGGCTGCGCAGTCCCTTGAAAATGTCAAATCCATCCTCGCTGAAGCTGGACTTGAAATGTCCGATGTTGTCAAGACCACTGTTATGCTCAAGGACATCGGTGACTTCGCCGCTATGAATGCGGTCTACGCAAAATATTTCACCGGCGTATGCCCGGCGCGCTCCGCGTTCCAGGTTGCGGCTCTGCCCAAAGATGCACTCGTTGAGATTGAGGCGATTGCGGTCAAATAATTCCGGCTCCGTGCAGGACAAAATCGTTTGAATGCTCAGCAAAAGCATACGGAAAATGCCGGCACTGCACAGCAAATGGCATTCAGCCGGAAAAGGAGATTTTATCATGAAGTACGATTTTACTTCCATTATGGACCGTCACGGCATGGATGCCACCGCAGTGGATGGACTGGGCCAGATGCCCGGCTTTACCCCCGATGCACCCAAAGAAGGTTATGATGCCATCCCTATGTGGGTTGCCGACATGAATTTTCCCACCGTTCCCACCATTCCCGAAGCCATTATCGAGCGTGCGAAGCACCCCGCTTACGGCTACTTCTTCCCCCGTCAGGAATACTATGATGAAATCATCAAGTGGCAGGAGACGCGCAACGGCGTCACCGGCCTGACCAAGGAGGATATCGGGTATGAGAACGGCGTTCTCGGCGGTGTGATCAGCGCTTTGAACTGCGTCTGCTCCAAGGGCGACAAGGTCCTCATCCACAGCCCTACATACATCGGCTTCACCAAGAGCCTGACCAACAATGGCTACAACTTGGTCCACAGCCCGCTTGTCAAGGATGAGAACGGCGTGTGGCGTATGGACATTGAGGACGTGGAGAAGAAACTCGCCACCGAAAACATCCATGCGGCAATCATGTGCAACCCGCACAACCCCTGCGGCCGTGTCTGGGAGCGCTGGGAACTTGAAAAGGCCATGGAACTGTTCAAGAAATATGATGTCTATGTAGTTTCCGATGAAATCTGGAGCGACCTCATCCTGAACGGCCATAAGCATACGCCTCTGCAGTCCATCAGCGAGGATGCCCGTCAGCGTGTTGCCGCCATGTATGCACCCAGCAAGACCTTCAATCTGGCGGGGCTCGTCGGCAGCTATCACATCATTTACAACAAGTGGTGGCGTGACCGTGTGGACAAGGAATCCAGCCTGTCGCACTACAATGAGATGAACGTTCTGTCCATGCACGCCCTGATTGGCGCTTACAAGCCCGAGGGGTACGAGTGGCTGGACGAGCTGCTGGAAGTGCTGAGCGGCAACATCAACTTTGCCTGCGATTACATCAAAGAACACTTTGAGGGCGTTGAGGTCTCCAAGCCTGAAGGCACCTATATGCTGTTCGTTGACTGCACCAAGTGGTGTGAGGCACACGGCAAGACGATTGAGGAAGTGGAGAAGGCCTGCTGGAATGTCGGCGTTGCCATTCAGGACGGCCGTATGTTCCACGGCCCCTGCTCCATCCGTATGAACCTCGCACTGCCGCTCTCCCGCGTTCAGGAAGCGTTCAAGCGCCTTGACGAGCACGTCTTTAACGGAGAGTGGGTGTAAAAATGGGGAACGAAGTCCAGCCCTGTGTTCTGGCAGCCGGCGATACAATGCCGGACTTCCACTACGACACGCCTTTTGCCAAGGATGTCTCGATTGCTCAGACTGCCAAGCAGGCAAAGTGGACTGCGGTGCTTTTCCTGCGCTATTATGGCTGTACGCTCTGCCAGTATGATATTCAGCGCCTGGCACAGCAATATGACCGCATCACTGATAAGGGCGGTCAGGCGCTGGTTGTCTTGCAGTCTGACCCCGATAAACTTGCCCAGCAGATGACCCCGGACGATCTGCCGTTTGCTATCGTCTGTGACCCGACCGAAGCACTTTATCACCGTTTCAGCATTAAACCGGCTGAGTCCATGGTCAAGATGGCGGATGCCAAAACCATGGCAAAAATCGCCAAAGCGACAGCCGCCGGCATCAAGCATGGCGACTATGAAGGGGATGAGCTTCAGCTCCCCGCAGCCTTTGTGATGGATGAGAAATGTCTCATCCGCTACGCTCATTACGGCAAGAGCGCCGGCGATGTGCCGGATGCGCAGGCTCTTGCTGATTTGATGAACTGAGTGTATTAAGAATTGTTCTCTCCTGACCTCCCATATGCCGGACCGGGCGCCCGCGGATTTCCGCGGGCGCCCGGTCATTTTGTCTGTTCTTTTGTTTGGAAGACGAATGCGGTTCGGCTGTATCCCGGCGGGTACTCATGCGCCCGGCAGGAGCGCAACGGCATCGCGCAGGATGACGAGCGGGTCCTCCCCGCGCAGAACATGAAGGCTGATATACGGCCTTGCCACGGCGTTAAACAGCACGCGGTGCGGCATGGCATCCATGAGCGCGGTGAGCTGACGCGGTCCTATGACGTTGGAGTAGAGGATGAGGTTTTCGCCCTTCTGCACAATCTCGTCCACGCCGGCGCGCGCCGCCGTCACGCGGACAAGCGAAATGTCCACAAGGCCCTGCACGCTGCGCGGCGGGTCGCCGTAGCGGTCGATGAGTTCGTCCAGCACATCCTCGGCGTCCTCGCGGTTCGTGATGGCCGCAATGCGCTTGTATGCCTCGATGCGCCCCGGTGCGTCCGGAATGTATTCCTCGGGCAGATAGGCGTCCACCGTAATGTCCACCAGACAATCGCTCTTGTCCGGCGCGGGCGGTTCACCTTTGGCCGCCGCAATCGCCTGATTGAGCATCTTCACATACAATTCGTAGCCGACTGCCTCCATGTGCCCGTGCTGGCTGTGCCCCAAAAGACTGCCTGCACCGCGAATCTGAAGGTCGCGCATTGCAATGCGGAACCCTGAACCGAAACTCGTGAACTCCCGAATGGCGGAAAGCCGCTTGGAGGCAATCTCGGTCAGAACTTTATCGCGCTGGAACGTGAAGTAAGCGTAGGCCTTGCGGTTGGAACGTCCCACCCGGCCGCGGATCTGATAAAGCTGGGAAAGGCCCATTCGGTCAGCGTTTTCAATGATGAGCGTGTTGCAGTTGCGGACGTCCACGCCTGTCTCAATGAGGGTCGTGCAGACAAGAACATCAATCTCATTGTCCAAAAGCTGCTGCCAGACAGAGGAAATCTGTTCCTCGCTCATTTTGCCGTGGGCAATGCCAACCCGCGCGCCTGGAACGAGTTTGCCGACCTTTGCGGCACACTGCTCGATGGTTTCCACACGGTTGTGCAGGTAATAGACCTGACCGCCGCGCCCAAGTTCGCGCCGGATGGCCTCGGCCACAATGCCGTCATCGTATTCCAGCACATAGGTTTCAATGGGCTGACGCTCAAAGGGCGGCTGCTCGATGGTGCTCATGTCCCGGATGCCGGAAAGCGCCATGTTGAGCGTGCGGGGAATCGGCGTGGCGCTCAGCGTCAGCATATCCACGCCGATGAAATTCTCTTTGAGTTTTTCCTTGTGGCGCACGCCGAACCGCTGCTCCTCGTCAATGATGACAAGCCCCAAATCGCGGAACTTTACATCATCCGAGAGCAGCCGGTGGGTTCCGACCACAATATCCACGGTGCCGTCCTTCAGCCCGCGTAAGGTCTCCTTCTGTTCCCGCGCACTGCGGTAGCGGGAGAGCAGCCCGATGCGGATGGGAAACGCCTCCATCCGCGCCGTGGCGGTGTTGAAGTGCTGCCACGCCAGGATGGTGGTCGGGGCCAGAATTGCACACTGCTTGCCGCCCATCACGCACTTGAAAGCCGCGCGCAGGGCAACCTCGGTTTTGCCAACGCCCACATCGCCGCAGAGCAGCCGGTCCATCGGCCAGGGCTGTTCCATGTCGTGCTTGATTTCGGCGGCGGCCGTCAGCTGGTCAGCGGTCTCCTCATAGGGGAACCGCTGCTCAAAATCGTTCTGCCATGTGTCATCCGGCGGGAATGCATAGCCGGGCGCCTGCTTGCGCCGGGCATACAGCTCAATCAGTTCCTTCGCCATCGCCTCGGTGGCGGCCTTGACTTTGCGGCGGGTCTTTGTCCATTCGGCACCGCCCAGACGGCTCAGCTTGACGTTGTCGGAATCGCCGGGGGCCGTGTAGCGGGACAGAAGGTCAAGCTGGGTGACGGGAACATAGAGCACGTCCTTTTTGTCATACTCAATGCGCAGATAATCCTTGGTAACGCCCTGCACAGCCATCCGCTGGATCCCCGCATACCGTCCGATGCCGTGGTTCTGGTGCACCACCAAATCGCCGGGCGTGATCTCGGTCAGGCTGTTGAGCGCATCCTTGTTTTTCTTGTGGGCCTTTTTGCGGCTGACGCTCTCGCCAAAAGCCCGCCCCGTCAGCACGGCATAGCGCGCAAAGGGAAACTGGCATCCGGCCGAGAGGTGCCCCGGCAGAATCTGAACAAGCCCCGGCGCGGCGGGCGCCGCAGGGTCATTGGTCACGGTCAGGCCTTTGTCCCGCAAATCGCGGCAGAGTCCCGCCGCGGCGCGGTCGGTGCCCGCTAACAGTGTGACGGTATACCCGCCGTCACAAAGCGGCTTCAAATCCTCCAAAAGCGCGGCGGTCTCACCGTTCCAGGCGGGCAGTGTGTGGGCGGGGGCGTTGATAATGTCCTTGAGGGGCTGGTCCGGCATACTGCGGGCAAAGTTTTCGGCACAGATTGTGCGGTACTGCCCGGTTTGGGTCCAAAGATACCCCGGTTCCGCATACAGCTTTTCCAGCCCGGCGCAGAGAATGCCCTCCTCCATCAGGGCTTTCAGCTCCTCACCGCGGCGGTAGGCGGCTGCGCGGTCCGCTTCCCGGATGGAAGCCGGCTCCTCCGCAATGAGGAGAGGGTCGTCAAAATAGTCAAGGATGGTCGCGGGCTTCGGGTAGCGCACGGCCAGGTATCGGTCGGCATTGACCGGCATGGCGCCGCCGTCAAGCAGGTCCAGGTCGGATGCCATGCAGGCTGTGAGGGCGGTTTTCTTTTTGCCGCGCTGCTTGGCGGCAAAGCTGCGCAGGAGTTCCGCCGCGGCAGCAGGGGAGCCGAGAAGCACCTCCCGCGCAGGGCTGACATAGAGCTTTTCCACCGGGTCCTCGCGCCGCTGGGTGGACAGGTCAAAAGTGTTCAGGCTGTCCACTTCATCGCCCCAGAACTCCATACGGACGGGAGCGGCCATGTCGGGCGCATAGATATCTACAATGTCGCCGCGGACCGAAAACTGACCCGGTCCGTCCACCTGCGCACGGCGGGCATAGCCGGCGCGGAACAAAAGGTCAAGAAGTTCCTCGCGCGGGATTTCGTCCCCGGGATGAATTGTGCGGGTCCCGGCACAGAAATCTTCCCGCGGGACTGTGTACTGGCTGAACGCCTCGGCCGGGACGCAGACGGCTTTGAGCCGCCCGCCCACAAGACTGCCCAGCACAGCCAGACGGCGGTACTCGTATTCCCGCGATGCGCCCTCGATGGGGCGCAGAACATAGTCGCGCGCCGGGAACACGTCCGCTGCAATCCCAAATGTGTTGAGGTCCGCCGCAAACCGGGTGGCTTCCGCCTCGCCGGGGGTGACGATGCAGAGCGGCTTGTCCATCGTGCGGCACAGCGCCGCATAGATCGCCGCCCGCCCTGACGCGGGCAGGCCAAAAAGGGCACAGGCTCCTTTGCCCGAAAGCGCATTCGTCAGACGTTTATATTCCGCTGTTGCGGTAAAAAGTGAATCGAACATGATCTCTCCCTGTCACCCTTGTGCGCAAAGGCGCTGCGTGCTATACTGAAACGGAAAGATAAAGAGAAAGGGGACCGTTCAATGGTCCGACAAAAAAATCCCGCCATGGATCTGCTCCGTATTTTGGCGGCCGCCATGGTGCTTGGCGTCCATGTGGGGCAGAAGGCTGGCCTTGGGGAGGCAGCCGCCGTGGGCGCGCGGGGCGTGGAACTGTTTTTTATTTTGAGCGGCTATCTTACCGCCGTGAGCCTTGAGCACAACGGAGATCCCGTGACCTATTATAAGCGGCGTGTACAGCGAATCCTGCCGCTGTACTGGCTGGTGCTTGTGCTGCGCTGGGTGTTTGATGCACTGCGCTGCCTTGCATCCGGGATGCCTGCCGCCGAGGTGTTTTCCGGCCCGTGCGGGCCGCGGTATCTGCGCTATTTCTTCTTCCTGCAAATGTGGATACCCAGTGAGGACTGGAGCCTCTGGAACAACCGCAATGTGCTGTGGACCATGAGCGCGTTCGCGTTCTTTTACCTCATTGCGCCGCTGCTTTATAAGGTGTGCCGCCGCTTCCGGAATGCGATGGCCGTCCTGCTGGTCTGCCTGGCAGGCAAGGGGCTGCTTGGGCAAAGAATTGAATCGTACCTGTCCGGCTGGCCGGAGGAGGCGCATATCAGCCAGTTCAGTGCCCAGACACCGCTGATGACCATCTATTGCTTTGTCTTTGGCATGGCGGTTTTGGCGGCTGTGCGGGAAAACCGCCAGTTTGTTTTTGGCGCGTTCTGCCTGCTTTTGGCGGCTGTGTTCGGGTTTGAACGCTGTGCGTATGAATGTGTCTTTGCCGTGCTGGTTCTGCTTGCAGCTCAGTACCCGCCAAAGGAAATACCGGAAAAGGGCAGAAAACTGCTGAACTTTTTCAGTGCCGGCAGCTTCTGGCTGTATCTGGCACATCCTATGGTGCTGGAACTTCTTCCGGCCTGGCAGGGCTGGGGCGGGTTGGCTGCACTTTTTGTGGCGGTGGCGGCAATCTGCTACCTTCTCTATGCGCTGGTGATTGAGCGCTATGAGCACCTGTTTGTCGGCAAGAACAGAACTTGACAGTCCCCTAAACGCCGGGATAGGCTCAATGCCTGCCCCGGCAATTTTTTATAGAAAAATATCCTCAGTGGTTATAGCGGTTCTGCGCCTCGGACAGTCGGCCATCCATGATGAGACGGCAGGCACCTTCAACATCGGGCAGGCGGTCGGCAAGCAGCTTGGCATCCTCGGCGGGGAACTTGCCCAAAACCCAGTCGGCCAGGTCATAGTCAGGACGAGGCTTGGCGCCCACACCGATGCGGACGCGCACAAAGTCCTCTCCGCCGGTGGAGGAGATAATGCTTTTCAGCCCGTTGTGACCGCCCGCCGAGCCGGAAGGCCGGATGCGGATGTGGCCGGGCTGCTGAGCAATGTCATCGCAGAGCACGATGATGTGCGTTCTGGGCAGCTTGTAAAAAGCGGCCGCCGGTGCGATGCTCTGACCCGAAAGATTCATATAAGTCAAAGGCTTGAGCAGCATCACGCGGTGTTCGCCCACCGTTGCAATGCCGTAAAGCCCCTGCCATTTGGAGCGGTTCAGCTCACAGGACCAGCTTTTTGCAAGATAGTCCAGTGCCGCAAAACCCGTGTTGTGGCGTGTGCCGTCATATTTCGGCTCCGGATTGCCCAGACCGGCAATCAGCCAGTCTGCACCCGAAGCAGCGGAAAAAATACCCATACGTTCCTGTTCCCTCAATTCGATTCACAATTCGATTCAGTCGTTGTGCCGCTCGGCTTCCAGCTTTTCCTTTTTGGCGACATACTTTTCCAGTTTTTTGTCGCCCCAGCCCGTCACTTCGCCCTGCTTGGCGCGCTCAATGCCGAGTGCGCCGTCCGGCACATCATGGCTGATGGTGGAACCTGCCGCCGTAAAGGCGCGGTCGCCCACCCGGACCGGCGCGACCAGGTTGGTGTTGCAGCCGATGAATGCGTAATCCCCGATGGTGGTGCGGTACTTGCCCTCGCCGTCATAGTTGCAGGTCACGGTGCCGCAGCCGAAGTTGCAGTACTTGCCAACGTCCGCATCGCCGATGTAGGTCAGGTGGCTCACCGTGTTGCCCTCGGCAAAGTTGGCGTTCTTGGTCTCCACATAAGCGCCTAGATGCACCCCCGCATCCGTCACAGTGCCGGTGCGGACATGGGTGAAAGGCCCAATGCGGTTGTCCGGGCCAAGATGGCTGTCATAGCACTGGCTGGCGTTGACGGTGCTGCCCGCCTCCACCACGGTGTTTTCCAGCAGAGTGTTGGGACCGATGACGCACCGCTCCCCGATGACCGTTTTGCCGCGCAGAATACAGCCGGGCAGGATCACTGCGCCGGGCGCAATCTCAACCTCGGGATCAATGTACACGTTGTCGCTGATGAATTCCACACCGTTTTCAAGGTGCTTATTAAAGGTATCAGCAAAAGCCGCTTTGGCGGCCAGATAGTTTTCCTTGGCACTGGACATGGTAAAAGCCTCCGTTCAAAAACCGTGTGCCGCCCCTCCCGTTAAGGGAACAAAGCAGCTGAATTTTTAGAATACCTTCCGGCAAAACCGCGCCGGGGCAGACAAAATCGAGGCGCAAAAAACGGAATACACCACCTGCCCGGGGAGTAAAGCCGCAAACACGGCTGCCCTCCAAGCGCGCGGTGGATATAATAATTTCCGAACTTTCCACCCATTATAATTTACCTCATTTTTGGTCAAAGTGCAAGAGTTTTGTGGTAAAATATAGGGAATTTTTCGTCAGTTCCATTCACTATTTTTTTAACAATCCACTGGAAATTCCTGTTAGAGTCTGTTATAATGGACTCTGCAAATGAATGAAATGTGTTTGCGGGGTGTGCGAGGCACACCGGGAAGAAACGTTTATTTGGAGGTAAGTATGAGCAAGAAGTTTCTCTATCTGTTCAAAGAAGGCCATGACGCCTTCGGCGGCGACCAGACGACCATGAAGAACATTCTGGGCGGCAAGGGCGCCGGCCTGGCTGAGATGACTCATGCCGGTATGCCCGTCCCTCAGGGCTTCACCATCACCACCGAGGCCTGCACCCAGTACTATGCGGACGGCCGTGAAATCAACGATGAGATTAAGGCCGACATCTTCAAGTATATGGGCATTCTCGAGGAGCAGACCGGCAAGAAGTTCGGCGACATCGAAAATCCCCTGCTGGTTTCCGTTCGTTCCGGTGCCCGTCAGTCCATGCCCGGCATGATGGATACTATCCTGAACCTTGGTCTGAATGACCAGGCTGTTGAGGGTCTTGCCAAAAAGACCTCCAACCCCCGTTTCGCTTACGACTGCTACCGCCGCTTCATCCAGATGTACTCTGATGTCGTCATGGAGCTGGGCAAGAGCTTCTTTGAGGAGCGCATCGACGCCATGAAGGCCCGCAAGGGTGTCACCCAGGATATCGAGCTGGATGCCGATGACCTGAAGGAACTGGTCGCCGAGTTCAAGGCTATCTACCTCGAGAAGCAGGGCAGCGAGTTCCCGCAGGACCCCAAAGAGCAGCTCATCGGTGCTGTCAAGGCCGTGTTCCGCTCCTGGGATAACCCTCGCGCCAACGTTTACCGCAAGATGAACGAGATCCCCTACGAGTGGGGCACTGCCGTCAACGTCCAGCAGATGGCGTTCGGCAACTCCGGTATGCGTTCCGGCACCGGCGTTGCGTTCACCCGCAACCCCGCCACCGGCAAGAAGGAACTGATGGGCGAGTACCTCATCAATGCACAGGGCGAGGACGTTGTGGCCGGTATCCGCACGCCTTCCCCCATCAGCAAGCTGCATGAGGAAATGCCCGAGGTCTACGACCAGTTCGTTGAGATCGCCAACCGCCTTGAGAGCTACTACAAGGATATGCAGGACATGGAGTTCACCATCGAGGATGGCAAACTCTTCATGCTCCAGACCCGTAACGGCAAGCGCACCGCGCAGGCTGCTCTGCAGATTGCCTGCGACCTCGTTGACGAGGGCGTGATTGATGAGCGCACCGCTGTTCTGCGCGTTGAGCCCAAGCAGCTCGACACGCTGCTCCATCCCCAGTTTGACGCCGCTGCCCTGAAGGCTGCTGAAGCCATCGGCAAGGGCCTGGCTGCTTCTCCGGGATCTGCCTGCGGCCGCGTTGTGTTCTCCGCTGAGGACGCCGAGGAGAAGGTTAAGGACGATGCTTGGAAGAAAGTCGTCCTGGTCCGTCTTGAGACCAGCCCCGAGGATATCGTCGGTATGCAGGTTTCTCAGGGCATCCTGACCGTGCGCGGCGGCATGACCAGCCACGCTGCTGTTGTTGCCCGCGGCATGGGCACCTGCTGTGTCTCCGGCTGCGGCAACGACAACGATGTCACCATCGACTACGATGCCAAGGTGATCACCGTCAACGGCCACACCTTCCATGAGGGCGACTGGATGAGCATTGACGGCTCCACCGGC
>JAQXGE010000074.1 GCA_029006135.1 Oscillospiraceae bacterium | reverse complement strand
CGCAGTAAACTTTTTATAAAAGACAGTGAAAACACAGCGCAGAGGAGCCGGCACCATGACAAAGGATGTACAGTCAGACCAATACCGCAAAATGACAGAAACGCCGGTGCCGGCACTCATCATCCGCCTCGGCATCCCCACAACCATCAGTATGCTTGTGACCAATATCTATAATATGGCCGATACCTGGTTTGTCGGCCGCATCGGCACGAGCGCTTCGGGCGCGGTGGGGGTCGTCTTTGGCCTGATGGCCATCATTCAGGCGTTCGGTTTTATGTTCGGCCACGGTGCCGGCAGCATCATCAGCCGGCGCCTTGGCGCAAAGGATGTTGAGAGCGCCGGCCGGATTGCATCCACGGGATTTTTCTGCGCGATGGCGGCGGGCGCGCTCATCGCGGCGGGCGGTTTTGCTTTCATGGACCCGCTCATGCGCCTGCTCGGCAGCACCGATACGATTCTGCCCTACGCGCGCACCTACGCCGCGTTCATCCTGCTGGCCGCGCCGTTTATGGCGGGGGCCTGCGTGCTCAATAACATCCTGCGCTATGAGGGCCGCGCCGCCTACGCGATGATTGGCCTGACGAGCGGCAGCCTGCTCAATATTTTCGGCGACTGGGTCCTTATGGAAGCTGCGGGCCTTGGCGTGATGGGCGCGGGCATCTCAACGGCTGTGTCCCAGTTCGTGAGCTTCTGCCTGCTGCTCTATATGTTCCTTTCCGGCAAGACGGAAAGCAAACTCCGCCTGCGCAGTTTCGGCTCTTTTGCGGATGTCAGCATGATTTGCCAAACGGGGCTGCCCAGCCTGCTGCGGCAGGGCCTTGGCAGCATCTCAACGATGGCTCTCAACGGCTGCGCGCGCGTCTACGGGGACGCCGCCGTGGCCGCCATGAGCATTGTAAACCGCATCTGTATGTTTATTTTCAGCTTCGGCCTTGGCATCGGGCAGGGGTTCCAGCCGGTCTCGGCCTTCAATTATGGCGCGCGGAAATACAGCCGCGTGCGCACGGGCTACTTCTTCACCCTCGGCGTCTCGGAGGCGTTTTTGGGCACGCTGGCGGTTGCCGGGATGTTTTTCCGCAGCGAACTGATCGCCTTTTTCCGCAATGACCCGGCGGTTATCGCCATCGGCAGCACCGCACTCGCCGCTCAGCTGATTGCGCTGTTCTTCCAGCCGCTGACGGTCTGCTCCAATATGCTGTTCCAGAGCATCGGGCAGAACCGCACGGCCTCGCTGCTCGCCAGCCTGCGCAGCGGCGTCTGCTTTATTCCGGCCATCCTTATCCTCTCATCGCTGTTCGGCCTGACCGGCGTTCAGGTTGCGCAGACGGTGGCGGATATCATCGCCTTCTTTATCGCACTGCCCTTCGCTGTGCGGTTCTTCCGCGTGCTCCCGCCGGACGGCGCGGAAATCTGACCGCTCTGCCCTGAATAGAAAAACAGTCCCTTCACACTCTTAGCCGGAGCGCGAAGGGACTGTTTATTTTTGTCAGTCTGCGGGGCGGACGTCCGTCACGGTCAAGACCGCCCCATCCACGCGGAACCGTACCGTCAGCCCTGCAAAGGCCATGCCGTATTCCCGCTCAGGGTCATGCTGGTAGCTTGGGCGCGGGTCCCCGGCCAGCACGCCCATCAGGGCATCTCGGTGTTCCGGCGCAACACACGCGAGCAGCTCGGGCGGAAAATCCACCGTCAGTGCGTAATCTTTTGTCCGCTCGGTAAAGCCGCCCACGGCATCGGGGCGGGCATCCACATAGGGCAGATAGGGCTTGATGTCATAGATGGGCGTGCCGTCCATCAAATCGGCTCCCGCCACAGTCAGCACAGGCCCGCGCGGCGTGTGCGGTTCCACCCCCACGAGCTTCACGCAGGAAAGCCCCAGCGCATTGGGGCGGAACGGGCTGCGCGTGGCAAACACGCCGAGCCGTGTGTTGCCGCCAAGGCGCGGCGGACGCACAGTGGGACGCCAGTTTTTGCCGTCCTGCCCTGCCGCGACAACGCCGGAAAACTGCCAGATCAGCCACAGATGGCTGTAACTCTCCAGCCCGCGCACGGCCTCGGCACTGCGGAAGTCCGGCTCAAAGACGATGCGCGCGCGGAGTTCTTCCACCAATCCGCTCTGCCGCGGAATGCCGAATTTCTCGGGAAATTCGCTCTCGATGTGCGCAATGGGGGTCAGCGTGTACGCCCCGGTGTTCGGTGTTTCGGTCATGGTCAGCTCCGTCCAAAGATTTTTTGCAAAAGGCTTTTCGGCTTGGCGTTCTCCTCCGCCAACCGGCGGTAATAGCGCAGGTCCCCTTCGTAGATGGTCCCCCAGCAGCTCCGGTTGCGGCGCAGATGCGGCCCGCGGGCAAAAATGCCCGACAGAAATTCCCCGCAGACGGTGTCGGTCAGATACTTTTCGGCGCGGGAGGAGCCGTTCGGCGCAAGGATGGGCGCGCGGCAGCAGGCAAGGTAGGCGTCCGGGTCGCTGTCAAGCGCGTCAATCGCGGCAATCAGGGAGGCCGTGTCCGGGTAATCATCGGCGCAGAGGAAGGCGGCGGAGTTGAACTCCTGCTTGATCAGCGGGTCGCCCCAGTAAATCGGCACGGTGCCCGCCGCAAAGGCGTCCACAATCTTTTCGGTGCAGTAGCCGGGGCCGCGGCTGTTCTCATAGGCGATGGAAAAGCGGTATTCTTTCTGGAACGAGAGCTTATCCGCCACCGGCCCGCCGATGTTGTTTTTGTATCCCCCGCCGCTGTCCACCGGGCGGTGGGCGTTGAGCGCCTCAAAAAATTCGTTGCGCTCGGCGGAAAAATCATTGCTCACCACAAAATTGCAGAACTTTTTGCGGGAAAGATACGCTTCATCACTCCAAGTGTGCTTGGTGAGCGCCGGCGCCCAGGAATCCCGCATGGCGTAGAGCGGCAGGCGGAGATACCGCCCGTCATAGTCGAGCAGTTCAAAGCCCATCGCATAGTCATAAACATTGAGGTCCGGCCAGCTGTCCTCCCCGGAAAACTGAATGCGGCAGCAGTCATATTGAAGGAAATCATACCCGAAAGTCCCGCACAGCACAAAATCCGGTTTGTCCTGCGGTCCTGAACAAAACTCAATCTCCCACCCGGCGTGGGCGATGGCGCGGGTCAGATAATTGTCCTTGGGGTCCCAGTCCGGCGCAAGGTCACACAGCGCCAGACGAACGGTGCGTGCTGCCATATTACACCTCGCCCCGGGCGCGGAGCTGCGCATATTTGAGGACGGCAGCCACCGTCTTGCTGTCCCGGATGCGGTCGGTCATCACAAGGTTCAGAACCTCGTCAAACGGCATGAGGGTCACGTCCAAAAACTCCCCCTCATCCAGGTGCTGTGCCGCGGCGTGCAGACCGCGCGCGGCCCAGATATAAATTTTTTCACTGTCATACCCGACAGTCGGGTAAAGCACGCCGAGGTTAATAAACCGGTCGGCCGTCACGCCGCACTCCTCGCCAAGTTCGCGCTTGGCCGCCTCAAAGGGGTCCTCCCCGGCTTCGAGTTTGCCGGCGGGCAGTTCCCACAGTTCTTCCCCGAGCGCATAGCGGTACTGACGCACCAGATAGACCCGGTCATCCTCGGTGACGGCCAGCACGCAGGCGCCGCCGTTGTGATGAACGATTTCCCGCATACTCGTCTCACCGTTTTCCAGTTCGACTTTGTCGAGCGTGACGCGGATGACGTGACCGCGGAACATCTCCTGGGATTCAAGCGTTTTTTCGGTATGAGCCATAACAGGCGCTCCTTTTTGTTTCAGTAGGGTGTCTAATTTTCCCCCGCATGGCTGCGGATGGATGCTGTTTTCATTGTAAAACGCCTTTCATCGGGTGTCAAGGAATAAATGGCGCGGGGCATCCGGCACGGGCGTAAAAGGCCAGAATCGTGCGCGTGACTTTCTGTGCGCGGTGCCGGTACACAGCACCCAGGCGCGAAAGGCTGCAGACCGCCGCACGCCAAAAACAGCAGGTTTTTGAATATTTTGCATAAAGAACGGTCGAGAATTTTAGATGAACTGGTCTGATTTCCATAAATTTTAATAAATTGTGAATTTGGGTATTGACTGCGGCGCTTCAGCGCGCTAAAATAAGCACATCAAAACCAAGGCAAAGACGCCGGGCGGAGGAATCCGCCCGGCGTTTCTGTTTTTCCCGGATCGGTTTTGGGAACAAGAGAGGAGAGATCGTAATGTATAACTCAGCGAACGTTATCTGGACGCTGGTCGCAGCGTTCCTCGTGTACTTCATGCAGGCGGGCTTTGCACTGTGTGAGTCCGGCCTGACCCGCGCAAAGAACACGGGCAACATCCTGATGAAAAACATGATGGATTTCTGTATCGGCACGCCCTGTTTCTGGATTATCGGCTTCGGGCTGATGTTCGGCGGCACCGGCGCACTGATTGGCGGGTTCACCCCCTTCATGCAGGGTGACTTCAGCG
This sequence comes from Oscillospiraceae bacterium, assembly GCA_029006135.1. Lineage (GTDB taxonomy): Bacteria > Bacillota > Clostridia > Oscillospirales > Ruminococcaceae > Gemmiger. The sequence continues at coordinate 6,086 of JAQXGE010000074.1, read as the reverse complement.
CCATTCTGCCGGACGGCATTCCTCTTTGGGTCTATGCGGTGTTCCAGACGGTGTTCTGCGCCACCGCCGCCACCATTGTTTCCGGCTCCATGGCCGAGCGCACCAAGTTCAGCGCTTACTGCTGCTACTCCGCCGCCATCAGCCTGATCGTCTACCCCATCTCCGGCCACTGGATTTGGGGCGGCGGCTGGCTCGCAAACCTGGGCTTCCATGACTTCGCAGGTTCCACCGCTGTTCACTTTGTCGGCGGCATCACCGCTATGCTGGGCGCCTGGATGCTCGGCCCCCGTATCGGCAAGTACGGCAAGGACGGCAAGGCCCGCGCCATTCCCGGCCACAACCTGACTGCGATGGCCCTCGGCGTTTTCGTCCTGTGGTTCTGCTGGTTCGGCTTCAACGGCGGCTCCACCGTCTGCATGACGGGCGATGAAGCAATCGTTTCTGCCGGTCTTGTCTGCTTCAACACCAACCTGGCCGCCGCACTCGCTACGGTCTCCGCACTCATTACCTCCTGGATTCGCTACGGCAAGCCCGATGTTTCCCTGACCTTCAACGGCGCCCTGGCAGGCCTTGTTGCCATCACCGCCGGCTGTGATGCAGTCAGCCCGTTCGGCGCCGCCATCATCGGCATCATCGCCGGTGTGCTCTGCATCTTCTCTGTCGAGTTCTTCGACAACATCGCCAAGATTGATGACCCCGTGGGCGCCATCTCGGTCCACTGCGTCAACGGTGCCTGGGGCACCATCGCAACCGGCCTGTTCTCCACGAGTGAGGGCCTGTTCTACGGCCACGGCTTCCGCTTTGTCGGCGTCCAGATTCTCGGCGTCGTGGCGGTTGCAGCCTGGGTGCTCATCACGATGTTCATCATCTTCACCATCATCAACAAGACCATCGGCCTGCGCGTCTCCGAGCAGGAAGAGATTGACGGCCTTGACATTCACGAGCATGGTCTTGCCTCCGCTTACTCCGGATTTGCCATCTCCGATCCCACCTACGCCGATATGGATGTCAACGAGAACACCGACCTCGGCGAGGACGACATTGCCAAGGCCAGCGCAGCCAAGATTGGCGCCGCCGTCAAGGTTGTCAAGGAAGAGCCTCTGCCCGCTGAGCTCGATTCCGGTATGCACAAGATTGTCCTGATCATCCAGCTTGCCAAGTTTGAGGCCCTCAAGAAGGCGCTCAACGCGGTCGGCGTCACCGGCATGACGGTCACCCAGGTCATGGGCTGCGGCCTGCAGAAGGGCAGCGGCGAGAAGTACCGCGGTGCCGAAGTCGATGCCACCCTGATGCCCAAGGTCAAGGTTGAGGTAGTCGTGAGCAAGATCCCTGTGGATAAGATCATTGATACCGCCACCAAGGTTCTGTACACCGGCCACATCGGCGATGGCAAGATCTTTGTCTACAACGTTGCCAAGGTTGTCAAGGTCCGCACCGGTGAGGAAAACTACGCCGCCCTTCAGGACGTTGAGTAATCCCGCCGCATCGGCTGAAAATCCGATATGACAAAACCCCCGCCGGGTATATTCCCGGCGGGGGTTTTTATGCTGTCTTATAATAGGTAAAGAAAATACACAGCAGGCGGGAAAGCCCCGCGCCATAAGGCTCGCGGGCGCTGCGCCGCACTCAGAGATTTTCCGCAAAGAACGCGACAGTTGCAGAGTCAATGCGGGACCGGATGGCCTTGTCGGCATCCGTGTCATCGGAGGGGCCGGTGAGGTTGTGGGTGGCATCGCCAAACTCCGGCGTCAGGTCGGTGAACGGCAGACCGCGGCTGCGCGCGGCATCGAGCGTGCGGTCAATCGTCTGCTGACTGAACAGCTCCACATCCGCACCCGAAAACACAACGAGCAGCGCACCGGTGTAGTTTTTGATGGATTCACACGGGTCTGAGTCCGCCATTTCCTCCATAAACTGACGGGTTACCGTCAATTCATACCGCGGAAGAACAACGGTCCCGGCCTCGGAAGCGTCAAAGAGTGCCTGACGAACCGCCGGGTCATGGTCGATAAATTCCAGCCCGTCCAGCCCTTTCCCGGCGGCGGGTGCCCAGAGCGCGGCGGCGCGGAAGGTATCATCCAGCGCCAGCGCGGCGGCACGCCCGCCCATGCTGTGCCCCAAAATCCCGATGCGGTCGGGGTCGGCGCCGCAGTCCTCAACTAAGTAACGGACCGCCGAGCGGATGTCACTCTCCATGCTTGAGGGCGTGTAGGCGGTGAATGGCTCGGTGCTGTCACCATGGCCCGCAAACTCAATGGAAAGAGTTGCAATGCCGTTGTCGGCCAGGTCTTTGGCCAGCACCTCGGCGTGACCGTCCAGTCCGCGCTCCCCGGTAAAGCCGTGGCAGAGCACCACGGCGGGAAAATCGCTCTCCCCTTCCGGTACCGTCAGCGTGGCGGGAATCTCCCCCCGTTCCCCCGGTATGCTGGAAATTTGCGTCTCGGCCTTGGGCGCACAGCCCGCTAAGCAGAAAACCAGTGCCAAGGCGGCTGCCGCCGCAGAAATTTTGTGAGTCATAGTGATCCTCCCTTCATAAGAACCAGTGTGAAGGCGAGTATACCATAGCTTTATGAAAAATTCAACGCAGTTTTGTCACCGGCCGCACGCAAGGGAGCCTGCTTAATAAAAAGGAACGTCAGCATTCCCTGCAAAAGGCGTCAGCGCTTTTGAAAGTCACGGAGATAGACTTCGGCGCTGCGGGTCATTTCACGGGAAAAGTCACTCTCATACTTGCGGGCGCAGAAGGCGCGCAAAGATTCATCGAGGTCGGCGGTGTTCCCGTTGGCTTCGGCGCGGGCGGCAAAGCCGGCGCGCAGGCGGTCGGGGTCCGCCTCGGGGTAGGTGTTTTCAAACACGATGGCCTGTTCGGGGAAGCGTGCCGGCTTTTGGCGGCGCTCCTGCTGGGCGGTGGGACGGCCGAAAATCACCATAGCGGCGGGCACCACATAGGCGGGCAGGTGCAGCGCGGCCTGTACGGCCTCGGCGTTCTCCAGAATATCCCCGATGTAGCAGCTGCCGATGCCCAGGCTCTGCGCCGCCGTCACGGAATTCTGCGCCGCAATGCAGGCGTCCGCCGCGGCAAGCAGCAAATCCCCCGCACCGGGCGTGCGCGGTGTGCAGCCCGCCATGCGGTAGGCGTCCAGCCAGCGGCGGCAGTCCGCCAAAAAGACCAGACAGAGCGGTGCGGCGGCAATCATGGGCTGATGGTCGCACAGCTCTGCCAGCTGAGCGCGCAGGCCGGGGTCGGTAATGTCCAAAATCGTGTAGAGCTGCTGGTTGCCGGCGGTGGGGGCCATGAACGCGGCCTGCAAAATGGCTTCGCGCTCGGCGGCGGTCACGGGGTCATCGGTAAACACCCGCACACTTTTGCGCTCGGACAGCTGACGCAGCACTTCATTGTTCGCCTCAGCGCACATATTTGAGAACATAATTCTGGGTGCCCAATCCCAGCTTCTCGGCATGGTCGAGCGTCTCATGCCAGGTACAGCCGCGGGTCACATCGAGGAAATTGTCGCCGCAGCAGGAATAGTTTTTGTCAGCGCGGTGCTCGCCCAGAATGCTGTTGGCCACCGGCTCGGCGGCCAGAACGGCATCGCAGCAGGCGCGGTCGAGCGCAACGGGGTCAAAGCTCGCGTACATACCAATGTCCGGCACGATGGGCGCATCGTTCTCGCCATGGCAGTCGCACATGGGCGAGACATCCATCACAAGGCTGATATGGAAGTTCGGCCGCCCCGCGCAGACCGCATAGGCGTACTCCGCCATTTTGCGGTCAAGGATCTCGTTGGCGTTGTCATCCTGCGCATAGATGGCATCAAAATTGCACCGGCCGATGCACCGCCCGCAGCCTTTGCAGAGCTCCTGGTCAATGACGGCCTTGCCGTCCACATACCGGATGGCATCCGAGCCGCACTCGTTGGCGCACTGGCGGCAGCCGCGGCACAGTCCGGGCTGGACAGCCGGCTTGCCGGCATTGTGCTGTTCCATCTTGCCCGCGCGGGAACCGCAGCCCATGCCAAGGTTCTTGAGTGCGCCGCCGAAGCCGGTGGATTCATGCCCCTTGAAATGGTTGAGCGAGATGATGATGTCCGCATCCATGATCGCGCGGCCAATCTTGGCGGTTTTGCAGTATTCGCCGTTGGGAACGGGGACTTCCACATCATCGGTCCCGCGCAGTCCATCCCCGATAATGACCTGACAGCCGGTGGTCAGCGGGCCGAAGCCGTTCTCCTGCGCTGCGCCGAGGTGGTCAATGGCGTTTTTGCGCCGTCCCGGGTAGAGCGTGTTGCAGTCCGTCAAAAAGGGAATTCCGCCCTGACTGCGCACGACATCGGCCACCGTCTTGGCATAGTTGGGGCGCAGGAACGCGAGGTTGCCCGGCTCGCCGAAGTGCATCTTGATGGCCACAAACCGCCCGTCCATGTCAATCTCCCCGATGCCGGCTGCCCGCAGGAGCCGTTCGAGCTTCTGCTGAAGGCTGGTGCCGACCGGAACGCGGAAATCGGTATAGTAGACGGCGGAACGATTTTCCTGATTTTCCATAACGTTTCTCCTTGCTGAATGATGATTTTGCGCGGGTAATATTTTCCTTCATTATAAAGCTGTCCCGGCAAAATTGCAAATAGAGAAAAAAGGCGTGACAGCCATACTGCCTTTGTGCTATACTAATAAAATACAAATTGATTACAAACGTGGAGGTGCGTGATTACGGAAGCCATCCGAAACCGTATCGTGCAGGTGATTTTGGCGGCGGCTGTCGTTTTGATGCTGGCCGTCCTGCCCGCAGGAGCCGAGAGTGAAGACTTTGACCAGACGATGGACCGGCTTGACCGGCTCCAGACGCTGGCGGAACAATATATAAAGGAACAGGGGAACAATGCGGACCCCATTGACCTGACACTGGGCTTTACCCGTGTGGGGACCTACAATACAACCATCTGGCAGATTACGGCCGGGGTGCGTGACCCGGGCTTTGAGAGCTACGCCACTGACCAGGACCCCGACTTATGGAACCTTCAGGGCATGGGGACTGCCATTTTACCCAACGGGCAGACCATTGATATGGGGCACCTGCTGGCCTCGATGAACCTTGTCTACCGCGGCATCCCGCTCGCGGGCAGCTGGGGCGGCGACTGTATGGAGCTTGCGCAGGAGTACGCCGGGCAGGCGGACGATGCCGCCGGCTATGCGGCCCTGATGCAGAACACCTTTGCGATGGATGATGACGGAACATACAGCGTGTTCGGGGACCAAGACCTGCGGGCTGACCTTGACTCGGTTGTGGCGGGTTCCAGCCTGGAAAAAGACGGCAGCATCGCCGATGTTCTGCGCAGCTATTATGCCGACCTTGACGATTACAGCCGCGCCAGCCGCTTCATTGCGATGAGTTTCGGCTCGGTGGACACCGGCAGCGTCACGGACTTTGCCGACCATATCTACACCACGATGGTGAAGGATGCCGGGATGCAGCTGCTTCTCTACATGAACCAGATGTGGGGCGAGGAGGATTGGACCATCCTGCCCGAATGCGAGCCGGCCCTGCGCGGCTCCGCTGCGGTGCTCGCACAGTACCTCAGCACCACGGTCGGGGGCGAGAAGATTAAGAGCGACAGCACGATCCTGATGAAGACCCAGGCCGGGCAGGCCCTTGTGGATGCCCTCAACGCCATGGGCGAGACCGATGCCGCCTCCCACGCCCAGCAGTCACTCGACAGCACCCAGAACACTGCCTCCCCCGCACCCGCTGACCGGGTCACTAAAATGTACGCAAGTTTTGACGGCAAGATTTTCCAGCTGATTCTCGTTGTCATCGGTGCGGCTGCCGTTCTTGGCATGGTGGTGTTCACCGCCCTGCTCATCACCCACAAACGCAGCCGGAAACGCTAAAGCGCTTTGCAGCAAACGGCTGCTTCCAAATGTTCCGCCGCACCCTTCCCGTTTGCCCCGTTTTTTGCCAAAAACGCACAGAACCCGCTTTTAGAGTCCCAAAAACGGGGTCGCAGATGGAGCAAAACAGGGAGAGAAAAATTAAAATGGTCATATTGCACACAACGGTGGAAAATTTTTGTACAACATTCTAACCAAAT
>JAQXGE010000073.1 GCA_029006135.1 Oscillospiraceae bacterium | reverse complement strand
CAAAAAATTAAAACGGGCCGGGCTTGACTACTGGGGTCAGCTTGATATAACATATTATCAAAGCCGCGATGAGTTTTTTGCGGCAAATGACGGTCCCTTTTTCTATTTTACCTCCAAGGGGCCGCATCGCCACACCGATGTCTCCTACCCGGACGGTGCTTATCTCGTCTTTGGACGGGAGGACGCCGGACTGCCGGAGGAACTTCTTGTAGCCAATCAGGACAGCTGTGTCCGGATGCCGATGCGGCGGGGTGAACGCTGCCTGAACCTTTCCAATGCGGTGGCGGTGGGTGTTTACGAAGTGCTGCGCCAGTGGGATTTTGAGGGACTTGAAAGCTGCGGCCAGCTAACGAAATATGAATGGAAGTGAGGATGTTGAAGATGTACGAAGGGAACGGAAAGAAAATCGCCTTCTTGACGGATTCCAGCTCGGATATTCCGGCAGAACTGGCAGAGAAATACGGCATTGATGTAATCGGATTTCCCATCAACCTTGAGGGCAAGGAATACATTGAGCGCCAGGACGTCACCAACGAAGAGTTCTATGAGCTGATGCGCGCCGCCAAGGGCGTGCCCACCACGGCTGCCATCACCCAGCTTCAGTGGGTGGATATCTATAAAGAATACGTAGAGGCCGGTGTGACCGACCTTGTCCATGTGTCCATCAACTCCAACGGTTCAAGTACATACAACAACGCCTACAAAGCCATTGAAATGCTGAGTGAGGAATGCCCCGGCCACACGATGAAGATTCATCTCATCGACAGCCACACCTACTCGATGCCTTTCGGATGGTATCTGTGTGAGTGCGCCCGCCAGGTCGAGGAGGGTGCACCGCTCGACAGCTGCCTGAAAGAGATGCAGGACAAGCTGGCAAGGGTGGAAATCTGCCTGTCCGCATACAGCCTCAAGCAGATGAAAAAATCCGGACGTGTTTCCGCTGCCGCTGCGGTGGTGGGAGATTTGATGGGCATCCGCCCCATCATCAGCCTGAATGACGGAATCAGCAAAGTGGAATCCAAAGTACGCGGCGACGCAAGCGTACAGCCCGCCATGGTAAAATGGGTCAGCTCCCGTGTGGACAACGTAAAGGCCATGCCTTACATGATTGCCTACACTTCCTCCGATGAGAAGCGGGATGAGCTGATTAAGCTGTGCAAAAAGAGCTTTGGTCATGCGCCGATGTGCGTTTTCCAGCTTGGCGGTGTTATCTCCGCCAACACGGGGCCGGACTGTGTTGCCATCGTTTTCGAGGGCAAGCCCCGCCGCCTGGCGGACTACGCGGTCCCGCTGCCCTGAGCGCGCGTTTTCCGATTCTTTCAAACAGGCTGCCGCGAAGTTCCGCGGCGGCCTGTTTTGCTGAAAACTTGAATTTTTTTAAACGAAAAAGGACGAAAAAAGAAAAGGACGAAACTTATGAAAAATGATTCCCAATCCCTGACTTTGCGGGAATGTCTGATCGGTGACCGGAGCTTTTACCGTCATGTAGCAATCGTGGTCCTGCCAATCATTGTGCAGAATACGCTGTCCAACGTGGTCGGCTTACTCGACAATGTTATGGTTGGCCAGGTTGGCACGCTGCCCATGAGTGCCGTTGCCATTGTCAATCAGTTCATGTTCGTATTCAACCTCTGTGTCTGGGGTGCACTGGCCGGAGCAGGCATTTTCGGTGCCCAGTTCTACGGGCAGGGCAACATGGAAGGTGTCCGGCAGACACTGCGCATCAAGCTGGTGACCGGGCTGGGCCTGGTCCTTGTGGCCTTTGCCGTGCTGCTCACCTGCGGGAGCAATCTGGTTGGGCTGTACATTGCGGACGGCACCTCCGCCGCCGATGCAGCCGCAACGATGGACTATGCGCTGAGTTACCTGCGTGTCATGCTCCCAGGCCTCATTCCCTTTGCCATCACCCAGGCCTACGCCGGAACGCTGCGTGAATCCGGTCAGACCTCGCTGCCCATGAAGGCCAGCATGATTGCCATGGGCGTCAACTTTGTGTTCAACTGCCTGCTCATCTTTGGTCTGCTGGGCTTCCCGTGCCTCGGCGTGGTGGGTGCCGGCATTGCTACCTCGCTGTCCCGGTTTGTGGAATGTGTCATCGTGGTGTCCGGTGCGCACCGCAGCACCGAGCGCTATCCCTTTATGGCCGGGCTGTATCGCGGCTTTGCCATTGACGGCGCACTTGTGCGCAATGTCATCATGAAAGGTGCACCGCTGCTGCTCAACGAGTGTCTGTGGAGCATCAGTCAGGCAACGCTGCTGCAGTGCTACTCGGTGCGCGGCATACAGGTCATCGCGGCCATGAACATCACCGGAACTATTACACAAATTTTCAACGAAGTTTTTCTCTCGCTTGGCAACGCCACCGCTATTCTGGTCGGTCAGGAACTGGGCGCAAACCGCATGACGGGCGCACAACGCACGGCGTGGCGCATGATTTCGCTGAGTGTGGCAAGCTGCTTTGTGATGGGCGGTGCTCTGGCAATTTGCAGCCCGTTCATTCCACACATCTACAACACCGAGCCGGAAATCCGGATGCTGGCCTCCGAGATTATCCGGATGTCCGCACTTTGTATGCCGCTGTTTGCCTTTGCCAACGCTGCCTATTTCACCTTGCGTTCCGGCGGCAAGACCTTTATCACCTTCCTGTTCGACAGCTGCTTTACCTGGGTGGTCACGGTTCCCCTTGCCTTTGTTCTGAGCCGCTATACTTCCCTGCCGGTCATGCTGGTTTACCTGTTTGTCAACGCCGGGGACATCATCAAGTGTGCCATCGGTTTTGTTCTTGTCAAAAAAGGCGTGTGGGTCAACAACATCGTCGGCGATTAAGCTCCCGAAATTCCGCGAAAATCAGTTCAAATTCTGCCGCAGACAGCTTGCAAGTTGCCTGCGGCTTTGCTATAATTAGCCATTGTTGAGCAACTTAGGATTTTAGGCTCCGCTGCGCTCGGATGTTCCGGCGCAGCGCAAACCCATTCAAGGCTGGCGGTCTTGGGTGTGGTCAAAATCTATCCGCCGGAGTATTGTATGAATAAGAAACATTTTTCTGTCCGTTCTCTCGTTCGCTGTGCGATGATTGCCGCGGTGTACACCGTGGTCTGTCTGGTGCTTCAGCCGTTCACCTACGGTGCCGTTCAGTTCCGCGTAGCCGAGGCACTCTGCCTGCTACCGGTCTTTGGTGCCGAGTACATTGTGGGCGTGACATTGGGCTGCCTGCTGGCGAATGCCCTGGGTTCCACGATCATTGATGTCGTGTTCGGCACCGCCGCCACGCTGATTGCCTGCCTTTGCACCTACGCGCTGCGCAATATCCGCTGGAAGGGCCTGGCCATCCCGGCCTCCTTCCCGCCGGTGATTGCAAATGCCCTCATTGTGGGCGCGTTCGAGATTACGGTCTTTTTCTCTGACTCTGCCCCGTCCGCCGCGCTGGCCGTTTTTAATGCGGTGAGCGTGGGATTCGGCGAACTGGTATGCTGCACGGTTTTGGGTGTGGCACTGGTCCGGCTCATTGAATCCAACCGGGGACTGCGGAAGATTTTTCTTGACGAGTAAAGGAGGCACTCATGCGCCCAAGCCTTGTTTTGTGGGACTGGAACGGAACACTGCTGGATGATGTGGACCTCTGCGTGGACGCGCTCAACCGTCTGCTGGCCCGGTTCGGTTATTCCGAGCATTATAATAAAGAGCAGTACAGGGAAATTTTTGGATTTCCCATTCAGGACTACTACCTGCGGGCGGGGTTTGATTTTTCCCGAACGCCTTTTTCCGAACTGGCAGAAAGCTATATGGAGGACTACGTTCCCTCCTCTGCGGCCTGCCCTTTGGCTTTGGGCGCTGAAAAGGCGCTTGATTTGTTTGAACAGGCCGGGGTGAGGCAGGTCATCCTGTCCGCCTCGCGTCTGGATACGCTGGAACAGCAGGTCAGTCAGCGGGGTATCCGTTCCCGCTTTGACCGTCTTTTGGGTCTTGGTGACATTTATGCCCGCAGCAAGGTTGAGATTGGCCTTGCCTACCTGAAAGAGGAGGGCTTTGCCCCGAACAGTGCCGTCCTGATTGGTGACTCCCTGCACGATGCCGAGGTTGCCGCCGCCATGGGCGTGTGCTGCGTTTTGCAGTGTGCGGGCCACCAGCCCCCGGCGATGCTTGCGCAGGCAGGGGTTCCTGTGGTGGAAAACGTGCTGGATGCTGCACAGATGATTCTGGGGTTGGAAGATTGAAGGAGACGAGATAAATGAGTGACCGTGCAAAAGGTGCTGTGCTGACGATGTTCGGCGGTGCGTGCTGGGGTATTTCCGGCTGTGTGGGGCAATATCTTTTCACCCGGCAGGGCATGGATTCCACCTGGCTGGTTCCCATCCGTCTTGGTTTGGCGGGGCTGATTCTCTGTGCATGGTACGGCGTCAAAAACTGGCGCCTGCTGATTGACCCCTGGCGCACAAAGCGCAACGCCCGCGATCTGATCATTTACGGGCTGGCCGGCGTGAGCTGCTGTCAGTTTCTCTACTTCCTGACCATTCAGCTTTCCACGGCCGGGACGGCGACCATTTTGCAGGACCTCTCCCCCGTACTTATTTTAGGCATCACCTGCCTGATGAACCGCCGGGGGCCGCGTCCCTTTGAGGTGATGAGTGTCATGCTTGCGCTCATTGGCGTCTTTCTGCTGACAACGCACGGAAGCCTGACAAGCCTGGCCGTTTCCCCTGCCGCACTGGTGAGCGGCGTGCTGAGTGCTTTCTGCGTGGTCATCTATACAATGTGGCCCAAAAATCTGCAAAAGCAGTACCCCACCCCCATGCTTCAGGGATGGGCGTTCCTGATGGGCGGAACGATGTTTACGCTGATTTTCCGTCCGTGGCAGCTTCACTATCGTCCCACAGCCGCCGGGGTGCTGGGCATCGCGGCCGTGGTTCTCATCGGCAATGTGCTGGCGTTCAGCTGCTATATGAGCGGTGTCAAACTGATCGGACCGCAGAAATCGAGCCTTTACAGCTTTGCCGAGCCAGTCACGGCGGCAATCATCAGCACATTGGTGCTGGGGTCGCCTTTCACTGCTTGGGATGCGCTGGGATTCGTCTGCATCTTCCTGATGCTGGTATTGCTGAGGCTCAGCGGAGAACGAAAGGCCGCTCCCTCTCACGCAGTACATCAGCACGGCTGAGATGGACAATTTAAGGAAAAGGAACTGAAAATTCTTAAAAACTTCTAAATAACACCCGCACAGGTTTGACAGCATTGCCCGTGCGGGTGTATTATATTAAGGTGTATTAGATTGTCTTTATACGCCAAAAGGGCCTGCACGGTCAGGGCAATTCATTTTTTACAGAGTTCTCCGCTGACAGAGAAAGATACTTTTCGGCTGGCTTTTCCGTGCCGGACGGTTCCTTTCTTTTGAGCAGCCCACCGGCAGGTTCCCAAGGTGTTAAGCGCGCTTTTCCGGGCAGGATTTGCCTGACCGATTCCGCTTTCCGCCGGGATTGGCCAAGGGGCAACGACGGAGTTGGATTTTTCTTTCTGAGGTGTTTGTATATGTCTTTTATGGAAAAGTTGTTCGGAACATTTTCCGACAAAGAGCTGAAGCGAATCAAGCCGATTGCCAACAAGGTGTTGGAGCTGGAGCCGGAGATTCAGAAGCTTTCTGACGAGGAGCTGAAGGCCAAGACCCCTTATTTCAAGGAGAAACTCAAGAACGGCGCTTCGCTGGATGATATTCTGCCCGAGGCCTTTGCCGTCTGCCGTGAAGCAGACTGGCGTGTGCTGGGCCTGAAGCCCTACCCGGTTCAGGTCATTGGCGGCATTGTGCTTCACCGCTCCTGCATTGCTGAGATGCAGACCGGTGAAGGCAAAACGCTCGTGGCCACGATGCCGGTCTACCTCAACGCGCTGACCGGCGAGGGCGTCCATGTCGTCACCGTCAACGATTATCTTGCCAAGCGCGACAGTGAGTGGATGGGCAAAGTCTACCGCTTCCTCGGTCTGAGCGTCGGTCTTGTCATTCACGATGTGCAGCCCGCCGAGCGCCGCAAAGCCTATCTGGCCGATGTGACTTACGGTACCAACAACGAGTTCGGCTTTGACTATCTGCGCGATAACATGGTTGTCTACAAGGACAACATGGTTCAGCGCGGCCACGCGTACGCCATTGTGGACGAGGTGGACTCCATCCTCATCGATGAGGCCCGCACCCCGCTGATTATCTCGGGCAAGGGCGAGGACTCCAGCGTTATGTACAAACGCGCAGATGACTTTGCCAAAACGCTGAAAAAATCCGTCATTGTCGAGTTGGATGACAAGATGGAAGCCGATGAGCAGGTTGACGGCGACTATGTTGTGGACGAAAAACACAAGACCTGCACGCTGACTGAGTCCGGCGTGAAGAAAGCCGAGGCCTGGTTCAAGGTTGACAATCTGGCGGATGCTGACAATATGACGCTGCGCCACTACATTGATGGTGCCATCAAGGCGCGCGGTGTGATGCACCGGGATACCGACTACATCGTCAAGGACGGCGAAGTTATCATCGTGGACGAGTTCACCGGCCGTCTGATGTATGGCCGCCGCTTCAACGATGGTCTGCATCAGGCCATTGAGGCGAAGGAAGGCGTCCATGTAGCGGCGGAGAGCAAGACGCTCGCCTCCATCACCTTCCAGAACTACTTCCGTATGTACAAGAAGCTGGCCGGCATGACCGGTACGGCTTCCACCGAAGCGGACGAGTTCAGCGAGATTTACGGTCTTCAGATTGTAAGCGTTCCGACCAACAAGCCCCGTGCCCGCAAGGACCTGCCGGACAGCGTATACAAGACCGTCAATGGCAAGTACAAGGCCGTCATTGACCAGGTTGCGGAATGTCACGCCAAAGGTCAGCCCGTTCTGGTCGGCACTGTCAGCGTGGAGAAGAGTGAGACGCTCTCCAAGATGCTGAAAAAGCGCGGCATTGAGCATAACGTTCTGAACGCTAAGCAGCACGAACGCGAGGCGGAGATTGTTGCTCAGGCCGGCAAGCAGGGCGCCGTGACCATCGCCACCAACATGGCCGGCCGTGGTACCGATATTATGCTCGGCGGCAACGTGACCTATATGGCAAAGGCCGAGCTGCGCAAAGAGCTGACCAAAAAGCTCGGCGAAGAACTTGCCGCCGCCAAAGACGAGTATGAGCACGCCAAAGCCCGTGCCAAGGCACAGGGCACCGAGCTGCCCACTCCGCCGGATGCGGTGTTTGACGCCCGTCTGGAAACGCTCATGACCGAGTGTGATGGCCACGCCGATACCGATGACGCCGAGATTCTTGCTGCCCGCAAGCGCTTTGATGAGCTGGTGGCAGAGTTTGAGCCGGAGGTCAAGAAAGAGGCCGAGGCCGTGCGTGAGGCCGGCGGTCTGTTTATCATCGGTACCGAGCGTCATGAGAGCCGCCGTATTGACAACCAGCTGCGCGGCCGTGCGGGCCGTCAGGGTGACCCCGGCGCGTCCCGGTTCTTCCTGAGTTTGGAAGATGACCTGATGCGAATTTTCGGCGGTGAGCGGGTACAGAATTTGATGGACTCGATGGGTCTTGAGGAAGATATGCCCATTGAGAACAAGCTCATCACCAACACGATTGAGAGTGCCCAGAAAAAGCTGGAAGCCTCCAACTTTGCCATCCGTAAACAGGTTCTCCAGTATGACGATGTCATGAACCAGCAGCGTGAGATTATCTACAAGCAGCGCCGCATGGTTCTGGATGGGGAGGATATCTCGGAGAAACTGCACGAGATGATGAAGGAATCCATTCACGAAAGCTGCACCGCGTACCTGAGCGGCGACAGTGCCGATGACTGGGATTTTGCCGCCCTGCGCCGTCACTACATGAACTGGCTGTGCCTGCCCACCGACTTCAATTACACCACCGAGCAGCTCAATAACATTTCGCGCGAGGACATCGAGAATACCCTTTACGAGCGCGGCATGAATATTTTGCAGGCCAAGGAGAAAAAGTACGGTTCCCCGATGATGCGCGAGCTTGAACGCATCTGCCTGCTGCGCAACGTGGACTCCAAGTGGATGGAGCACATTGACAACATGGACCAGCTCAAACAGGGCATGGGTCTGCGCGGCTACGGTCAGAAGGATCCGGTCGTGGAATACCGCATCGAAGGCTTTGCCATGTTCGATGAGATGATTGCTTCCATCCGTGAAGACGCCGTGCATATGCTGCTGACCATTGAGGTCCGCCAGCAGAATGCGGAGCCGAAGCGTGAACAGGTTGCCCAGCCCACCGGTGAGGGTGCGCCCGCCCGTCCCGGTGCAAAGGGCAGTGCTCCCGTGCGGGTCACCAAAATCGGCCGCAACGATCCCTGCCCCTGCGGCAGCGGTCTGAAGTGGAAGAAATGCACCTGCAAGGAATACCACCCCGATCTGTAAGCCATGATAAAAGCGCGGCGGCCTATTGCGGCCCCGCGCTTTTTTGAAACGCATGATTCTGTGCCAGGAGAAACCAAATGAAAGCACGAGTAAAAAACGAACAGGAACCGCGCTGTGTACTGCTGTGGCGGGTCAGCCCCGGCAGCACGGCATACGGTGCTGTGGAACACGCCGCCCGCCTTTACCGTCTGCGGGTACGGGCAATGGATGAGCGCGACCTTAAAACCACCGTGGAGGATCTATGCCGTGGCCGCCGCAGCGAGGGCGGCGATGCCGTCCCCTCCCCTACCGAAATGCCCGCAATGATTGTGTCCGGTTTGCGGCACGACAATGGTGATTTGAATGCCTTTGTGGACGAGGTGCGCCGCGGCGGTGCGCAGTTTGCCCTACGTGCCATGGTGACCCCCACAAGCCGCAGCTGGACGCTCGGCGCATTGCTTGAAGAGCTGTGCCGCGAACATGAAGCGGTAGGAGGCGGACAATGATGAATTTGGGACGCCGGGCTGTTTCTCTTTCCCTGAGTGCTGTTTTGGCAGTATCTCTGGTTCTGCCGTTCGCGGGCTGTGCGGCCAAGCAGGAAAAATACACGGTCACATGGTGGGATGTATTTGATACAGTAACTGTTGTGACCGGTTACGCCGCCAGTGAGGAGGAGTGGGATCGCCAGACCGCCGCACTGCATGAGGATTTGCTCAAATATCATCGTCTTTATGATATTTATAATCACTATGACGGCATAACAAACATGGCAGACGTCAACGAGCACGCTGCAGAAGAAGCCGTTGTGGTCGGCGATGAAATCATGGGGTTGCTGGTTTTTGGCAAGCAAATGGTTGAGACGACCGGCGGTGCCTGCAATATGGCGGCCGGCGCGGTTCTGCGGTACTGGCACGATGCCCGGGAGGCCGCCGGCAATCAGGAAACCGCCCCTGCCTCCGTTCTTCCTGCCGAGTCCGATTTGCAGGCTGCGGCGGCGCACTGCGACCCCGCCGACCTGATTCTTGATGAGCAGAACAGCACCGTTCAGTTCAAGGACCCTGCACTTCGGCTGGATGTGGGCAGCATGGGCAAAGGCTACGCCGTTGAGCAGTGTGCACAGGCCGCCGAGGTGCGCGGGCTGACGAGTGCGCTGCTCAATGTCGGCGGCAACGTACGGGCCATCGGCACCAAGCCTGACGGTTCGTTCTGGACCGCCGGGGTGGATAATCCCTGGCCCGGTGAGGATGGTCAGTACGCCACGGCGGCTTACATCCAAGCCGTGGAATTGCAGCCGGGGCAAAGTCTTGTCATAAGCGGTGATTACCAGCGGTATTTTACCGTGGACGGCGTGCGGTACCACCATCTCATTGACCTTTCCACCTTGCAGCCTGCGCGCTATATGAGCAGCGTTGCGGTGCTGTGTTCGAGCAGTGCCATGGGGGATGCGCTTTCCACCGGGCTGTTCTGCCTGCCGCCCGAACAGGGGCAAGCGCTTGTGGAAAGTCTTGACGGCGTGGAAGCTCTCTGGCTATTGCCGGATGAAACACTCCTCTCCAGTTCCAACTGGCCCGGGCAATAAAATAAACGCTTCATCATCCGAAAAGCATTCGGACGGTGAAGCGTTTTTCTTTTGAGCTTTTATTTTTTGCTGTAATCCCGCGCCCCGTAAATGGCGGTCCCAATGCGGACGATGGTTGCACCCTCCTCAATGGCAATAGGGTAATCCCCGCTCATGCCCATTGAAAGGACGTTGAGTTCCTTGCCGAAACGGGTCTGCGCCTGCGTAAGAAGTTCCCGCATCCGGGCAAAGAACGCGCGGGTCTCGTCCGGCTGTGCGGCGGCGGGCGGTATGGCCATCAAACCACGCAATCGGATATGCGGCTGCTCCATGGCCATCTGCGCCAAAGACCAGAGTTCATCCGCATCAACGCCGGATTTGCTGGATTCCTCCCCGATATTGATTTCGATGAGAATATCCTGCGTAAGGTCCGCGGCTGCGGCGGCGTGCTCAATTTTTTCAAGCAGGCGGACGCTGTCCACGCTCTCAATGAGGGCCGCGCGCCCCACCACCTTGTTGACCTTATTGGTCTGAAGATGGCCGATAAAATGCCCCGGTTTGCCGAGATAGGCCCCTGCATCGGTCTTTTCAACCAGCTCCTGCACATGGTTTTCTCCGAACAGGTCGATGGGCAGTGCGGCGCTGGCGGAGACTTCCTCCACCGTGCGGGTCTTGCAGGCCGCGCAGAGCAGGATTTCTGCCGGGTCACGCCCGGCCTTTCGGGCCGCCTGCGTCATTGTTTCACGGATTTTGGCCACGTTTTCCGCCATAGCGGAAAGCTGCTGCTGAGAAATCATTGCTCTGCCTCCTCATAGACAGCGCGGGCGCCGCCGATATATTTGGGCCGGGTGCGCGCGCAGAGAATTGACGCCTGACCAATATGGTTAATGCTCAGCCGTACCGGCACGGCGACACGGCGCAGATGCATCCCGATGAGCGTTCCGCCGATGTCAATCCCCGCACCTGCGCGGATTTCCTCCACCAGAACGGGATGTTCAAAAGCGCGCCAGCAGGCAGTTGCCCAGCTTCCGCCCGCATGGGGCTGCGGAACGGCACAGACCGGCTCCCAGCCATACCGGCGAGCCGCTTCCTGCTCAATGACAATCGCACGGTTCAGATGCTCGCAGCACTGTGCGGCGAGGTAGATGCCGCGTGCCTTGAGTTCCGGCAGGACACCGGCCAGCACGGCAGCTGCAGCTTCCATGCTGCTGTTCTTCCCGATATGTCCTCCCACGATTTCACTGCTGGAACAGCCGATTACAAACACATCGCCTTTTTCCAGCCCGGCCGCATCCAGCAGCTCGGTCACCGCTGTGCGGGCCTGCTCCGTGACGGCCGCAGGGTCAAAATTCTTTTTTTCGTCTGACATACGTCCACCTCCATATCTTTATTATATCACATCACGCAAGTTCCGCGCGAGCTTAACCACAAAAAGGCAGAGACTGCCCCGCTTTTTTCGGGAGTGCCTCTGCCTTTGCGATTTTGGCGGGTATGTTACCGCTTGATGTCATAATTCATGTTCATCAGGTTGCGAATGGAGTCCACATCATCGGTAATATTGGCATCACCATGGATGGTATGCTTGAGGACCGAACTGGCAACCGCAAAGTTGATCATGTCCATGGCCTTGTAGTCGTGCATCATGGCGTAAATCAGGCCGCTGGCGAACGCATCGCCGCCGCCCACACGGTCAAGGATATTGAAGGTAAAGAGCTTGCTCTCAAAAGTATGTCCCTCATACCACATAAACGCCTTAAGGCTGTTTTCCGAACCGGAATGAGCATAGCGGACATGGCGGGCAATGCATTTGAGATTGGGGTAGCGCTCAATAAACGCCTGGAAAATCTCATCCTGCTGCTCATAGCTCGGCTGTAGAGGAACGCCATCTTTATAATCACCCTTGCTGTGGTCATTTTCATCGCGCCACAGATGATACGGCTCAATGCCGAACAGAACATCCACATAGGGCAGGCACTGAGTGCAGTAGTCCCGCGCTTCCTCCCAGCTCCACAGACTGCTGCGGAAGTTGCCGTCAAAGCTGACGGTCAGACCCATCTCCTTTGCTTTCTTGAGGCACTTGAGGATAAAATCAGCGCAGCTGGGACTGAGGGCGGGGGTGATACCCGAGAGATGCAGCCAGTCATACCCATCAAACAGTTCGTCCAGGTCCACCTTGCTCAAATCATACTCAGTGATAGCGGAATGTTTGCGGTCATAGATGACCTTGCTGGCGCGGATACCATAGCCGGTTTCCAGATAATAGGTGCCCAGACGGTGAGAGGGAGTCTCCTCAGGTGTGGAAAGAATCATCGGGGTGCAGTGCACATCGTTGGAGCGCAGCCAGCGCACCGCACTTTTACCCAGCGAATTGTTGGGGACAACGCTGAAAAACGTGCTGTCCACCCCGAGGTTGGCGAGCGCCAGCGCAATATTGGCCTCGCTTCCGCCGTAGCTGGCCTCAAAGTTGGACGTCATACGGATTTTTTCGTAGTTGGGCGGGGTCAAACGGAGCATAACTTCACCGATTGTGATGAATTTAGCGGGGCTATTATTATTTTTTAGCAGGGGATTCGCGTGTTCCATAACCGTTACCTCATTTCCAAATCCGCAGGTGCGGTGTTCTTAATGTTCTTATTTTACATTATTTCTCAGGCTTTTTCAACGATAATTTTGTAAAGAACGTACATATTTTGTTATGATAGAACAAAGCAAAAAGCGCAGTCCTAAAAAGACTGCGCTGGAGCGGAGAATTACTGATTTTTCTCAGAAGAACGCCTTCTGCACGGCGTTGAGCACTGCCGCACGGCCTGCCGTAAAGTTGACGCCGCCCTGAAGGTAGCAGGTATAAGGCGCACGCAGCGGACCATCACAGCTGATCTCGATGGTGCTGCCTTCTGTGAAGGAGCCGGAAGCCATCACGACCTGATCCGTGTAACCAGGCTCATCGGCCGGCTCCGGGTTCACGAGACTGTCCACCGGGCTGCAGGACTGAATCCCCGCGCAGAAGCCCTGAAGCGCTGCGGCACTGCCCGAGTCAAAGCAGGTCACGATGTCGTTGTGGTCCTCATTGTAGCGCGGGATGGGTTTGACACCCACCTGCTCGAGCAGACACTGGGCATAGACAGCCGTTTTGAGTGCCTCACAGACAACACCGGGCGCATAGTAAAAGCCGAGGAAAAGGCTGCGCAGGCTGTCCTGTGTGCAGCCGAGTTCCTTGCCGATGCCGGGCGCCGTGAAGCGGTGGCTGATTTTTTCCACCAAATCGGCGCGGCCCGCAATGTAGCCGCCGGTGGGCGTGATTCCGCCGCCGGGGTTTTTGATAAAGCTGCCGGCAATGATGTCGGCACCGGCCGCCAGAGGCTCCTGCTTCTGGGTAAACTCACCATAGCAGTTATCCACGAAAATCACAACATTGGGATTGGCCGCACGGGCGGTGTCCGCAACTTTCTGAATCGTTGCCAAATCAAAGGCATTGCGCTGGCAATAGCCGCGGCTGCGCTGGATATGAACCACCGTGGCAGTTTTTGCGTGCTCGGCAATCGCCGCGTAATCAGGGGTATTGTCAGGCAGAAGCGGAACTTCATCGTAGTTCACGCCATATTCGCGCAGCGTTCCGCAGCCTTTGCCTGCCTCACCGATGCCAATCACACCCTCAAGCGTATCATAGGGGCGGCCGGTGGCGGCAAGCAGCGTATCCCCGGTGCGAAGCAGTCCAAAAAGAGCAACCGTCAGCGTATGTGTGCCGCTCATGAACTGCGGGCGCACCAGGGCATCTTCCGCGCCCATGCAGCGGGAAAAGACTTCCTCAAGTTTGTTGCGGCTGTCATCCCAGACACCGTAACCGGTCGAGCCGAGGAAATGCCGTGCTTCCACTCCGCAGTCCGTAAAAGCGCGGAGCATCTTGAGCTGGTTATAATCGCGGATTTCCTCAAGTTTTGCAAATTGTTCGCGGCAGAGTTCCAGTGCCTTGCGGTCGAGTGCAAGGACCTCCGGCTTCAGGTCGTAAAATTGTTCAATCATTCTAAAAATCCCTTATTCCTGTTTTTCCAGTCGATACGAAATAATCTGCCCCTCCTCGGCAAAGCCGAGACGGCGGTAAAAATGGCAGCGTTCCTGCACACAGAGGAGTGAAACGTTCCATCCCTGTCCGGCCAGTTCATTGGCCAGTGATACAATCAGCCATCCGCCAAGGCCCTGACCGCGCAGTTCGGGAATTGTCTCGCCCGTTGACATATAGGCTTCCCCGTTTGCTCGCTCATAGCAGCCGACCGTGGAGATTATCTCCCCTTCCCGCTCAAGAGTGCGGCAGCAGCCAAGGCCATGGTTGACGGCAGTGCAGGCCACCGTATAAAAGTATTCCCGATGCGATTCCCTGTCCCCGAACAGCAGCCGGGACACAGCAAGAATGGAAGGCGTTTCATTGCGCACAAAGCCGTCCGGCTGTTCTGCCAAAGGCAGCTGCTGCCCGGCGCCGAGCACAAAGCGGTACAGCTGCGTATCAGGCTGCCAGGGCTTGGGTGGGGTGGTATCGCAGAGAAGGCTCTCTATGCCCGCAAAGCGGAGAAAGAAGGTCAGTTCTTCCCAGTCATCCGGCATACCGCACATAACAGCTTTATTGCCCCACATCGAGAGTGCGGCTTCGCCGGCCAGATACATTTTAAGTGGTGCGCCGGGGTTATCGGCCCAGAGAGTCAGATAGGTTCCCATAACAGCCTGAAAGTAGGGCATCCCGGCTATCAGCGCCGAATAGTGTTCTTTTTGTTCGGGGGTGGAAACTGCAGCAATCATTTCAGTTCCATCACAATCTGCTTGTATTCCCGTCCGCGGGCCTCAAAGTTGGGGTAAAGGTCAAAGGAGGCCGAAGCGGGTGAAAGGCTCACGATATCGCCGGGCTTTGCCGCTGCGCGGGCCTGCGCCACGGCATCCCGCATATCCGAAGCGTGAAGGATTGTCATATCTTCCTCGCGGAAATCGGGGTGGGCACGCAGTGCTTCCTCGATGCGCGGGCCGGTTGCACCCATCAGGACAAGCGTCTTGACATGGGCAATCAGTTCGGGGGCCAGCGGTTCATAGGGGATGTGTTTGTCATATCCGCCCGCAATGAGGATAATCTTTTGATCAAAACTGCGCAGTCCGGCAATCGTGCGGGTGGGACTGGTGGCGATGGAGTCATTATAGTAGGTCACGCCGTCCAGAACGCGAACCGGCTCAATGCGGTGTTCCACGCCGGTAAAGGTCGAGCCGACCTGACGCATGGCCTCGACAGGGACACGGCCCCAGACAGCGGCAATGGCGGCCAGCAGGTTTTCAACATTATGCAGGCCGCGGAGTTTGACCTCGGCACGCGGAAGAATGGGCGTCACCGTGCCGTTTTCGGCATAGCAGAGCGTGTCATCGCTCTCGCGCAGGAAGGCGCCGTTATCGGTCTCATGCAGGCGGGTGAACCAGACCTGCTCGCCCTTGCAGTCGGCGGACATTGCGCGGGAGATGTCGTTCTCAAAGCCGAGAACCGCACGGCAGGGCGGTTCCTGCCAGAGCAGGATATTGCGCTTTGCATCAATATATTCCTGCATATCCTTGTGATGGTCAAGGTGGTTGGGTGTCACGTTGGTCACAACGGCCACCTTGGGGCTGCGGCGCATACTAATCAGCTGGAAGCTGGAAAGTTCCACCACCGCCACGTCATCGGGCTTAACGTCAGGCAGCTGAGGCAGCAGCGCCGCGCCAATATTGCCGCCCAGGAATACATGGCGCCCGGCAGCCTCAAACATTTTGGCAATGAGGGTTGTCGTGGTGGTTTTGCCGTCCGATCCGGTCACGGCCACAATCTCGCAGGGGCAAAGCTCAAAGAAAAGTTCTACCTCGCTGGTGACCATTGTGCCCGCCTGTTTGGCGGCCTGAAGTTCAGGCTTGAAATACTCATAGCCGGGTGTGCGCATGATAATGTCCTGCCCGGCAAACCCGTCCGTGTAATTTTCGCCCAGACTGAGTTTTATGTTCAGACTGCGCAGCGTATCGGCATAATCGCCGAAATCCTCAATCGATTTTTTCTGGTCACAGAGCGTAATCTCTGCGCCCAGTGCAGCAAACATTGTGATGCAGGGCTTGTGGCTGACGCCCGCACCGATGAAGGCGACCTTTTTCCCCGCCACCAGTTCTTTCAGTTTTTCCATGGGCGACATAAGACTGATTCCTCCTTTTGCCGTGTCATGCCAATATTTTTCATGGCGGAAAAACCGCAGGCAAACCAAAGTGTTTTGATAAATTTTATTCCTGTTCGCCCACGGGGATTCCGTGCTTATCAAGGAGAGCACGAATCTTGGACATAGGATCAATCAGGCTGGAAACGCTCATATCGTGGTTGATGGCCGCGATGAAGTAAGCGGTGTACTTGGACAGGTCAACATCATAGTACCACTCGCGGGCAAGCAGTTCCGGCTTGCGGTAGGTCAGATTGGTGCCGAGAACTGCCTTGATGATACCATCGTTGTAAGCCTTGTCGAACTTATCCAGGCCGGCAGTGAAGAGCGGGAAGGTTGCGCAGGTGTAGATGTTGCGTGCGCCGCGCATCTTCAGTTCATAGCCGATGTCGAGCATGGACTCGCCGGAGGCAATGATGTCATCTGCAATAAAGACATCCTTGCCTTTAACGTCCTCACCCAGGTACTCATGGGCGACAATGGGGTTGCGGCCGTTGACAATACGGGTGTAGTCGCGGCGCTTGTAGAACATACCCAAATTGCAGCCCAGAACGCTGGAGTAGTACATATTGCGGTTCATAGCGCCCTCATCGGGGGAGACGACCATGAAATGGTCCTTGTCAAAATTGACATCAGGCACATGGTGAAGCAGGCACTTCAGAACCTGATAGGTAGGCATGACATTATCAAAGCTCATGAGGGGCACGGCGTTCATCACGCGGGGGTCATGCGCATCAAACGTGATGATGTTCTTAACGCCCATGGAACGCAATTGCTGCAGAGCGTAAGCGCAGTCAAGGCTCTCACGGCTGACACGGCGATGCTGGCGGCCGCCGTACAGGCTGGGCATAATCACGCTGATGCGATGTGCACGGCCGGAAACTGCCTGAATCAGGCGGATGAGGTTTTGGAAGTGGTCATCGGGAGAAAGATGATTTTCGTATCCAAACAGATTGTAAGTCACGCTATAGTTGCCCGGGTCCACGAAAATATAGACATCATCGCCGCGGGTGGAAGCCTTGACCAAGCCCTTAGCATCGCCGGACTGGAAACGGGGGCAGTCCGAAGGAATGATGAAAGTGTCTACATCCATGCCAACTTCACGGGCCCAGCGGACGAGATGACCGTCCACGAGCTTGCAAAGTTCCTCTGCACCGGGGCAGGCAAGCAGCGCCAAGTCGGCGATTGCCGCTTCCTTTGCAAAGAAATCGCGGGGACCAAGAGTTTGTTCAGCCATAACTGTTGCTCCTTACATTCAGTACATTCATTGATTCATCTTTGATGACTGCGGCACAATACCGCACGATTATTTTTTATTTTATCACAGGTGTACGACAAAATCAGCCCTTATTTGTTCTTTTTTCCCTGTTCTGCCGATTTTCTGCGCTTTGCACATTGGCAGCGAATCTTTGAGTGAAAAATTCTGTGCGATTTAACAACGGATACAAATACTTTACGTTTTCGGAAAATTTTCAGTACCATAAACAGGCCGCAAAACCAGTCTTGCCCATTTTCGTGTAGCCAATTCTCTCGCCGCCTGAAAAAGTGCCTTGCGGCATGGAAAAATGCGCTTTTCAATGCCTCTCCCCTCTTTGTTTTGCCTGGAACGATACGCAGCAAAAAAGGCACCTGCCCGAACGGGCAGGTGCCTTGATGCTTAAAAAGATTTCCGTCTATCAGACCAGTTCGATGATGGCCATCTCGGCGGCGTCGCCGCGGCGGACACCGGTCTTGATGATACGGGTGTAACCACCATTGCGGTCAGCGTACTTGGCAGCGTAAACGTCCATGACCTTCTTGGCCACATCTTCCTTGGTGATGTAGCTGAAAATCTGACGCTTTGCGTGCAGGTCACCGCTCTTGCCGAGGGTAACCATCTTGTCAGCCATAGCACGGACTTCCTTAGCGCGGGTAACGGTGGTCTCGATCTTGCCGTTCTCGAACAGGTAAGTGACCATCGCACGCAGCATCGCGTTACGGCTATCGGTCGCGCGGCCGAGCTTTCTAGTACCGGGCATTCCGTTTCACTCCTTTACAAAATCAGTTGTCTTCGTCTTTAGTAAGCGTAAAGCCCAGGCTGTCCAGCTTTGCCATGACTTCCTCGAGGCTCTTACGGCCAAGGTTACGCACCTTCATCATGTCGTCCTCGCTCTTATTCACGAGATCGCCCACGGTGTTGATGCCGGCGCGCTTGAGGCAGTTGAAAGAACGGACGCTCAGGTCCAGTTCCTCAATCGTCATCTCAAGGGCCTTTTCCTTGCCCTTCTCGTCGTTTTCGACCATGATTTCGGTCTCAGCGGCTTCATCGCACAGGTTGACAAACAGGTTGAGATGCTCCGTCAGAACGCGGGCAGAAAGGCTCAGAGCCTCCTGTGCGCTGATGGTGCCATCGGTCCAAACCTCAATGGTCAGCTTGTCATAGTCGGTAATCTGGCCAACACGGGTGTTTTCCACCGTGTAGTTGCACTTGAGCACCGGCGTATAAATGCTGTCCACCGGAAGGGTGGTGATGTCATTCTTCTCAATCAGAGCCAGTTTGTTCTTTTCGGCGGGAACATAGCCGCGGCCCTTGTCAAAGGTCAGTTCCATAACCAGCTTGGCACCATCGCCCAGGGTGGCGATATGCCACTCAGGGTTGAGGACCTCCAGGTCATCGCCCTGCTTGATGCTGCCGGCCGTGACTTCGCACGGACCGACTGCCTCAATGCGAACCGTCTTGGGGCCATCGCCGTAAATCTTAGCAGCAATGCCCTTCAGGTTCAGGACGATCTCGGTGACATCCTCGCGCACGCCCTCAATCACAGAGAACTCATGCACAACGCCATCGATTTTGACGCTGGTCACTGCCACACCGGGCAGGCTGGAGAGCAGCACACGACGCAGGCTGTTGCCCAACGTGGTGCCGAAACCGCGTTCCAGCGGCTCAACAACGAACTTACCATAGCGGCCATCCGGCGAAAGGCTGGCCGTCTCGATCTTGGGGCGTTCAATCTCCATCATAAAAACCCTCCTTGATCAGCCTGCAAGCCCAAAAGCGGGCGCAGGTTTGTAAAAAATTTCGGCAGAAAAGAGAGCTTACTTGGAGTACAACTCGACGATGAGATGTTCCTGAACCTCATAATCGATGTCGCTGCGCTCAGGCAGACGGGTAACAACGCCCTTGAGGCTGCCGGTCTCGCGGCTCAGCCAGCCGGGCAGAGCGACAACAGCGGCATCGGCGCCGGTCAGTTTGGCGAACTTCTCAATCTTGCGGCTGCCCTCGTAGACCTCGATCACATCGCCGGCCTTCACCTGGTAAGAGGGGATGTTGACCCGCTTGCCGTTGACGGTGAAGTGGTTATGAGAAACGAGCTGACGGGCATCGCGGCGAGTAGAAGCGTAGCCCAGACGGAAAACAACGTTGTCCAGACGGCACTCCAGAAGCTGGAGCAGGTTTTCACCGGCCTGGCCGGGACGGCGAGAAGCTTCCTCGAAGTAGTTAGAGAACTGCTTCTCCAGAACGCCGTAGATGAACTTCAGCTTCTGCTTTTCCTGCATCTGAGTGGCGTACTCAGACTTCTTCTTGCGGAAGTTGCCGTTGGAGTTGCGGGTGGTGTTTTTCTTGGCATAGCCCATGACTGCAGGAGAAATGCCGAGAGCCTTGCAACGCTTTGCGATCGGCTGAGTATTCTTTGCCATAATTCAGTTTCCTCCTTACAATCAAATGCGGCGGCGCTTGGGCGGGCGGCAGCCGTTGTGGGGAATCGGGGTAACGTCGCGGATCATGGTGACCTCCAGGCCAGTAGCCTGCAGGGCGCGGATCGCGCTCTCACGTCCGGAACCGGGGCCCTTGACGTAGACCTCAACGGTCTTCATGCCGTGCTCCATCGCAGCCTTGGCAGCGACTTCGGCGGCAGACTGGGCAGCGTAAGGAGTGCTCTTACGGGAACCGCGGAAATTCAGCGCGCCCGTGCTGCACCAGGAAACGGTGTTGCCCTGCAGATCGGTGATGGTCACGATGGTGTTGTTAAACGTGCTCTGGATATGAGCAGTACCGGCAGCAATATTCTTGCGCTCTTTCTTCTTGGTGCGGGCAGAACGAGCCGCACTTGCTTTCGTAGCAGCCATTTCAGTTCCTCCTTACTTCTTCTTGTTAGCGACAGTGCGCTTGGGACCTTTGCAGGTACGCGCATTGGTCTTAGTGCGCTGGCCGCGGCAGGGAAGACCCTTGCGATGGCGGACACCACGATAGCACTGGATTTCGGTCAGACGCTTGATGTCCAGCGCAACGTTCCGGCGAAGATCGCCTTCAACGATGATGTTGTTTTTGTCAATGTAGTCGCGAATCTTGGCTTCATCCTCAGCAGACAGATCCTTGACGCGGGTATCCGGGTTAATTCCGGTGCCGGCGAGAATCTCGTCAGCAGTGCTCTGACCGATACCATAAACATAAGTCAGACCAACCTCGATCCGCTTCTCGCGAGGCAGATCAACACCAGCAATACGTGCCATAAAGCACCTCCATTAGTAACATCCC
>JAQXGE010000072.1 GCA_029006135.1 Oscillospiraceae bacterium | reverse complement strand
ATCAGACGCTTGTGGGTGCGGGTCTCAAACTGCTCACGGCTGTCCTTGTACTTATGAACAGCGCGCAGGATGGTGACCACTTCCTTGTCGGTGGGCAGGGGGATAGGACCGGACACGCGGGCGCCAGTGCGCTTCGCGGTTTCCACAATCTTGGCCGCCGCCGCATCGATCAGGGATGCATCGTAGCTCTTCAGACGGATTCTGATTTTTTCTTTGACTGCCATTTGATTCGCCTCCTAAATTTTGTGTTGCCTTAGGCGAGCCGATAAATCACACACGCTTCCGGGTGTTCAACAGTTTCGCATCAGAAAATCCGGTGAACCGCGCACCGCAGTTCCCCCGGAAGAATTCATCGCAAAGCTGTGGAAATTGGTCCGTGCCGCAGAATGCAGCGCCGTACATATCCCTTCGCATTCGTAATTCTTTCGCCCGGTTCTAAGATCGGACATACTCCGCGGAAAAACCCGTCACCCTATGGGGTGCGGCAACCTCCCGCATCAACGCATATCGCAGCTGGTGTCGAACGCCCGTTCTCACCAGCCGTTCGCAGCCAAGAAGTATAATACCACAGGTCTATCGGAAATGCAAGCTTTTTTTCGGCAAAACATAAAATTTTCTTTTGGAATTTCTATGTTTTGCTCAAAATGAATTTTTCTCACAGGTTTTCCCCGTTTTTTATTTCCTGCCTCGCGGCAGCTTTCTATACCTTCATATTATATAAGGAATCTCCGTCATAATGCAACCGTTTTTTCAGTCCGTCAGTCTGATATTTTTTCAAACAGATAAAGCCGTCCGCTGTACGGGGCAAGAGTCAGCGTTATCTCCCCTTTTGTTTCTTCCGCCGTCTCACAGCCGGGACGGGGCGTATTTCCGCCCCAGCACTGCCAATCCGTGTCAAGCAGCAGCGTGCAGCGTCCCGACTCGGGCAGTGTGAGGCAGTAATCTGCAAGAGGTTCATCCCCAAAGTTGAACGCAGCGAACACCGTACTTTTTTCTCCGCGGCGCAGAATGGCGCAGGCATTTTTCTCGGGATGGTCACAATCCAGCCAGAGAAAACCATTCGGGTCAAACTCGCCCCGCCAAAACGCATCATAATTCAAGTAGAGTCGG
This sequence comes from Oscillospiraceae bacterium, assembly GCA_029006135.1. Taxonomy (GTDB): domain Bacteria; phylum Bacillota; class Clostridia; order Oscillospirales; family Ruminococcaceae; genus Gemmiger. The sequence goes on along the minus strand of JAQXGE010000072.1, from coordinate 27,116 downwards.
TTCATTTCCCGGCGAAAATGCGCAAACGCATCGTGAATGGGATAGCGCAGCAGTTCCCAGTCCTGCCCGCGGCTCTCATCATACTCCCGAAGCTGGCCGAACTCATTGCCCATAAAATCCAGCTTTTTACCGGGATGCACCGCCATATAAAGGTAGAGCAGCCGTCCCTGCGGGAACTTGCCGTCATAATCGCCGTACATTTTTTGGAGGATGGTCGCTTTGCCGTGAACGTTTTCATCGTGGCTGAAAGGCAAGATATAATGTTCCCGCCAAAAATACATCATTGAGAAGGTCAGCTTACCCAGGTTATCCCGCCGCTGTGCCGGGGACTTTTTGAAGTAGTCCAGCGTGTCATTCATCCATCCAAGATCCCACTTGTAATCAAAGCCCAGTCCGCCGTATTCCACGGGAGCCGTTACCTTATTATAGTCTGTTGAATCCTCCGCAATCAGCATTGCCGTGGGGTGCCTCTCCTGCAATCCCCGATTCATGCCGCGCAAGAACTCCAGCGTTGAGCCATTGACGCCCCGGGCCGGATCCCCCTGCCAATAAATCAGGCGGCTGACGGCATCCATGCGCAGGCCATCGGCATGGAACACCCGAAGCCAATAATCTGCCGCAGACTGAAGGAAACAGCGGATTTCCCCTCGGGAGTGCATGAAGTTGCAGCTTCCCCACTCACTCTGCCCCACCGCAGCGGCGGGATACTCATAGAGCGCCGTACCGTCAAAATGTTTGAGTCCGTAGGAGTCCACGGCAAAATGAACCGGCACAAAGTCAAAAATCACGCCAATGCCCGCCTCGTGGCAGGCATCCACAAAAGTACAGAGTTCATCCGGCGTACCATAACGGCTGGTGGGCGCAAAGAAGCCTGTGGTCTGGTAGCCCCAGCTCCCATCAAAAGGATATTCGCTCAACGGCATCAGTTCAAGGTGGGTATAGCCGTTTTCTTTCAGGTAAGCAGGGAGAACGCCGGCCAGTTCGGTATAGGTGTACGGTGTCCCGTCCTCGTGACAGCGCCAGCTTCCGGCCTGCGCCTCGTAAATATTGAGCGGCGCATCAAAATTCTTGGTGCGGGAGGACATCCAGCCCTCATCATTCCAGTGATGTGATGGCATTCCCCAGACAATGCTGCGTCCGTCCGGGCGCAGTGTCATCGCCGCACCATAGGGATCGCAATGGTCCACAACACTCCCGTCCGCCCCAGTAATCCGGTACTGATAGCAGGTTCCTCTGCCGCAGCCTGGCGCATCGCCCTCCCAGCAGCCGAACGCTGTCTTATGCATCGGCCATTCCGCCCAGTTCCCATCCGAAAGTCCGCTGGTAATGATTTTTACCTCCCGGGCCGAGGGGGCCCATACCGCAAAGTGCGTTCCGTCCGTGTCGGGATGTGCGCCAAAAAAGGTATAGGCATCGAAAACCTTTCCCGTATAAAAGCCCTGAAAATCCATGAAAGCTCATCCTTTCCCGGTGTTTTTACGCAGAAAATTGTACCATGCACGGAGTCGGGGCACAATCTACAATTTTTGTACAAGTGTTCAATCATTGACGTTTTGTGCAATAATGCAGCCTTGCGCTCCTTGCCAGTCTCGTGATATACTAATCATAAATCACTATTGTTACCAGCGGCATCTTGCTTTACAAAACAACTTCGTCACACAGGGAAAAGAGGTCAAACGCGATGATTGGTGCTATTTTGGGCGATATAATCGGAAGTCCCTACGAATTTGATATGGGAGACAAGACAAAGGATTTTCCTCTGTTCTCTGCCCGTTCCACTTTTACCGATGACTCGGTGATGACGCTGGCAGTCGGGCAGGCGTTCATGGACGTTTTGCCCGGGGCGGATGATGAAACAATCCGCCGGGCGATTGCGAAGCGAATGCGGCAGTTCGGGAAAATGTACCCCGATGCCGGTTACGGCGGAATGTTTGAGGACTGGCTCCTTGACCCGAACGGCAAAGCCTACAACAGTTTTGGCAACGGCTCCGCCATGCGCGTGTCCTCTGCCGCGTGGCTGTACAGTGATCTGGATTCCGTTCGGCACGCGGCAAAACTGTCCGCCGAAGTCACTCACAACCATCCGGAGGGGATTAAGGGTGCCGAGGCTACGGCCAGTGCCATCTTCTTAGCGAGAACCGGCCACAGCAAGGCTGAAATTAAGGGCTACATTGAACGTGAGTTCCACTATGCACTAAACCGCAGCTGTGATGAGATTCGTCCCGGCTATTTTCATATTGAAACCTGCATGGAAACCGTGCCGGAGGCCATTACGGCTTTCCTGGAGGGGACTGATTTTGAAGATGTAATTCGCACGGCAGTTTCGCTCGGCGGCGACTGCGATACGCTGACTGCCATTGCCGGGAGCATCGCCGAAGGCTTTTATGGGGTTCCTGACAATCTGAAAGAAGAATGTCACCGCCGTCTGCCCGAGCCGCTGCTCGGCGTTTTATTAAACTTCGAGCAGTATGTTGAGCAGCATAAATAAGGCTCCGCATGAACGTGCCGCCACGCAATTGCACCGGTTGAATCATACGCAGGGCAGTTTTTCTAAGGTTTTTGGCACAAAAATTCACATCTGTCAATAGGGCAGCTTCCACAAAAATCTTTGCGTATGTTCTCTGTCGGGATGTATTTACACGTTCCTCTTTTTCCTATATAATATCTATCATCCAATCAGGAACGCCCGGTGCAGTGAACCGTCAGCCATGCCCGTTCATCACTCGGGTAAAATAATTTGCAATTTTCTTCCCAAGAGTCTCCATATAACAGCAGGAAGGTCTCCGGTATATGCCGGAGACCTTCCTGTGTTTTTTTATTGGCAATCAGGCCATCAGTTCACGGACCGTGGCGGCGATTTTGTCATCCTTGCAGGCCGGGAAGAACAGTTCAGCGAAATGCTCACCAGCGAAAGCGCCGCGGACGAGATCGCGGTCGAGGTCCTTCAGGATCTCGCACAGGTCACGGAAAGCAACCTCACGCACGCCGTCCAGGATCTTCTTGTTGCGCTGTTCAGGTACCACGCGCTCTTTGGGGTAGCCCTGACCGTGGCCGAAGCCAAACAGCTTTTCAAAGGTATATTCCAGATTCAGCTCACCGCCCCAGCCGAAGCCTTTGGCGAAAGGCAGAGCCACGGCATTGCCGTCATTCACATGGGCAAAAGTATACGCATCCACAGGGTCCTCGACATGGCCGCAGATAACCCCCGGGAAACTGTTCAGCGCCAGCATGGCACCCTCGCCGGTGCCGCAGCCGGTGATCACATAGTCCGCCGCGCCGGAATTGAGCAGTACAGCAGCCAGAATGCCGTTCTGTACATAAGTCAGCTGTGCAGCATCGTCAGCGGTATACATACCGTAGTTGACGACCTCATGGCCCATCGGCTCAACGACCTTGCGCAAAGTGGCTTCCACCAGAGCATTTTTGGCCGCCTGGCTGTTCTCATTGATCAGTGCGATTTTCATAGCTCAGTCTCCTTTTCATTCTGTGTTTCATTTCAAAAGGCTCTGCCATCCCTCTTATCGGCCGAAATTCATATCTGTTTTGTTATATTCTTGTAAAATATAACAGCCAGAATATTCATTTCATTCTTTACAGAGGCAAAATGACTTTGCCTGTGGTTCAAAACGGTGTTTCCCAAGTAAAATCCACCAGTGTGACATCGGTATCCAGCGCATCATGCAGAAGCGGTTTGCCATCCAGAACAGCCTCCCCGGTCTGGTTATCATAGGGGTCATTGCGCCAGGCGTTATCCGGCGGCGTCAGCTGGGTATAGAAGCCGCGGTTCGCAACCATGCGCAGCGGGTCGAGATTGCCAAAGAAATGCCGGCGGCGTTCCTCACAGCCAAAGCGATGTGCGCTCGAGCCAAACGAGCAGTCCGCCCAAAGCCAGCCATAAGGTGCAATGTAAAACTGTGCCCAGTCATGGCAGCCCGCCTCTTTGGGGGTCACATAGAGGCCGCTCTGCCAGCGGGCCGGAATCCCCGCAATGCGACACAGCGTGATAAAGAGCAGTGACATCACACCGCAGTCGCCCCAGCCGGATTTGGCGCAGTTTTCCGAAATATTTTCAAGGCACGCATACGCAGGCTGGTAGCGGTAGTTGGTGTTTGTAGTCACATAATCGTAAATTGCACGGGCTTTTTCCACAGGGCCTTTGCAATCAGCCGTAATTTCCTCGCACAGTGCACGCAGCCAAGGGGTAAAGAGGATGTGCGGGGCCTCCTCATGCGTGTAGAAAGTCGGCTGTACGGGGTCGGGCGTCAGCGCATCCATATCATGATAAGCTGCGCAGATGCGGTAGCGATACGTCACTGTGCAGAGTGCCTGAGCGGCCGTGGTTTTCCAGTAGATTGTGCGCTGCGGCGCATCCGCCGGGGCGACTTCCCCGCCGGGCGTGGCATCCAAAATTTCAATGTCACTCTGCTGCTCACAGTCTGCCGGGATGGGCAGCCAGGCCTCAAACGGCGCGTTGGGGTCTTTGACAAGGCCCGGAGCCGGAGCCACCGATGCGCGCAGCGTAATGCAGGCCGTGAGGGAACCGCGCTCGTGCATGGCGGCAAGCATTGCGTCCCGATTTTCCGTCTCGGACGGATCCGGCGCAAAGCCGCGCGCATTCATGTCCGGATAGAGCCGCAGTGCATTGAGGAAGCGGTCGAGGTAGCGCGGCTGTCCGTTCACATACCGCCAGTCCAGCCGGTCAGCGGCCACAAGTGCATCAAACTCTTCCGGCGTGTAGTCCGGAACCTCCGCCTGCATCTGGGCGATTGCTTCTTCCCTGCTGAGCGTATAATACTCCGGGATGCGGCGCATCATCTCCCGCAGAGCCAGCAGCGCATTGCGGCCCTGTTCCGGCAGGCGGCTCTGCGTCAGAAGTGCATCAATCCGGCGGTTGGCTGCGTCAAAATCACCTGCGTCATAAAGACGGCGTACATCGGCAGGAACACCCACCGCAAGATCCGCGAACAGTGCATTGCAATCCTGTTCCATAGCGCTCTCCCCTTTCACATCACCAATTCACGGTAGAAAGTCGTATTGACTGTTGGATCTTTGGATGCCAGTTCGGTGATACAGTCATCAAGCGTTTTGGCCACATCATCAAGGCTGCGCCAGCTTGCCGCACGGGGACGGACGAAACTTTCAAGGAACGGGCCGATTTCCGTATGGGAGCAGGCGCCCTCAATCAGGTAGGCGTCCTCCCGTGCAGGCTGCGGCTGCGGCTCATACTGCTGTTCGCTGCCAAGGCTGACAAGCTGAAAATCTCCCTTGCGGCCGCGCCCGCCCACGAGCAGACGCACCCCCACCGGGGCACAGGCAACATTCTGTGCGGCAGCGTGCAGGACCTTGACAGTCTTTTCCAGTGTCAGGTACTGAACGTCATATTCATCCAGTGAATTGATAATCTGTGTCGCCGCAACCGTATCCCCCGCAAATCCTACCAGGACATTGCGGTTCACCTTACGGATTTTGGGAAGCTGATCAGTGAGGATATGCGGCTTACCGTCCTTCACAGGTTCCTCCACCATGCGGCCATCACTGACCATGGCGCAGAAAGCAGACCCGCATACTGCGAGAATAGCACTCATGTAACGTTCCTCTTTTCTTTTATAGACATGGGTTTATTGTACCACAAAATCACCGGAGTGAAAAGGGGCGGCAAAGCAATTGCGGCGCAGAGTTCTTTCTCTGCGCCGCACAGGTTTCAGGCAATTATTTGGTGATCTTCATCAGGTCATCGCCGGGCTGCACCGCACCGGAGGCGACTGTCTCCACAGCAGCGTAGTCATCGGTGTTGGTGACAACGGTAATCACAACAGCAGGATGGCCCGCCGCCTTGATTTTTTCGAGGTCCATCGTCAGCAGAAGCTGACCCTTGGTGACCTTATCGCCCATGGCAACTTTGGCGGAAAATCCATCGCCTTTCATCTCAACGGTATCCACGCCCACATGAATCAGCACTTCCACGCCGTTTGCGGCGAGAATGCCAAGTGCGTGAAGTGTATCGGGTACCTGCGTAATCTCACCATCACAGGGTGCGTAAACTTCGCCCTTGGCAGGCTCAATGCCGCAGGCCTGACCGAGGATTCCCTGTGCAAAAACATCGTCCGGAATATCCTCCATCTTAACCACGGTACCGGCAGCATCAGCGCCGAGGATTGCAGGGAAAGCGGGAGCGGTTTCCTTCTTCTTGAACTTATCAAAAAAGCCCATATCATGTATCTCCTTTGTTCGTGCCCAGCCGCAAAGGCAAGGGCATTGATGTTTCTTTAATTATATAGGAAGCCCGGCATCAAATCAAGCCTTATTTCGCAGCAACTGCAGCCTGCGTGACAGCGCGGATGGCCATCCAGGTGATGTCCGCCATCTCATTCACGGGTTCCGGCTTGCCGCGTTCAAGCCAGGTCTCAATATTGCCAAAGCACCCTTGGATTGCAAACGCAACCATATACCGCTGAACGGGCGTAGCGGTGTTCACCGAGGAAAAACAGTCAAGGCACCGTTCGCCGATGAGTGTCTCGAGCCGACCGCGGAACGCCGGGTCACCGTTAGGGCCAAGCAGAGCGCTGCATATCCCGTCATTTTCATCCAGATATCGGTAGAGCGTGCGCAGGGATTCCGGGGTCGAGTCATTTTCAAGACGTGGAAGGATGTCATCCATCAGGCGCTCTATTCCGTCAATCTGGTCCTGCTCCACCTTCTCCATCAGTTCATAAATGTCTGAGTAATGGAAATAGAAAGTTCCCCGGCTGACCTTCGCCAAATTCGTCAGTTCGCGAACCGTAATTTCCCGCACGGGTTTTTGGAGCAGCAATGTGACCAGCGCATCGGACAGGCGGCGCCGGGTCAAACGCACACTGCGATTGGCCTCACCTTTGTTGTTCATCTCCATCACACCTTTCCTTCTTTCATAGTAGTGCTGCAAGGAGAATTTGTCAAGCAAAAGGAGATATTTTATATAATTTTATATCCAATTTTACAGATTTTTTTGTGCGTACTACACGATTCTCGCGGTTCTTCAGCAATTCCGGATTCATCTTATCCCGGCTGTGTTATAATCAGCAGCAGAGTCATTCATCTGTTTGGAAAATTGCGCCGCCGTCCGCACCGCATCTGTCAGGCACAAGCCCTGAGGAGTCACCGTTTAAGCGAAACAGAAATTGGAGGAACTGCAATGGATTGTCCTAAATGCGGAAAGGAAATGCTGTTTGGGGAAATTGCCTATGATCAGTTCAGCCAGGGGAAGCCTCTCCTTTTCTGGGCACCGAAAGAATTTTATTCAAAAGCATATAGCGAATTTTCTCAGCAGAAAGAAAGCCATCCAGGAAGGCGGCATGGAAATTCCCGTGGAAAATGGAGTGTTGCATAACCGCACGCAAGGATACGCCTGCAAAGATTGTAATTTTGTCTTAATTGACTGCGGAAAAAATAGAATTTATATTCTCTTAGCGGTTTTCTGCCCAGCATCGCAGAAAACCATCATTTTTTCAAGAAATCATTCAAAGAAAAAGTGCCGCCTGAAAGCCGTATAACTTTCAGACAGCACTTTTTTAGGACAAAGATTGAAATTTCAAGAATCAGTAGTTGCTGCTCTTGATTTCAAAATAGCTCTGCGGATGTGCGCAGACAGGGCATTTGACAGGGGCATGGGTGCCAATGTAAACAAATCCGCAGTTCCGGCACTGCCAGACCTGCTCTGTCTCACGCGCGTAGACGCGGCCCGCCTCAATGTTGGCGGCCAGTGCCTTGTAGCGTTCCTCATGCTCGCGTTCAATATCCGCCACCATGCTGAACAGGTGGGCAATATCATCAAAGCCCTCCTCTTTTGCCTCGGCAGCCATGCGGGGATACATCGAGGTGTGTTCCTCATTTTCACCTGCTGCCGCCATTTTCAGGCAGGTCAGCGTGTCGGGGATTTTCCCGCCTTCCATCAGCTGTTTGAACCAGATTTTGGCGTGTTCTTTTTCATTGTCAGCCGTTGCGGTAAAGATAGCGGCAATCTGCTCATAGCCTTCCTTCTTGGCCTGAGAGGCAAAGAAAGTGTATTTATTGCGCGCCTGGCTTTCGCCTGCAAATGCTTCCCAAAGATTCTTTTCGGTTTTGCTTCCTCTGAATTCCATAATATCTCTCCTTTGATTTATTTTTAGGATTTTGTCTTAATCATATTATACGCAATGCCAGCATTTCTGTCAAGAGGATTTTTGCCGAATTCTATGGGATATTTTTGTCTGCTTTGCGCAGGATTCCGCTTTTTCCATTGACAAAGCCAAGAAAATCCTGTATTCTATTTATAAGATTTAGTCTTGAGCGGAATGATTTAGTTTTTCCGCCTGACAAAGTTCCCTGCAAATCTGACAGAAAGGACAAAAGCCCGCCATGACACGACAAAGAGCCCTAATTTTAAACATCATGCAGGAAAGTCCCCTGCACCTGACCGCCGACGAGATTTTTGCCCTTGCGCGGGAGCGGATGCCGGGGATTGCCCGCGGCACCGTTTACCGCAACCTCAAACTCATGGAGCAAGCCAATGAAATCGCCCGGCTGGAAATGCCGGAAGGTCCCGACCGTTATGACAAGACCTCTGCCCCCCACGGGCACATCTACTGTGACTGCTGCGGCGGTTTGCAGGACATCCCGGTGATTGGGTTGGTGCGGGAGATTGAAGCCGTCATTGGGACTGAGGTACGCTCCTATCAGCTCACTATTCATTACATCTGCCCGGAGTGCCGCAAAAAGCAGGCACAATAATCTGCCGACCGCGCTTTTGCTGAAACAAACAGGCATCGCGGATGCCCCCGGTGTTCCTCCGCGCAGATAAAAAACCTTCAAATGTAAATCAGGGCCATTTGCCGTTTCCACGCTGCAAATGGCCCTGATTTATTTTACCGCAAATAGGCAAAACGGTTTTCTCCGTGTTCCCGTTTAAGCTGCTGTTCTGCGTACAGCGCGCAAATGCAAGAATACTCTGCCGCATGGCAATTTTTGCAATGATAGGCGCACCAATTCTGTCCTTTTTGCAAGCGCCTGATTCCGCACAGCGGAACTGAGTTTTTGAGTGCGGAACTGGTCTTGCGGGGTGGTTCCGCCTGTCGGAATGGTATTATTCACAAATATATCCGGTCTTTTTTGTCAACAACTGCAATGGCAAAAAACGCTCAAAAATGGTAAACTGAACATGACAGAATTGGTGCGGTCCAGCAAGGGCTGCACCGGAAACCAAAATAGGAGGCACATTATGGCAAAAAATGCAATCGTCGGTCAATCCGGCGGCCCGACTTCCGTCATCAACTCCAGCCTGGCAGGTGTGTATGAAGGATGCAAGCGCCGCGGAGCCGGCAAAGTCTACGGCATGATGCATGGCGTAGCCGGCCTGCTTGAGCGCAGGGTCTGCGTCTTGGATGAAAAGCTCAAGACCACGCTGGACATTGAGCTTCTCAAGCGTACTCCTTCGAGCTATCTGGGTTCCTGCCGCTACAAGCTGCCCGACTGGCACACTGCCGATGGCGAGGCCGTCTACAAGCAGCTGTTTGAAATTCTGAAGGAACTCGACATCGGCTACTTCTTCTACATCGGCGGCAACGACTCGATGGATACCATCGGCAAGCTGGCCGACTACGGTGCCCATATAGGCAGCGACATTCGCTTCATGGGCGTTCCCAAAACCATCGACAATGACCTGATGGTGACCGACCACACCCCCGGATACGGCTCTGCCGCCAAGTACATTGGTGTTGTGATGAAGGAAATCATCCGTGATGCGACTGTCTACGGCACCAAGTATGTGACCATCGTGGAAATCATGGGCCGCAACGCCGGCTGGCTGACCGCCGCCGCCTCTCTCGCCAAGGCCGATGACTGCGAGGGCGTTGACATGATCTGCCTGCCTGAGGTTCCCTTCAATGTTGACCGCTTTGTGGAAAAGGTCGAGCGGATGCAGAAAGATAAGCCCTCCATTGTCATTGCTGTTTCGGAAGGCGTCAAGCTGGAGGACGGCCGCTATGTCTGCGAGCTGGCCGATGACGCCCATGCAGTTGACGCTTTTGGTCACAAGTCCCTGACCGGCACGGCTCGCTTCCTGGCGAACACCGTTGCCCGCCGTCTTGACACCAAGACCCGCTGCATCGAGCTTTCCACCCTTCAGCGCTGCGCCGGCCATCTGACCAGCCGCACGGATATCACTGAAGCCTACCAGGTCGGCGGTGCCGCCGCCAAGGCTGCCTTTGAGGGCCACACCGGCGAAATGGTCGCTCTGGACCGTATCTCCAATGCACCGTATCAGTGCACGACGAGCCTGCATCCCATCAGTGAAGTTGCCAACCTCGAGAAGAAGGTTCCTCTCGAGTGGGTCAACGCTGACCACACCGCCATGCTGCCCGAGTTCCTGGCCTACGCGATGCCTCTCATCCAGGCTGAACTGACCCCCATCTATGTGGAGGGTCTTCCCCATCACATTTATCTGCCCGAAGCCTGATTCATATTGCAAGAGCGCCGTTCCCCTATTCCGGGGAGCGGCGCTCTTTTCTGTTTTTCTCAATAGAATCCGTAGCTGGAAAGGATTTGTGTGCTCTGTGCCCACGCGGTTGGAACCGGCAGGCCGGAAAGAGCCGGATAGAACCAGACGAACAGCACAAACGCCGCAGCGACCAGAACAAGTGATAGGCGTTTGGCACGTTTTTCATCCGGGATGCGGGACAGCACCAGCACAATCGCCGCCAACGCGAACATGGAACTGGGGAAATAATGATACAGGAACGTGCAGCGGGTGACCATCATCCAAGGCAAAAGCTGCGCCGCATAGAGGATCAATACCCCTGCACCCTCGCGACTTCCCCGGCAGGAGAGCTGCCGCCAGAGCAGGAGCAAAATACAGGCTGTCCCCGCCAAGGTAAGAACTGGGTTATAGAATCCGGCGATGCTCGCCTCGCTCCCCGCGGGCAGGTAAGTATTCATATAGTACCATACGGGGCGCAGGTCAAGCAGCCAGGTGTACCAGCGGCTCTCAAACGGATGTGTGGCCTCAAGCGTAGAGTGATACCAGTACATATAATTCTGACAGTTCCACCAGTCCCTCAGGCCAAAATCAGGATCCCGCCACCAGTAAGGCAGATAGGACGCAAAGTAGATGAGGAGCGGCACAATGATATAGAACACCACGCCGCCCAGCGCCGCCGTACGGAATTCCTGCGAAAAACCCGGTTGTTTTTGGCGCCATCGGGCATAAAGCACACCCAGATAAAGAACCGCCAGCCCTACACCTGCATAGATCCCCGTCCACTTGGAGGCACAGCCCAGGCCGAACGCGACACCGCCCAGCGCCATGGGAAGAACCGAAGCGCGAACGCCGTTTGTCAGCACACTCTGGCAGTACCAAACCATACAGTAAGCGGACAGTAGGATAAAAAAGGTCGCATAAATATCAATGGTCGCAATTCGGCTTTGGCTAAACCGCATAAAATCCAGTGCAAGCAGCGTACCTGCCAGCGCTCCCGCCCAGGGTTTGCGGGTCAGGCGGCGGGCAAAGCACCACATCAGCGGCACGAGCAGCACGCCAAACAGGGTGCCCGAAAAGCGCCAGCCGAAGCCGGTCATTCCGAACAGTGCGATGCCCAGCATGATGAAATCCTTGCCCAGCGGCGGATGAGTCGTCTCGTAAACCGTCATGCGGTGGAGCATCTCATAGCCGGTACGGCCATGGTAAATCTCATCAAAGTACATACTGTTCAGCTGGCTGATGGTGTCCGGCACGGCATCCGGCTCGTCAAAGAGTGCTCCGCCCCCGACGACCGGGACCATGTTCCCCTGCGCATCGCGCAGAGCCAGTTCAAAGACCTGTGCGTTCCATATTTCAACCGTCAGCGGCTGGTCGGCGGGGAGTTCAAGCGTGGTTTTCGTCCAGCTGAACGGTGTGCCGTAATTGAGTTCTTTCTCAAAGACCGTCTGTCCTGCCGCATCGCAGATGCGCAGGCTTCCGCCCGTGGAAATTCCGGGATAGACCCAGAGTTCCGTGCTGTCGGACTCCGGTGTGAACATGACGGTCTGTGATGTACCTGTGGCATCGATCGGGTTTTGCGGTGCGGTCATACTGCCAAGGTAAGCAAAGCTGACAACTGCCGTGGCCGCCGTCAGCACAGCGAGCGCGGCTGCCTCCCGCCGCGTCCAAGCCGGCTGGGTTGCAGGTGTGTCCGTCAGTTTTTGGGGCTGGCGTTCCTCCTGCTGCGCTCCCCGTTTTTGCAGCGGAGAAGCAGTGCCATTGCAGCTGATGCTCCAAGCCGTGAATGCCAGAAGCAGGAACGCGGCTGTTTCAACAAAGCCGGTAAAAATGGTGACTTCCTGACTCGTGGCGCTGAGCAGCCATTCGTCCTCGCTCCCCACCAGTGAATAGACTGCGGCAAGATTGACGAAACCGGTGAGCGATAAGCCAAATCCGGCACCGTAAAGCCGAATGTCATTCCACCGCGCCGCAGCAAGCAGCACAAGCAAAACGCCGAGAACCAGGTAACGCTCATGCATACAGTGGGCGAACGTAAAAATACCCACCGTATAAAATGCCGCCAGCAGCAGCGGGGAGAATCGTCCCGCGCGCCAGGAACGAACCGCCAAGACCACCATCAAAATGGTGATGACAGCAATACCAAGGATGCCCAGCGCTTTCCAGCTGAGAAACGGCAGTGGTCCCTGACCGAGGTCCTGCCAGTTTCCGCCCAGTGCCGCCATCCAGTTAAAGGCGTTGATGGTCGCATACGGGTAACTGGATGCGGTGCTGAAATATTTTTCAATGAGTGACGGAGCAAGATTCGAAACGCCGAAAAACGGCAGTCCCGCCGCAAGCGCAGGGCACAGTGCGAGTGCAGCGCCGCCAAAAATGCGGCCGACCGCACGCGCCGCGCCCTGCCCTTCGCGGGCAGCATCCGCGATCCCTGCCAGGAAGCAGACCGCAAGGACCGGCCCCGCCAGCAGCGCCTGCGGTTTGATGGCAAGCGAAACGCCGTAAAGCACTGCCGCGGGCAGATACCGGCGCTCCTCAAGCAGCCAGAAGCAGAGCAAGAGCGGCAGAGCGAATGCCCCGTCAATCTGCTTCCAGACACCGGTATCGAAAAGAGTCAGCGGGCAGAATGCGGCAAAAAGTGTCAGTGCCGTGCGTGCCCGTCCGTCCCCCATAAAATGGCCGCCGATATGCCAGACCAAAGCCACCGCACCGCAGTCACAAAGTGCGGGGACGAGCGCCAGCAGGAAATAGGTCCAAGGGGATTCAGCAGAGATGTTCAGCGCGTTCCGAACGAGGCCAACCAGCCCCAAAATGGGCAGATAGCCGGGCGGATAGTCAGCGAAATAGTCCACACTGTAAAATGAAGACGGTCCCTGCGCGGCAAGTTTGTCACCCCAGGCGACAAAACAGCTCATATCATAGGCATAACCTTCGGTCAACAGCGCCAGCAGAAGGCGAACCGCCAGTGCAGCCAATAGAATGTAATACAGTGTTTGCCGTTCCCGGCATGGTTTGCGAAGGGTGGGCATAGGCAATTCCTCACAAAAAGCGCCATGGGCCGCCGCTGATACGGCTTAAGCCCACGGCGCTTGAGTTCAATGACGTGGTAAGGGGCGTGATTCGTTAAATCTTGCTGAGCTGAGGACCTTTCGCGGTGTCGGCAACGCTCCAGCCAAGTTCCGTCAGCTGTGCACGGATGGCGTCTGCCTTGGCCCAGTCCTTTGCCTTCTTGGCTGCGGCGCGCTCCTCCACAAGAGCAAGCACCTCGGCGGGGGCTTCTTCCTTGTGGCGGTTGTACATCAGGCCAAGTACGCCGGTCAGTTCATCGAAGACTGCGGCAGCCTGCTCCAGGGTGGCTTTGTCAGAAGCATCGGAAAGGGTGTTAATCTCCTTGACAAAGTCAAAGATTGCAGCAAGGGCATCGGGGGTGTTGAGGTCATCATCCATTGCCGTGCGGAACTTTTCACGCGCCTGCGCGCACTTTTCCGCCAGAGTTGTGTCGGTGCCATGGGCATGGCTGATGGCAAAATCCAGATTGTCGCGGCAGGTGTACAGGCGTTCCAGGCTGTTTTTGCAGCTTTCAATCAGGTCAACGGTGTAGTTCAGCGGCATCCGGTAGCCGGCCGTGAGCATAAAGTAGCGAATCGGCTCATAGCCGTACTTTTCGGCAATCTCACGCACCGTGAAGAAGTTGTTTGCGCTCTTGGACATCTTCTGGTTGTTGATGTTCAAGAAGCCGTTGTGCATCCAGTAGCGGCTGAAAGTGCAGCCGTTTGCGCACTCGGACTGTGCAATCTCATTCTCATGATGAGGGAAAATCAAATCCTGACCGCCGGCATGGAGGTCAATAGTCTTGCCCAGATGTTTGCGGGCCATGGCGGAGCACTCAATATGCCAGCCGGGGCGGCCCTGACCCCACGGGCTGTTCCAGGCAGGCTCGCCGGGCTTAGCAGCCTTCCAGACAGCAAAATCCGCGGGATCTTCCTTAAGGTCATCGTCCATCTGGCTGCGCAGTTCGCGGTTGCCGCTCTCAAGGTCATCAAGATTGAGGTGGCTCAGCTTGCCGTAGCCGGGATCGGACTTGACGCGGAAATAAACATCGCCGTTGCGGGCCACATACGCATGGCCGGAGTCAACGAGGTCCTTGACGATCTTGATAATTTCACCGATATGCTCCGTTGCGCGGGGGCGCACCGTGGGGGCTTTGACGTTGAGGCCGTCAGAATCCTTGATGTACTCTGCCTCAAAGCGGCGGGCAACCTCCTGCATGGAAGTGCCTTCCTCCTGTGCCTTCTTGATGAGTTTATCATCAATATCGGTGATGTTGGAGACATAAATGACCTTATTGCCGAGATACTCGAGATACCGGCGCAGCGTGTCAAATACAATCATGGGGCGTGCGTTGCCGATATGAATATAATTGTAAACCGTAGGTCCGCAGACATAGATGCGGTAAACGCCGGGTTCCGCGGGGACAAACTCCTCTTTCTGGCGGGTCATGGTATTGAATATCTGCATGAGCGGGAACTTCCTTTCCGAATCATCCGAATCAATTTCCGTCCGGGCGGTTCAGGGTCTGCCGGCCGGATGGTACAAGTTCATTATAGACGCATGAGCCGGCGGTTGCAAGCCCCCGGCGATTTTCCGCGGGATTCTGCGTTATTTTGCCTGCATGAAACAGACACGGTTCTGCCAGAGATAGATGATGCCGGAAATAGCCGTCACGACCGCGACAGCCCAGCAAAGCACCTGTGTAATCAGGCAGACCGCCCCCACATTGCCTGCGCCGGCCAGTGCGGCGGCAAAATAGTAGAAGATGATGGTGAGCATCTGCAGCACCGTCTTGACTTTGCCCCACATATTGGCAGCGATGACGGTGCCGGACTCGGCTGCGATCATCCGCACGCCCGCCACAGCGAACTCACGGAACATGATGATAGCGAGCACCACCGGGGAGCAGACACCATCCACAACCATGTAGATGATAGCGGCTGTAGTAAGCATCTTGTCGGCCAACGGGTCCATGAACTTTCCGAAGTCCGTGACAAGATGGTTTTTGCGGGCAAGATAGCCGTCCAGAAAATCCGTAAAGCTGGCAGCCGCAAAGATAATGCCGGCAACGAGGCTGAACGCCGCATTGAACTCCGCCGTGCCATAATGGCTCATAGCGGCAAATACCATAAAGAACGGGACCATTATAACGCGAAGCATCGTAAGTTTATTGGGCAGATTCATGGCTCAATCCTCCAGTTTTTCCTCTGCATAGCCGTAGAGGTCATAGGTATCACTGTCCGTGATGGTGACGCGGTAGAATGCACCGGTCTCAAGCGGGGTATCGGCCGGGGTCAGGACGTTGCCGTCAATCTCAGGGCAGTCTGCCTGAGAGCGCAGAAGATACATTCCGGTCTCGTCATCCACGCCATCGCAGATACACTCAAGCGTCTTGCCGACCTTGGCAGCCTGACAGGCGGCACTGATATCGGCCTGCAGTTCCATAATGTGATCGGCGCGGCGCTGTTTGACCTCCTCGTCAATCTGGCCGTCCATCTTTGCGGCAACCGTGTTTTCCTCGGCCGAATAGGCAAAGCATCCCAGGCGGTCAAAGCGCATCGTCTTGACAAAATCACACAGCTCACTGTACTGTTCCTCCGTCTCACCGGGGAAGCCCGCAATGAGGGTGGTGCGCAGCGTAATGCCGGGGATGGCAGCCCGCAGGCGGTTGACAGCGTCCTCAATCTCACGGCGGCCGCCGCGGCGGTTCATGTTTTTGAGAACCGTGTCATCACAGTGCTGAATAGGCAGATCGAGATACGGCACGACCTTCTTATTGCGGACCATCGCGGCGATGAATTCATCGCTGATGCGTTCCGGATAGGCATAGAGGATACGAATCCAGCGGATTCCCTCAATCTCATTGAGGCGGTCAAGCAGTTCGCAGACCGCACCGGGCTTGCCCCAGTCTTCCCCGTAGGCGGTGGGATCCTGCGCTACGAGAATCAGTTCGCGCACGCCCTCCTCCGCCAGCCAGCGGGCTTCGGCCACACAGTCCTCCATCGGGCGGCTGCGCAGCGGTCCGCGGATGAGCGGGATTGCACAGTAGTGGCAGCGGTTGTTGCAGCCTTCAGCGATTTTTAAGTAGGCGTAATGGCGCGGCGTGCTGATGACCCGCGCACCGCCAAGCTGCATATCCTGCTTAGGGCCGTAGCTTTCGATCTGTCCTGCGCCGGCGGCTGTCAAGCGCTCCACAATGGCCGGCAGAGCCGCATTGGAGCCGATGCCCACCACCGCATCAACCTCGGGCATTTCCTCGATAATCTGGTTCTTGTACCGTTCCGCCAGGCAGCCGGTCACGATCACCTTGAGATTGGGGTTCTGCTGCTTATACTGGCAGGCCATGAGGATGTTTTCGATGGCCTCCTCCTTGGCGGACTGAATAAAGCCGCAGGTATTGACAATGATGACATCTGCCTGTGCGGGATCGGCCACGGTCTGGTGCCCCGCTTTGATGAGCGCATGGCAGAAAACATCCGCATCGACCTGGTTTTTGGGACAGCCGAGAGAAATGATGGCAATGTTCATAGTGTTCTGATTTCCTGTCTTTGTTTCGTGTGTGGGAAAGGGAGCGGCGCAAAGCGCCGTCCCTCACTCCTGCTGATATTGTTCGAGAGCCTGCCGGATGATTGAATGGGAGAAGCCGCGGCGGGCAAGAGCCGCCGCCACCTGCTGCCATTTGCCCTGTGCAAGGCGGGACGCATACTGGCGTTCCACAAGTGCGCAGGCATTGGCCAGTTCCGGGTTCTCCTCCCCTTCTTCCTCACCGGAAGCAAAGAGTTCTTCCACAGCCCGTGCCGCTGTATCACGGTCAATGCCGCGGGCGGCAAGGTCGTCAAGAATCGCACGGCGGCTCTTGCGTTTGCGCAGAAGTTCCGCCGCGCGGCGGCGTGCAAAAGCCGCATCATCCAAAAGCCCGAGTTCCTGCATTTTGGCCCCTGCCGCGGCAGCACTGTGCGGGTCAAATTTGCGGCAGAGCTTCTGGTACAACTCCCCTGCTGCATGGTCGCGCACGCCGAGGAGGTCCATGGCCTTGTCCACCGCGCGCCGCGTTTCGCTTTGAGCGCGCAAACGCTCCACTTCGTACTCCTCAAGGCAGTCGCCGGTATGGAGATCGGCGGCGGCAAAAGTTTCCTCATCCAGCGAGAACGCAAACTCGCCGTCAAAAAAGAGCGCCAGGCGGCCTTTTTTTGTTTCGGTGATTTCTGTCAGTTCGGGCATTATTCGTCAACCATAATGTCGAGATCCATCTCGCTGCCGGTGGTGGGGACCGCAGTCTCCGCCGGAGCCGAGGCCGGAGCGGCAGGCGTGACGGCGGGCTTTTCAATCGGCTTCACAGTGCCCTTTTTGCCGGCGGCCAGCAGACGGTCTGCGTTGGCGCGTACCTGCTGCTCAATCTCATCGGCAATTTCGGGATGTTCCTTGAGATAAATCTTCGCATTGTCGCGGCCCTGACCCAGGCGGATATCACCGTAATTGAACCAGGCACCGCTCTTCTGGACAATGCCCAGCTTGGCGCCGAGGTCCACGAGTTCACCAATTTTGGAGATACCTTCGCCGAACATAATGTCAAACTCCGCCTCGCGGAACGGCGGTGCGACTTTATTCTTGACAATCTTGGCGCGGGTGCGGTTGCCAATGAAGGAGCCGTTTGCATCCTTAAGGCCCTCCGTACGGCGCACATCAATGCGGACGGAGGAATAATATTTGAGCGCGCGGCCGCCGGTGGTCACTTCGGGGTTGCCGTAGACGACACCGACCTTCTCACGCAGCTGGTTGATAAAGATGCAGACCGTGTTGGTCTTGCCGATGATGCCGGTCAGCTTGCGCAGTGCCTGACTCATCAGACGCGCCTGAAGGCCCACATGAGAATCGCCCATTTCGCCTTCGATTTCCGCCTTGGGTACCATGGCAGCCACCGAGTCAACAACGATGGCATCAATGGCGCCGGAACGCACCAGCGCTTCGCAGATTTCCATAGCCTGTTCACCGGTATCCGGCTGGCTGACAAGCAGGCTGTCGATATCCACACCGAGCGCACGGGCATAGGTGGGGTCAAGAGCGTGTTCCACGTCAATGAACGCGACTTCGCCGCCTTGCTTCTGCGCTTCAGCGAGGACATGAAGTGCCAGCGTGGTCTTACCAGAAGATTCAGGTCCGTAAATCTCCACAATTCGGCCGCGGGGCAGTCCGCCAATGCCGAGCGCCATATCCAGGCCAAGGCTGCCGGTAGAAATGGCATCCACCTGCATGGTCACATTGGCGCCGAGCTTCATGACGGCGCCCTTGCCGAACTGCTTTTCAATCTGTGCCAGAGCGGTTTCCAGCGCCGCTTTCTTGTCCCCGGCAGGGCCGGCGGGAATCTGCTTTGAGGAAGTATCCTTCTTTGCTGCCATAGTTTTCTCCTTATCGACCGACTACATCGGTGGTTTGTTACTGTGATGCTCTTATTATATACGATTTCTCTCGAAAATACAACTATTAGTTGTGTGCTTTCGGAACTTTTTATAGGACTTTTTGCAGAAATATCGCAGCGTTCAGCCTCTTTTTGCCTCGGGCCTGCGGGCCGTTACCGCGCGGTCATTGCCGCCGTAATCTTTCCGGCAGGAAATCTCGGTCCAGCCTGCCGCGGCAAGGAGTGCTGTTACCTCCCTGCGCTGGGCACAGCCAATCTCCAGCACCAGCCGTCCGCCGGGGCACAGAACATCCTGATAGCAGACTGCGATGGCGCGGTAAAAATCCAGGCCGTCCGTTCCGCCGTCCAGTGCCATGGCGGGTTCATGTGCGGTTTCGGGCATCAGGCAGGTCATTTCCTGCGCTGTCAGATAGGGCGGATTGGATATAATCAAATCTACGCTGCCCGGCGCAAGGGTCTGCCAGAAGTCCAGCACATCGGCCTGTACAGCCGTGACCGGCGTTCCTTCGGTGTTGGATGCAAGATAGCAAAAAGCTTCCGGGCTTTTTTCCACGCAGGTCACGCGGGCGTTCGGCACAAAGCGCTGCACGCCCACACCCAGACAGCCGGTTCCGGCACAGAGGTCCAACACTGCGGGGGATTTTTTATGATCAGCGTGCAGCAGTTCGATGGCTGTTTCACAGACCACCTCGCTGTCTGCCCGCGGGCAAAGTACACCGGGACCGACTTTCAGCGTGAAATCAAGGAAGTCCCACTCCCCCGCCAGATACTGAAGCGGCTCGCGCGCAGCACGGCGGGCAGTCAGTTTGCTGAGGCGCTCCGCCTGCTCTGACGTAAGAACACTTTGCGCAAAACGCGGATCACACCCCAGTACCATCCGGCAAAGCTGTGCGGCGTCAAAGTCCGCATCCGGGCAGCCGGCCGCTTCCAGTTCAGCCTGTACGGCGTGCAGGGCCTCGCGCGGGGCAAGACCGCAGAGCGCACCGCTCACCACCGCCCGTCCTCCGGCTTTTCCGGCAGGACCGGCGTGACGGCAGCGATGGCAACTTCAATCATGTCATCGGTCGGCTCAAACGTGGTCAGGTGCTGAAGCCAGAGTCCCGGCTTTGCAACGATGCGGGCCAAAACCGAATTGGAGCGGCCGCACCATTTGAGAATCTCATAGCAGATTCCCACCACAAGCGGCAGCATGGCCAGTTTGCAGACAACGCGCAGCGCCGTACTGGTCCAGGGCAGCACGGCATACAGGAAGATGCTGACGAGGATAACCAGAATCATAAAGCTCGTTCCGCAGCGGGGATGGAAGCGGGTATGACGGCGGACGTTTTCCACCGTCAGTTCCTCGCCCGCCTCGTAGCAGGCAATGGTCTTATGTTCGGCACCGTGGTACTGGAACATCCGGTGGATTTCCTTCATGCGGGTGCAGAGGAACATATAACTCAGGAAGATTGCCAGCTTGAGCAGTGCCTCAAGAATCACGCGGGGCCAGCGTCCCATCGGAATGATCTTGCCCACAAGACCGGTAAGGAAGGTGGGCAGGAATGCAAAGAGAAACAGTGCCAGCACGATGCCCAGGCAGGCGGAAAGTGTCATGAGCGCATTCTGGAATTTGGGCCCGGTGTGTTCTTCCAGCCAGCGGTCCAGCTTGGATTCCTCCGCCTGCTGTTCCTCTTCGGTCATCGAGATATCCGCAGAGTGCATCAGGTATTTGTAGCCGTTACAGAGGTTTTCCACCATATTAAAGACGCCACGCACAAGGGGAACGCGGTTGTACCAGTGGGTGCGGACCTCGTCATAAGTAAGGTCGATTGTCCCATCGGGGCGGCGGACTGCACAGCAGATTTTGGCGGGTCCGCGCATCATGATACCCTCCATGAGGGCCTGTCCTCCCACAGAGGTACGGAATTTTTCAGTAGGTCTTGCTTCCTGTGGCATAGTTTCTCCTTCGTTTTTCTGAATCATGCGGCGGTCAGATTGGTTCATGCAGATGTTCCTGACCGGCGTGGTAGATCGGCAGCGTGACGGACACGGTTGTCCCCTGCCCGAGTGTGGAGGTGATATCCGTTTTTCCGCCCAACTGGGTCACAATCTCATCCACCACAGCCAGGCCGATGCCCGAACCGCGTACTGAATTTTTGGCTTTGAAAAATTTGAGTTTCACATTCTGAAGGTCCTCAGGTGCGATTCCTCTGCCCTGATCACGCACCGAAGCGGTGACGGTATCGGCTGTACGGCTCAGCGTGAGGAAAATTGTGCCGCCGGGCGGCGAATATTTGATTGCATTGTCAAGGATATTCACAAACACCTGACGCAGGCGGGCCGGGTCCGCCCACACCGGATAGGGATCGGGCGGTTCCTCATAAGCCAGTTCAAGCCCCTCCTGATGGATGCGTGCCTCCACAAAAAGGGCGGCGTCTGTGGCCTCAGCCACAAAGTCCAGCACCTCACAGTTGAATTTCATGCCGCTTTGCAGGCGGGAAAAGTCCAGCAGTTCCTCCACCATATCGTAAAGGCGGTCGGTTTCGCTCCGGATGATGGACAGACCTTTGCGGTAGTTCTCATCCTCCGGGTCATGGATGTTCTCGATGGTTTCCACCCAGCCTTTTATGCTGGTGAGGGGTGTGCGCAGTTCATGGCTGACCGATGAGATAAAGTCGTTTTTCATCTGTTCGGTTTTGGTGAGGTCCTCTGCCATCCGGTTGATGGTGCGGCAAAGCCGGCCAATCTCATCGTCATAGCGGGTATCGGGCAAGCGGGTCTTGAGGTCCCCGTGTGCGATACGGTTGGCGATGGCTTCGACCTGCCCGAGCGGGCGCACAATGGAACGAATGAAGAACAGGCCGCTCCACAGCGTAAAGCCCAGCACAGCCAGCACAACGCCCAGCGAGATGGCAACCATCTGATTCCATTGCCGATCCACCAGCGTAAGACTGGTGACAAGGCGCATAGCCGCCACCGAACCTGCCGCATAAGGCACTAAGCAGGTCACGGCCATGACCCTTTCCCCGTCACTGGTGCGGAAAATCACGCTGCCTGTGCCGGTCGTACCGGTGACGGCCTCATAGAAATCCTGCCCCACCGCAAGGAGATTGGGATTTTTTGTACCGCTGGAAGTTGCCAGAACAACACCGGCAGAGTCCAGCAGCATAAACTCAAACTTGTCCTTTTCCTCAAACTGTTCAACGGTGCGGCGCAGTGCCTGGCTGCGGCTCTCCGAAGTCACCTGGGAATCCCCGGCCGTTCCGGTTGCCTGAAGCCGCCCTTCAAAGGTGGAAAAGCGGTTCTGCATCGCCTGCTCCACGCCGCCGTAAATGTCATGATAGGCGTTGTACAAAAACAGCCCTTCTGCAACCGCCAGAATCAGCACCGTGATGAGCAGGCTGCCCTTAATCCAGCGGCGGGTTATACTCTGCATCCTGGCAGCCCTCCCTTCCCGCATGATGGTTGGTATTCAGACAGAATCAGGCATTCCAGCGGTAACCGTACCCCCAGACAGTGAGAATATGCTGGGGATTGCTCGGCTCATCCTCAATCTTCATGCGCAGGCGGCGGATGTTCACATCCACGATTTTGACATCCCCGAAATAGCCTTTTCCCCAGACGCCCTCAAGAATTTTTTCCCGCACCAGCGCCGTGCCGGGGTTGCGGAAAAACAATTCCATAATCTGAAACTCGACCTGGGTCAGGTCAATGGGTTTGCCGGATTTATAAAGAACGCGGCTCTTCTCGTCCAAAACGAAAGGACCGCTCACAAGCTGATCCGGCTCGCCGCTTTCCCCGGAAGCGCGGCGAACGCGGCGGGCAAGTGCCTCGACACGGGCCACGAGTTCTGAGACGGAGAACGGTTTGGTGATATAATCATCGGCGCCGATGGAAAGGCCGCGAATCTTGTCGGCTTCCTGACCCTTGGCGGATGCCATGATGATGCCGATATTGGCATCTCCCCGGCGGATGGTCTCACACAGGGAAAAGCCGTCCATTCCGGGCAGCATAATATCCAGAAGCGCTACATCGCAGGGTGGATTTTGATTCATCAGCTCTAAGGCCTGCTCGGCACTGGCGGCTTCCAGCACCTCCCATCCAGCCATTTTTAAGTTGAGAGTCACCAGTTCACGGATGCTGGCTTCATCTTCCACGACCAGAATACGTTTCATTATGGTTCCTTTCCCGGCCAAAAGGCCGACACTCTCTGCCGCGCGGGCCATTCCGCGCAGTTATTCTTATTTTAGCGGAACACCGTGGTTCCGTCAATGATTTGCTGGAGATTCAGTCCATAATAGGGGGTAACGATCTGCACCTGAAGCTGCTGGGACCCGATGTTAGCCACACGGTGGAAGGTCTCGTCACCCTCATCGGCGGTATGCTGAGCGGATTCGTCATCCTCCACGGCATCAGCCGGGTCGACCACCCGGAATTCACAGTAAATCGTTGTTCCTTCCGCATTGCAGATAAGCCAGCCGGACTCATCCCGATTGGTGCGCAGCAGAACCGAGCCGTGCATGGATTCCGGCAGTTCAAGGAAAAATCGGTATTCACTGTCATAGATACCGAAAAAGCTGCCGCTGTTTTCTCTTCCCGCGTAATCCCGCCAGAGCAGGAAGCGCAGGCGCTTGTCCATGGGGGACGCAATTTCTCCGCCATCGTCAATAGTGCCGGGGATTTCAATCGTTCCGTTGCCGTCCAGATCCGTGCTGACGAGTGCGGTATCATAACGCATCGTTGTGCGGTAGAAGTCCTGCACGCCGGCGGGAAGATAGGTCTTGAGGAACCGTGTTTCCGGGTCATAGATGACAATAGAGCTGGCAAGGCTGTTCCCGCCGGTTCCGGCCCAGCCGTCCACCACAAGGTAGGCGCCGTCCTCCCCGGTCGTACCGGCATATAGCCCTGCACAGCCGTTATAGATGCCATCCCCCACCGCGAGCGTCTGTGCGGAGCGGAAGCCGTCCTCCGTGTTGGTGAGCAGCTGGAGGTTCACGCCGCCATTCTCCTGCTCGGTGGGCAGTGCCAGCACAAGGTCCTCGGTTCCATCGCCTCCTGTGAGGTTGGCAAGAATCATATCCGTATAACTCTGTTTGATGATGACCTGAAGTTCTTCCTCGCTGTAAAGATAGACCACCATATACAGGTCGCCCTGCGCGCTTCCGTAGCCCACAAGAATCTGGAGTGAGTCAGCGTCTTTCAGGTGGGCGCAGCTGACGCTCTCCACCTCACCGGCCAGGCCCTCCGCGGTTTGAGCAACACGCCAGCCGCCATCCTGCGTCGGTTCCAATACCGCCAGCCACACATTGCCTGCGGCGGCATCCATCGTATAAAGGACCGCCGCTTCCTCCTCGCCATCGCCGTCCCAGTCACCGAACAGGAACGGGGAGAGGAAATCGCCGCTTGCCGGATATTTGAGGTTGGCACTGACCCCCAGCGCACTGTTGAGGGCTTTCTGGACCGCGCTTGCGGGACCGGAAAGCCGGGGTGCACGCAGAAGGTTTTCCACATCGCCGCCTGCGGAACAGCCGGAGAGCATCAGCACAGCCGCCAGAGCCACTGCGGCCAGGCGGCGCTTTGCACAGCGATGCGGCATACCAGTTCCCTCCTGCATTTTTATTGAATCATGCCGCACTTTTCGTCCCGCTGCGCGGCGGGAATCCGTGCGGTATTTTACAAGGATACAGAGTATAGTATACCACAATCACCGCAAAGCCGCAATGCCAAGAATCATCACAAGTGTTCCGATTGCGTACCCCCGAACACCGGCAGAGCGCTCATCTGGCGCGAAAGCTGCCGGCAAAAGCTGTTCCCCTGCTACCCAAAGCATAATTCCCGCCACCAGCGCAATAATGCCGTTGAGCAGACTGGGTGTCAGGTACCGGCGAAGGAACAGCCAGGCCAGCAGTGCCCCCGCCGGTTCAGCCAGCCCGGAGACAAGCGCTGCGGCAGTCCCCTTGACCCGGCTGCCGGTTGCGCAGGAAAACGGAACGGCCACCGCCAGCCCTTCCGGAATATTATGCAGTGCGATTGCCAGCGCGGTTCGCACCCCCATGGCCGGGTCCGTCACGCCGGACACAAGTGTAAGCACGCCCTCCGGCAGATTGTGAAGCAAAAGCGCTGTGCCCGTTACAAGTGCGGTCCGCATGGCGGCTCCCTGTGACCGGGAGCCAAACCGTGCCGCCAGTTTTTCTTCATCCGGAAGCGCCCGGCCCAGGAAAAAAGCCGTGAGCATCCCGCCCAAAAGCAGCCCCATCACCGTTAAACCGCAGGTCATGGGGGACAGAAATGCGCCATAAAACGCCATCACGGCGGGGACGAGGTCCGCCAGGCCGACCGTAAGCATAACTGCCCCCGCAAAACCACTGCAAAACGCCAACAGCCGCGGCGTTGGGCGGAACAATGCGGCAATGACCCCGCCCAGACCGGTGGAAAGCCCCGCCAGTGTTGTGAGGATAAAGGATGCAGCAGGCATAAATTGCCCCCCTTCCAGCCAAAGTCAGTCATATTTATTCAGGAGGGAGGAAAATTATTTTTGCCGCAGGCACTCAAGTTCCCAAGGCAACGCAAAAAGTCCGGACCTTAAGGTCCGGACTTTGCCTATCAATGAACTTTGCTGCTTCGTGCCTGATTACTCCGGCTGTTTGGCCAGAAGTTTGACGGCACGGGAGGTTCCCAGGCGGTCAGCGCCCAGGTCAAGGAATTTTTCCATATCCTCCACGGTAGAGATACCGCCGGCAGCTTTGATTTTGCAGCGGCCGCGGACGCAGCGGGCAAACAGTTCGATATCATGGAACGTTGCGCCTGCGGTGGAAAAGCCGGTGCTGGTCTTGATAAAGTCAGCGCCCGCTTCCACAACCAGGTCGCACATTTTTTCTTTTTCCTCATCGGTGAGCAGGCAGGTCTCGATAATGACCTTGAGGACCTTATCCCCGATGGCCTGTTTGACTGCGGCAATGTCCTCACGCACGGCGTCATACTCACGGTTTTTCAGGCGGCCGATGTTGATGACCATATCCACTTCATCGGCACCGTTCTCAACCGCGGTCTTTGCCTCGAAGCACTTGGAAGCTGTATCCATCGCGCCGAGCGGGAAACCGACAACACAGCAGACCGGCACACGGCCCGCCAGATACTCCGCCGCCTGACGGACATAGCAGGTGTTGATGCAGACGGATGCCGTATGGTATTCCATTGCCTCATCGCACAGCGCCTTAACCTGAGGCCAGGTTGCCTCCGGCTTGAGGAGGGTGTGATCCACCTTGGAGAGGATTTCCTCTTTGGTATAGTGGCTCATTTGAACTCAGCCCCCTTCTTACAGGTCTTGCACAGGTGAGACTGATGCAGACCGATGGCAGAGAAAATAATGGAAGTGATGCTCACGGTTGCACCGATGATGCCCAAAATCAGGCCGGTCAGACGGAATGCGCCGCCGCGAATTTTGTTTTTCATATAGGTTGCCTCCTTTTGTGGTGTTTGTTCCGGGCAGAACAGACAGAATGGTTGCGGATGATTGCGCGCTCACTTCTTTTTAAAAATCAGAAGTTTGCTGAAAACATAGTTGGAAAGGATGACAATGACCTGGCTGAACAGCTTCACGCCCATGGCCCAAAGTTTTGCGTTGGCAGCAGCAAACGCGATGTGCGGCGCAAGAATGGATACGCCAAACCAGATAATGACCTGATCCATCACCATGGTGACCAGGCGGCAGGAAACGAACTGCACAAACTCTGCCCAGGCCGCCTTGCCGTGGTTGGCGCTGCGGAACACAAATGTGCGGTTGGTCCAATAGGCAAAGAGAATGCAGATGGCATTATCCAGAATATTGCCCGCACCGGTCGCGAAATCCGTGCCAAACACTGCCTGAAAGACAGCAAAAAGCACGAGGTTGAGCAGCGTTGCCACTCCGCCGAAAAAGAGATAGGCCAGGCCTTCATAATATTTTTTGATGAATGCTTTGATTTTTTCCATGACGTTCCTCATGGCAAGACGCCCGGACTGTGCCCGGCGCTGCCTTTTATTGGGTCCCGGCCGCGGCCGGAGGAAATGCAAAAGGGGCCCGCCTGTTGCCAGGCAGGCCCCTGCGATACACGGGGATTATTCAGCGTCGCCCTCGGCAGCCTCATCGAGGCAGGCCTTCATGGACAGGCTGATGCGCTTGCGGTCAAAGTCCACATTGATGAGCTT
>JAQXGE010000071.1 GCA_029006135.1 Oscillospiraceae bacterium | reverse complement strand
CTGGAACACAACCTTGATGAAGTCCATATCACCGCCAACAAGAACACCGTTCCCGGTGAAAAGCGCAGCCCCTTCGTGACGAGCGGTCTGCGCCTGGGCACCCCCGCCGTGACCACCCGCGGCATGGGTGTGGAAGAGATGAAAGTCATCGCCGACTGCATTGCCGACTGCATCTATGACTTCGAGGGCAAGAAGGAGCAGGTTGCCGCCACCGTGGCCGATCTGACCGCCCGCTTCCCGCTGTACGAATAATCCGTTCAATCATCACCGCCCCGGCAGAAGGTTTCTCTGCCGGGGCGGTTTTGTGTGCAGAAAACGCCGGCACCCCTGCGAATGGCAGGGAGCCGGCGTTTTGATTTTTGATTTTGCGGGCAGAACTCTGCTGAATCAGTCAGCGGCAGATTCCTGCTTGCTGAGGAGAATCCGGTCATTGTCAAGGCTCCGGCCCACATTTTTTGCAAAGCGGTCCAGCAGGCCGTCCACCGTCATGGTATCGCGCTCCTCGCCGCTGATATCCAGAACAATCCGGCCGCTGTCCATCATGAGGGTGCGATTGCCGAGTTCGAGTGCGGCGTGCATATTGTGGGTAATCATCAGGCAGGTGATGTTGTTTTCCGCCACAATCTTCTTGGTGAGTTCCAGCACTTTCTCTGCCGTGGCAGGGTCAAGCGCCGCGGTATGCTCGTCAAGCAGGAGCAGTTTGGGCGTGACGAGGGTCGCCATGAGAAGCGTCAGCGCCTGACGCTGACCGCCGGAGAGCAGGCCCACCGGCTGTTTCATCCGGTCCTCAAGGCCAAGACCGAGCTGGGCCAGGCGTTCCGCAAACAGTTCCCTGTCCGCCTTTGTGATGCGGGAGAACGGAGACGTATGATTGGACGCGCGCAGGTAAGCCAGGGCGAGGTTTTCCTCAATGGTCATGTTGGGGGCCGTGCCCTTGAGGGGGTCCTGGAACAGACGGCCGATGGCCTTGGAGCGGCGGAAATCCGGCTGGAAGGTCATGTCTTCCCCATCGAGTGTGATGGAGCCAGTGTCCGGCACGAAAGCGCCCGCAATGGCGTTGAACAGCGTAGATTTGCCCGCGCCGTTCGAGCCGACAATGGCCGCAAAGTCGCCTTTTTCAAGGTGAAGATTGATGTCGGTAAGTGCCTTTTTCTCGTTGACTGTGCCGGGATTGAAGGTCATACTCACATGGCTGATATCAAGCATGGGTACGCCCCCTTCCCTTGTGTGCCGCGCGGCGGCGGCGAACCATAGCCGCGTTCTTTTTGATGGCGGGCGCAGAGATTGCCAGCGCCACGATGATGGCAGAAATCAGTTTGAGGCATTCGCTCGGCACATTGGCGCGCAGTGCAAACGCAATGATAAAGCGGTAGATGACGCTGCCTGCGACCGCCGCAGCCGCCTTGGTCCACATTCCGCCGCGGCCGAGCAGCGTCTCGCCGATGATGAGCGATGCCAGACCGATGACCACCATGCCGGTGCCAAGGTTGATATCGGCGGATTTCTGGTACTGCGCCAGCACCGCGCCGGAGAGGGCGGTCATCGCGTTGGAGATGCACAGTCCCACCGTCACGGTGAATGCCGTGTTGATGGAGGAGGCGCGGACCATGTCGGGGTTATCGCCGGTGGCACGGATGGAAAGGCCGAGCCGCGTGCCGAGAAAAGCAATCAGCAGCACACAGACAAGAACGGTGATTGCGGCGGCAACGATCAGCTTATAGGGAAGATTTTCCCCGAAAAGTTCCTTGGCGGCCGTAAAGATTGTCTCGGTCTTGAGCATGGGCACATTGGAGGAGAAGCCCATCACCGCGAGGTTCACCGTGTACAAACCCGTGTTGGTGATAATGCCCGCCAGAATGGAGGGCACCCCCATGCGGGTCTGGAGAAATGCCGTGACAAAGCCTGCGCAGGAACCGGCCAGCATGGCGAGAAACAGCCCCAGAACGGGGTGCCCGGCCACAGCCGCCGTAGCGGAGACGGCACAGCCCAGAACAAATGTGCCGTCCGTGGTCATATCGGCAATATTGAGAACTCGGAAGCTCAAAAACAGGGCCATCGCCACAAGGGCGTAGATGAATCCCAGCTCCAGCGCACTCAGGACGATCGCAGAGGTGAACATAGGGTGATTGCTCCTTTATTGTTGAAATGCGGACACCGAAATCACTCGGCGGCAGTGGTAACTTCCACAACGGTGTTGGCCATATCCTTGAAA
>JAQXGE010000070.1 GCA_029006135.1 Oscillospiraceae bacterium | reverse complement strand
CTGCTTCATTGATTTTCACCTCTTTCTCGATCATGACTAAAGGGAGCCATACTTGATATATGTGCTCATCACAATCTTCGAATTTCGGCTACCAGCAGTCGCCATCCTGTGCGAATGGAGCAGCCATCTGAACGATTGCCTTAATATTGTAGCAGAACAAGATTCCTTTGTCAAGTACTGTTTTTACGCCAGAATAGGCTTGACCGCCTCAGCCAGCGCATCTTTCTTTGCCTGTGCCTCGGCAAGATCCTTGCCGAGCGTGGTGAAGTAAGTTTTAATCTTAGGCTCGGTGCCGGAGGGACGCACCACAACGGTAGCACCGGATTCCAGCTTGTAAATCAGCACGTTGGCAGCGGGCAGACCGGTTTCCTCGGGCTTCTCATAGTCCGTAACCTTGACAACCTTGTCACCGGCAAATTCCTTGGGCGGATCTTTGCGCAGACCTTCCATAATTCCGGCCATCTTGTCCATACCGGACAGGCCCGGGAACTCAAAGCTGTCCACCTTATTCAGGTAGCGGCCGTACTCACTGTAAATGCGTTCCAGTTCTTCCTTAATGGAGCTGCCCTTAGAGCGGTAGTAAGCAGCCATCTCGCAAATCAGCATAGAGCCGATGATGGCATCCTTATCACGAACATAAGGCCCTGCCAGATAGCCGTAGCTTTCCTCAAATCCGAAGATAAAGCGGTCCACTTCGCCGGCAGCCTCGAGTTTGGCAATCTGATCACCAATCCACTTGAAGCCGGTCAGCACGTTGCGGCATTCAACACCATAATGTTCTGCCACGGCATCGGCCAGCGGCGTGGAAACGATAGACTTGCACATGACCGGGTTCTTGGGCATGGTTCCCTGCTCAATGCGGCCTGCGCAGATATAATCAAGAAGCAGAACACCGACTTCGTTGCCGCTGAGCAGTTCATAACTGCCATCCTTGCACTTGACGGCAATACCGACGCGGTCCGCATCGGGGTCAGTGGCGAGCATCAGATCCGCACCGGACTTTTCGGCAAGTTCAAGGCCAAGGCGCAGTGCCTCAAAAATTTCGGGGTTGGGATAGGGGCAGGTGGGGAAATTGCCATCGGGGTCCTTCTGCTCGGGGACAATCGTGATATCCGTGATGCCGATGTCCTTGAGAACGTGGGTGACAGGAACAAGACCGGAGCCGTTCAGCGGGCTGTATACCAGCTTGAGACCAGCTGTCTTGCAGATGCCAGGACGGATAGAGCGCGCCTCAATGGCTTCATACAGCGCATTGATGCAGTCATCCCCGACATACTCGATGATTCCCTTTTCCAAGCCCTCCTCAAACGGGAGGATGGCGGCACCGGTCAGAATATCGGTTTTCTGAATCTCGGCGTAGACCACATCGGCGGCCTCATCTGTCATCTGGCAGCCATCGGGGCCATAGGCCTTATAGCCGTTATACTTGGCAGGATTGTGGGATGCCGTGACCATAATGCCGGCATTGCAGTGATAATAGCGGGTGGCAAAGCTCAGAGCGGGAACCGGCATAAGTGCCTTGTAAATGCGAACGTGAATCCCGTTGGCGGCAAGAACTTCCGCAGCTGCGCGGGCAAACACATCGGATTTGATGCGGCTGTCATAGCTGATGGCAACCGTCTGGCTGCCGCCCTGCGTCTTGACCCAGTTGGCAAGGCCCTGCGTTGCCTGACGAACCACATAGATATTCATGCGGTTGGTGCCGGCGCCGATCACGCCGCGCAGACCGGCGGTGCCGAATTTGAGCGCCACAGCAAAGCGGTCCTGAATGGCGGCATCGTCATCCTTGACGGATTCCAGTTCCGGCTTAAGGTCAGGATCATCCAAATCGGCGGCCAGCCAGCGGTCAAACATTTCTTTATACATTTTAGACACCATCGCTTTCTTTCCAAAGATAAATTTTGGATAAATTTACTTGGTTACCATAAATATACCAATTTGAACGTCTCTTGTCAATCGAAAATCCCCCTCAAAACCGGGTTTTTGCACGGATTTTTGATATTTGTCAAGAAAGATTTTGTATATACTTCAAAATGCTCTTGCCGTACAGTGCAAAAAAAGTTATACTGAAAATAAGATTATCTCTGTTAAGGGAAGGATTCACCCCATGTATGCACATATTGTAAGTCTTGGCGTTTTGGGACTCGAAGGGTATCCTGTGACGGTGGAGGTACACCTGTCGAGCGGCCTGCCCAAGTTTGTCATGGTTGGTTTGCCGGACAACGCCGTGAAAGAGAGCAGCGAGCGGGTGCGCAGCGCGGTAAAGAACCTGCGTTGTCCCTGGCCGGCGAGTCATATCACGGTAAACTTTGCCCCTGCGGACGTACGCAAAACCGGTTCACTGTATGATCTTCCGGTCTTTATCGGCATTTTGGCTGCCGAAAAACAGATTCCCTGCCCCGGCCCGCACCAGGCGTTCCTTGGTGAATTGGGTCTCGACGGCAGTCTGCGCTCGATTGACGGCGCACTGCCCATGGCACTGGCCGCCGTCAAGTCCGGAATCACCGAATTGTTTGTTCCCGCAGAGAATGCCGCTGAGGCTGCTGTAGCTGAAGGTCTGACAGTCTACCCTGCCCGCAGTGCGCTGGATGTTGTCAATCACCTGCTCGGGGAGCAAGTTCTCAGTCCCGCTCAGCGCACCGGCTACGATGCCGCCGGGCAGTGGCTGGGGCCGGATTTCAGTGATGTGCGCGGCCAGGCTGAGGCACGCCGCGCCATGGAAGTTGCCGCCGCAGGCGGGCACAACTTGCTGATGATTGGCCCTCCCGGCACCGGAAAAAGTATGCTTGCCAAGCGTTTGCCCGGCATTCTTCCTCCTTTGACCTATGAGGAAGCACTGGAAACCACCGCCGTTTACTCCGTTGCAGGTCTTGTGCGTTCCGGAACCGGGCTGATTTGGGAAAGACCATTCCGCAGTCCGCACCACAGCGTGAGCGCTACCGCACTGGCGGGCGGCGGTTCCATGCCGCGCCCCGGTGAAGTAAGCCTTGCGCACAATGGCGTACTCTTTTTGGATGAGCTGCCGGAGTTCAGCCGGGATGCACTCGAGGTTCTTCGTCAGCCGCTGGAGGACGGTCACGTACTGGTCAGCCGCGTCAATGGCTCCGCCACCTATCCCTGCCGTTTCATGCTGGTTGCCGCGATGAATCCCTGCAAATGCGGATATTACGGTTCCGGCGTGCGCGAATGCACCTGTACTCCCACTGCCATTGAGCGTTATCGGCAGAGAATTTCCGGTCCGCTGCTCGACCGCATTGACATCCACGTTGAGGCGCGTCCCGTAGAATACAAGGAACTGGCCGCCGAGGCGTGCGGAGAACCCAGCAGCAGTATCCGTGCCCGCGTGGAGTATGTTCGCCGGATCCAGCAAGACCGCTATGCGGGAATGGGCTTTCACTGCAATGCGCACCTGCCCACCGGCATCTTGCGCCAGTATTGCCAGCTGACGCCCGAGGCACAGACCATGCTGCAAAACGCTTTTGAGAAGATGGGCTACAGTGCCCGCGCCTACGACCGCATCCTGCGGGTGGCCCGCACCGTTGCGGACCTCAACGGCGTAGAAAATATCGGAACCACCGAATTGATGGAAGCACTCCAGTACCGCCGCATGGATCGCCCTGTCTCCCCGAGATTCAGAACAAGTATGCGCACAGCCGAGCCTGAGGCCGAAGCTGAACCGGAGGAAGAACCGGAGGTAAACATTCCTCATATTGACCCTAACTTGAAAATCGAATTTGACTGAAAATACTTTTGCATAAATTGTGTCCGCCGCTTTTCCGGTTTCGGACGCACAAGAACATCATCCCTTACGTCAGGAACGGACAAAGGCACATTCCTCAGTGTCTTTGTCCGTTCTTATTTTGTTCTGTGTTTTCCTGCTCGTAATTTTAAAAAATCGTTCAAATGCTATTGACTTATCTGTTATTGCTGTATATACTGTTCATATACAGATAGCAAGGAGGAGGATGCATGAATCTTTTCATTGACAATAAAAGCGGCTGCCCGATTTATGAACAGATCTACACACAGATCAAAGCGCAAATCATAAGCGGCGAGCTGAAAGAAGATGAGCTTCTGCCGTCCATTCGGAATCTTGCCAAAGATTTGCGAATCAGCGTCATCACAACCAAACGGGCGTATGATGAACTTGAAAAGGACGGCTTTATCTATACAGTCGCCGCGAAAGGATGCTTTGTTGCTGCAAAAAACGTAGAAATGCTCCGGGAAGAAAATCTCAAAAAAATTGAGGACCACATCACGCAGATTATGCATCTTGCGGCCACCTGCAATCTGTCAAAATCCGATATTATCGAAATGATAAACTGCGCAGCGGAGGAATGAACATGAACGCAATTGAAATCAGAGGTCTTACCAAGTCCTACGGTGATTTCACCCTTGACCACCTTGACCTGACATTACCGCAAGGCACAATCATGGGCCTGGTTGGCGAAAACGGCGCCGGAAAGAGCACCACAATCAAACTGATTCTTGGTATGCTCAAGCGGGACAGCGGCACCATCACCTTGCTCGGCAAAGACAACCGGGAGAACCTGCGTCTGACGAAGGAGGACATCGGTGTTGTTCTTGACGATGTAGGGATTTCCGAATGTCTGACGCCCGTGCAGGTAGGAAAAATCATGCGCCTCACTTTTTCAAATTGGGACCAGGCGGCGTATGACGGGTACTTGAAAGCCTTCAATCTGTCTGAAAATAAAAAGTTCAAAGATTTTTCCCGCGGCATGAAAATGAAGCTCGGCATTGCCGTTGCTCTCAGCCACCATGCCAAACTGCTGATTCTTGATGAAGCCACATCGGGGCTTGACCCGGTTGTCCGCGATGAAATCCTCGATATTTTCTGTGAGTTTACCCGGGACGAGACGCATTCCATCCTGATTTCCTCCCACATTGTCAGCGACCTTGAAAAGATTTGTGATTACATTGCCTTCCTGCACAAAGGCAAGCTGATTTTGTGCGAAGAAAAAGATGCGCTCAAAGACAAATACGCCCTCATTCACTGCACGGAAGAACAGCTGGCTATGCTGGATCCTTCCGTCATTGTCGGCACAAAGAAAACCGCTTACAGCACCGAGGCCCTTGTGAAGCGAGAAGGTCTGCCGTTTGATATTGAAAAAAGCCCGGTGGACATCGAACAACTGTTTATCTTTATGGTCAAGGAGGCCGATGCAAAATGAAAGGTTTGCTGCTGAAAGATTGGTACGCCATCAAGAGTTACTGCCTCTACACGCTTTTTATTGTATTGGTATTTGCCATTCTTGGCGGTGCCATGCAAGGGAACTTCTTTTTCACCTTCTACCCGCTCATCTTCATCAGCGTCATTGCCATGAATCTGATTGCCTATGAGGAAAAAGAAAAGTGGGACCAGTACGCAGCCACACTTCCCTATACAAAAGCGCAGATTGTATCTTCAAAGTATATTGTCAGCCTTTGTTTAGGGCTGGGCACGGTTGTGCTGAGCGGTATTTCGCAGTATGTCGGCATGATTGTTGCAAACACCTATAATACAGAAAAGTTGCTTTCTTACCTCATGATATTTGTCTCTCTTGCTTTGCTGCCTGCGGCGTTCCTGCTCCCGTTCATTTATAAATTTGGCGTAAACAAGGGGCGAATTGCCTATTATGTCGTGATAATTGTATCCTGCGGGGTAATCGGCGGGATTGCATCTGTTGATTCCATCGGTTCCGCCTCAGCGGTTTCTGCGTCTCAAATTTCTATTTTTGTCATTGTGGCTGTCGCATCGGCAGTGATTTACGCATTATCCTGGATGCTGTCCATCCGCTTCTATCAAAACCGGGAAATTTAATCTCACCTGCAAAGAGGGCTTTTGTCATACGACAAAAGCCCTCTTTTATAATTGTATGGAAATTCGTTTTTATTGGACCGTTTTTATTCCCGACCGCTACGGGTTTTCTCAGTTCGTGCCTGATAAAACATATACTGCTGCAAGATTCCGGCATCGCCATATTTAGGAAACGGATTAACGCCGCCATAGTGTTCATCAATGACCCGCTGAATCCAGACATCGACCGGTGCGCACTCAGTACGGCCATAGGCAAACAGCGCCACACAGTTTGCCACCTTGATGCCAACGCCGTACTGCTCCATCAGTTTATCAAGAAGTTCACGGTCCGGCAGTGCCGCCAATCCTTTCAAATCAAGTTTGCCCGTTGCCACCGCCTCAGCCGCCGCACGAACATAAGGGAGCCGGTAGCCGAGTGCACAGTCTGCAAGCTGTTCCGGCGCGGCTGCAAGCAGAGATTCCGGTGTGGGAAAAGCGTAAAGTGGCTCCCCCTGTTCTTCCAAAAGAAGTTTGCCAAAAGAGCGGCAAAGCGCTTCCACACAGGAGCGGATAGCCGGAATGCTTTTGCGCTGGCTGATGATAAAGGTGATGAGCATTTCCCATGGGTCCTGGCGCAGGATGCGAATTCCTTGCCCCACATCCGCCGCATGGCGAAGATAGCGGTCTTGCTGAGGGACTGCGGCACGGACGGCAGCATAGCTGCGGCCAAGGTCAAAATAGTCTTTCCAGAATTTTTCCCATTCTGAGCTCTCCGCATCCGCCTCGCATTGATGAGCGGACAACTGGCGGATGTGCAGCACGCGCGCTCCCGCCACAAAGCGCCAGCAGTTTCCCACCCGAACGATGCGGAACGCCTGCCCGCTGTCCGCGATTTTTTCAAGATCAAAGTCATCCTGAATTGTGACGATCATCGGTCTTCCTCCCGAATCAGCGCCAAAAGCTTCTGCGCGCTCTGCGCCCATGAGTAGTTCCGCAGCACCGCCGCCGCATCCTGACCGGGGGTATAGCAGTCCACATCACCGCTGTTTGAGGAAAGGTCAATGTAATCGGCATGGGCGCCATAGATTTCGCGCATACAGGGTGTATCACTCACCATCACACGGGGTGCACCGCAGGCAATCGCCTCCAGCGGAGGGATGCCAAAGCCCTCATAGAGCGTCGGAAAAAGAAAAGCCCGGCAGTTTTCCATCAGTGCTTTTGCTTCCCCGTCCGTCACATAGCCGAGATAAATAACATTATCAAGGTGATCAAGTCCCAGCGCCGCGGCTTCCCCGCTCAGGCTGCCGCCGCCCGCAATGGCAAATACGGCATCCGGCTTATTTTGCGCCGCTCGAAGCACCCACGGGAAGTTTTTATTTTTCAAAAGATTGGACATGGAGAAATAGTATTCGCCTTTTTTGAGCTGCGGC
Organism: Oscillospiraceae bacterium; assembly: GCA_029006135.1. GTDB lineage: Bacteria > Bacillota > Clostridia > Oscillospirales > Ruminococcaceae > Gemmiger. The sequence goes on along the minus strand of JAQXGE010000070.1, from coordinate 50,467 downwards.
CACTTAGGTGTTTCGCCAAATACCATCGGGTCGGCTTGCACACGTTCCATATGCTGCCAGGCGTTGTAAATCACGGTGATGCGTTCCGGGTTCACTCCGTAGTATTTGATGATTTCACTTTTGGAAAACTCCGAGACGGTCACGATTTTTTGTGCTTTCTTCGCGATAGCGCGGTACTGCGCACAATGCCAAACGGCGCTCAGCCGGCCGCGCAGGTCAGTATAAAAATCCGGCCGTGCCTTATAGCACACATCATGAAGTACAGCAATACCGTCACGCCCCGGCGCGTGCAGAGGAATCACATTGCACATACAAAGCCAGTTCCGCCCGCTCTTTTTGAGATATTGCGGGAAAGCAAACTGTTCCCACAGCATTCCTTTGTTCGCCGGACCTTTTCCGGCATAAGGCACAACCGTAATGTTTCGATAGTTCGGTGTGGATGTATCCGGCGGGACCACCAGTTCCAGCTCGCCGGGAGCGAGAAGGTTATCCAGCTCCGCAAGAATCTCCATCGCATAGCGCTGGATTCCCGAAAGGCGCTGGGTAAAGAAAAAACCGTCAACAGCATATTGGGGCATAGCGTTCTCCTTGTTTATCTCTCATCAAATGTGAGTATATCATACTTTTCCTTGCACACAAGAATACGGTGCACACTTTCATCGAGGCGTTCGCGTGAAATTGTACCGTCCTGTACCGCCTCGTTCACGGCATCAAACGCTTCGGGAAGATTTGCCGGCATAAGAAGAATATCCGCACCGGCAAGGATTGCCTGTACAGCCGCCTCGCCCGGTGTATAGTGATCAGTGATTGCCTGCATGGAAAGAGAATCCGTTACAATCACGCCCGAAAACCCCAGTTCCTGCCTCAGCAAACCTGTCAGAATCGGTTCAGAAAGGGATGCGGGGGTGTCGTTTCCCGTCACTTCCGGAACGGCGATATGTGCCGCCATAATAAGCGGTGCCTCTTCCAGATTGCGTGCAAAGGGCACAAGCTCACAGGACCTCAGTTCTTCCATTGTTTTGCGGATGACTGCCGAGCCTGTGTGCGTATCCTCCGCCGTATCACCGTGACCGGGAAAATGCTTGAGTGTACAGGCAATTCCGGCCTCCTCAAAGCCATCGCATACAGCGCCCACCAGAGCGGCCACGGTGTCCGGGTCGCTGCCGAAAGCGCGCTGTCCAATGACCGGGTTCGCAGGGTTGGTGTTAAGGTCCGCCACAGGAGCGAAATCAAGGTTAAACCCGTAATCGCGAAGGTAAGTTCCGATGGCAAGCCCCATTTCTTGGGCTGCCGCAAGGTCGTTTTCCGCCCCAACGGCGGCTGCACTTTCATAGCGGGGCAAATCAAACCCAGGTGTATTGGCCAGTCGTGCGACCCGTCCGCCCTCCTCATCCACGGCAATAAAGAGTGGAATTGCCCCGGTGCTTCCCAATTCCGCCGTCATTGTTCGGAGCTGGTCAGGGCTTTCTATGTTTTTCCCAAAAAAGACTGTGCCGCCCACCGGATAGCGGGCGAGTGTTTCCCGCATAGCATCCGTCAGTTCCGTCACCCCGGGTGCGTTTGCATCATCAATCTGCTGCTGCGTGCGTGACAAATCAAGCGCATCGGGGCGGACAAGAAAAAGCTGTCCCACTTTTTGCTCATCCGTCATATCCGTAAGCAGCTGTTCTATATTCATTGGTTCCTCCTGAACTGTGCAGAAGGACGAAGCCGCCGCGGATACCGGCTCGCCTGTCTGCCCGCAGGCGCAAAGGCCGGCAGCAGCCAGGCAGAGTGCCGTGCGGGCTATCCAATTTGATTGTTTCAATGTTTCCCCCTCATTTCTTTAGTGGAAGCATTTTTATTATATCACCTCCCCGCAAACATGAAAAGAGCCGCCGCAGGAAGAAGTCCTCCCTGCAGCGGCTCTGCAATTGTAAAATTATACGTTATTGGGCGTCCGCGAAGTCATCAGCCCCGCCCACGGGGTATTCTGCAACAACATCCTCCGATGCGGCAGTTTCCGGCGTTGCGCCCGCAAGGGACGTCTTGTCATAGGCAAAGGCGGAGAGGTTTTCGGCACTCACCTCGTAGACCACATTCGGGGCGCCGGAAGAACGCAGATAGCAAACGGTATCATCCGCGTCAGTCAGGCCGCCAAAGCTGCACTGCACGCTGCCGGCAGTACCAACCAGCGTCACAACGGCATTCGGCGCGTCCAGTCCATAGAGTTCATCGGCGCCGGGGCTCGTCACCGTCCACTGCGTTGTCAGATTACAGATGGTATTGGCCATTTTTTTGACGGTGCTTTGGTCAAGCGTATAGTCAGGATCATCGGCCAGCGTCCAGGTCCCGTCCTTTTGCTCAAAGGAAAGTTCCCCGCTGCCCGTGCTGACCGTCATGACGGTCACGTCATCCACCGCCAAATCGGTGATGCTCTGCGCCGAATAAAGTTGGCGCGGCGTTTTGCTGATTCCCGAAATGTCTGCCAGTTCCACCGTGAAAACCGGGCCATCCCCAGCGGTTCGGACATACCAGGTATCCGTCATGGGATTTTTGTCGCCCACGGTAAGGTTCCAGGTCTCGTCCCCTGCCGTCAATTCAAACGTATAGGAGGGCGTTTCAAACCCCATGGCATCTACATCGGCATTCTCGCCCAGTTCGCGCAGGGCGGTCAAACCGGTCAGATTGGATGCAATCGTCTCCGCTTTGGTCTGGTCAACGGGCAGTTCGGGATCAGAATCAAGAACCCAGCCTGCATCGGTTTTGCTCAGTGCCACTTCGGCCGGTTCGTCACCGGCAGCATCCGTATAGCGTATTGCGGTAACGGATGCACTGTCCAGCGTACAGAGCGGAATACCGGTTTCTTCCTCTTCCGACTGTGTACGGTTCAGCAGAATCAGCACAACCGCCAAAGCCGCAATCGCCGCGCCCAGTGCCGCCAGAGGAATAAGTTTCTTTTTGTTCATGGCAGTTCCTTCCCTCAATGACGGCGGCGCAGAATGACAATCACAATGCCCAGAATAATGACCGCCAGCGGCAGCACAATGGTGAACAGCAGGCTCAGCGACATCGTTGCAGTGGGCGGAACCGTCAAGGTCTCGGCGCTCATGCTCTTGCTGTCAATGACAACCGCGTTCTCTTCGCCGGTCATCCAGTTGACGATGCTCCCGAACAGCTGTGCATTGCCGCCCGATACCGCCGTGTTCATCTGGCTGAGCAGCACATTGGGGCAGTTAATCCAAACGAGTTTGCCGCCGGTCTCGGTGTTTTCTGCCGCAACCGCCAGATCAAAGGGGCCATCCGGATCGTCAGTCCCCTTCTGAACCGTTTCCGCCTCAGCGTAGTCCTTCATCGAATAAGCGCTCGAACTGGTCGAAAGCAGCGTTGTAAAGTCAAGGTTTTCCGGATTTTCCGCCGTCACAATGCCCTGCGCCACCGGTGCAAAGACATACATTCCCTTTGTCATCCCGGAGGTGATGGTGTTGGTTTTCAGTTCCGGGATCAGATACGTCTGGGGGTAGCGGTACGCATAGTAGGAGGCATCGTTTTCAACGATCAGGCCCGGTTCACGGCTCATGCCATATTCTGCCAGGACCGCATCCAGATTGGGGGTGTCTACCGTCAAGTCCGTTGTGATAAGCACACAGCCGCCGGTGCTGAGGTATCCGCGCAGTGCATCGGCATCCAGTGCCGAGAAATCAGTCTGCGGTGCATTGATCAGCACAACATCCGCATCCTCAGGTACAGAACCGTTGGTAAGGAAGTTGAGATCCTGTACCGTGACGCCCGCATTGGCAAGAGCCTCGGTAAAATCGCTTTCAATGGAAGTCTCGCCGTGGCCGGCCAGCTGATAGAGCAGATACGCATTCTCCCGCGTGACCTTGGCAATGCCGGAAGTCAGCGCGTTCTCGGCCGCGAAATTCATGGTATAGCTGCCGGTCGTGTAGTAGCTTGAGTAATCCGCCTCGTACATATCATAGTAATCCACGAGCGTATAGTTGTCATCGCAGACAAGGACGACGCTGGAAGCCGCCGCATCCTGTGCATCGTACTGCTGTGCAAAAGTCGGATACACGGCGGGGTCGCGCTGCTGCCAGTCAAAGTGGCTGCTCTCCCCTGCGTAGCGGTCAAGGATGCGGGTAATGTTGGAATCCTCGCTGCCGGTTTCTGCCAGATAGTAGGCAGTCACATCCTTGTCGAGGTCGTGGAGCATGGTTTTGGTCGTATCGCTTAAGGTAAACATTCCGCCTGTCGAAATGTCAAACTGGGTATATTTGCTGGGAATAGCTCCCACCACAAGGTTCACCAAAATGACAAGCACCAGCACAATCACCACGAGTACACTCGCGTACGCGCCGCTGCGCAGGCTGCGGGCCTGACTGGCTTTCTGCTCCTGCGTAGGAGCGGGGGCATCGGTATGCTTTTTGTTGAATATCATTGTATTCTCCCTCCCCCATTAGTGCCAGCGGCGGCGTTCCAATGCCTGGCAGGTCAGGAAGAGGAACAGCACGATGACAGACAGATAATAAACAATTCCGGAGATGCTGAACACGCCGCCGACAAAATCGACAAACGGATCAAACAGAGCCAGCGCATCCAGAACGCTGTTAAAGCCATTGAGCAGCCAAGTGGGGCGAAGCTTAAACAGAAGGATCAGCACCACTGCGCCGCCGCAGAAAACAGCACTGCCCACGGTGACGTTTTTGCAGGCAAGACCGGTCAGGACCGCCGCGACAGCCAGCACAACGCAGAACACAATAAAGGCCAGTGTATTGCCCGAGGTGAACAGGCTCTTAATTCCATTCATCAGGTAGCAGACAAGCAGAACCCCCACCGTTGCAATGTAAGCGATAATCTGGTTTTCCGTCAGGACCGAGATAAAGGTTCCGATGGAAATACAGGCCGCGCCCAGCAGGAAATAGGCAAGAATCGTTGCATAAGCGCTTGTGAGAGAGACCGTGCCAAACGCCGTAAGAATCAGCGGCATCACGCAGGCCACCGCCATAGGCACAACAAACACGGCAAGCTGTGCGAAATATTTACCCATCACGATAGCCGAGATGCTGACCGGACTGGTAAGAAGAAGCTGGTCCGTCTTATTGCGGCGTTCATCCGCAAAGCTGCGCATGGTCAGCGCGGGCAGCAGGAACAGCAATACAATTACGGTAGAATACATGACCGTGGAGAAATCCGATGTGGCGTAAATCAGGCAATCCGCAGAATAATAAAGGCCGAGCAGCGCAATCATCACGCCAATCACGACATAGCCGATCAGGCTGGTGAAATAGCTCCGTGCCTCCCGCTTAAAAATGGCAGTCATCTTTATTCACCCTCCTTTTTGTCTTCGTCACCGGTCACCGGCGAAGTGTCGTCCTGTTCGGGAAGCTGTTCCGGCACTGCGCTTTCTTCCTGTTCGGTGGGTTCTTGCTGCGCGGCCGGATCCGACTCGGTAATCTGGAGGAACACATCTTCAAGGCTCATGGTGTCGCTGGAAAGCGACAGAACCGGGCAGCCCGCCTCGGCCAGTGCGCGGGACAGCGCCGCACGCAGGTCTTCGCCGGAAGTGCTGGATGCCGTAAAGCTGACCTCATCGGCCTTTTCTGCTGTAACGTGAATATCGTTAAGTCCTTCCACAGAGGATGCTGCGGCCAGGACCGCCTCTTTGGTGCCCTGCGCCGTGGCGGAAATCACCCCGCGGGCAGCGAGATGGGCTGCAAGCTCCTCCGGCGTTCCCTGTGCCGCCACCTTGCCGTGGGCAATAATGAGCACGCGGTCGCAGATTGTCTGCACCTCGCTGAGAATATGACTGGACAGAATAACGGTGTGGGTCCTGCCCAAATCATGGATGAGAGTGCGCATTTCAATCATCTGTGCGGGATCAAGGCCCACCGTCGGCTCATCCAAAATAATGACTTTGGGATTACCCAAAAGGGCAGCAGCAATGCCAACACGCTGGCGGTAGCCCTTGGAAAGGTTGCGGATCAGACGCTTGCGCATCGGTTCAAGGCCGGTGCAGGCAACAGCCTGTTCCACATCGGTTAAACGGTCTGCTTTCTTTTTGACACCTTTAAGTTCAGCAACGAAAAGCAGATATTCCTGAACCGTCATATCGGTATAAAGCGGCGGAATTTCAGGCAGATAGCCGATGCAGGCCTTTGCTTCCTTTGGCTCCTCCTGAATGTCATGACCGTTGATGCGCACCGTCCCGCTGGTGGGGGCCAGATACCCCGTCAGCATATTCATCGTGGTGGACTTGCCTGCACCGTTGGGCCCAAGAAGGCCGTAAATACAGCCGTCTTCCACGGTGAAGCTAATGTCATCGACCGCTTTGATCTTGCCGTACTGTTTGGTCAGATGGTTGACTTCGATCAATGGATACACTCCCCTTTACTGGATTTCCGGGCGAAATATTTTTCCTGTTCCGGAATCTTTTGAAATTATAGGCCTCAAATGTGAAAATTGTGGGGCAAAGGTTTGAATACTTGTGGAAATTTCTCATCCAATTCCTGCATTTTCCGCCTTTTTTGCGGCAAGCGCCCTTCTTTTTTACAAAAAAAACAACGGCTCCAATTTTCACAGAGCCGCCGCGGAGTTCAGATTACTGTTTTCTTTTTGCTTTGAGGATTTCGTCCGCAATGCACATGGCAACATCGTCCTTGCTTTGCAGAGGAAGCTCCCGTGCGCCATTGCGGGTGATGACGGTGACCACATTGGTGTCCACGCCAAATCCCGCGCCGGGCACCTTGAGGTTGTTGGCCACAATCATGTCCATGTTCTTCTTGTTGAGTTTGGCCGTAGAATTTTCAATGAGGTCTTTCGTCTCCATGGAAAAGCCGCAGACAAACAGTTTTTCCGGCTTGTGTGCCCCGACCCAAGCCAGGATGTCCTCCGTGCGTTCAAGAGGAATCGTCAAATCGCCATCGGATTTTTTGATTTTATCCTGTGCCACGGACGCCGGACGATAGTCCGCAACAGCGGCGGCCATAATAAGAGCATCAGCATCTGGAATATTTGCCTTAACCGCCGCAGAGAGGTCTGCCGCCGTGGTAAAGGGCACTGTTTTCACAAAAGGTACCGGACGCAGCGAAGTGGAAGCTGTGAGCAGCGTCACATCCGCGCCGCGCAGCATACAGGCGCGTGCAACCGCATAGCCCATTTTTCCGGTAGAATGGTTTGTAATGTAGCGCACGGGATCCATAGGTTCCTGCGTTGCACCAGCAGAAACAACCACTTTCATCCCGGCCATATCTTTTTCGTGTGCAATTTCCCGCAGGCAGTAGTCCACCAGAACCTCTTCCTCCGGCAGACGGCCCGAGCCCACATCCCCGCAGGCAAGGACGCCGGAGCCGGAAGGAATGACGGTGAAGCCGTAATGCTCCAGCGTGCGGATATTATCCTGCGTGATGGGGTTTTCGAGCATATGGGTATTCATGGCCGGCGCCACAAGTTTTGGACAGGTAGCTGCAAGCGTCACAGTGGTGAGCATATCGTCCGCAATGCCATGCGCCATTTTTGCGATGATATCCGCCGTAGCCGGCGCTACCAGAATCAAATCAGCCGCATTGGCAAGCGAGACATGAGCCACATCATACTGGAAATTGCGGTCAAACGTGTCCACAATACAGCGGTTATTGGTCAGTGTTTCAAAGACGAGAGGCGTAATGAACTCTGTCGCGTTGCGGGTCATCAAAACATGGACATCCGCCCCGGCTTTTGCAAGCGCGTGCGCCACATTCGGCATTTTATAGGCTGCGATGCCCCCGGTAATGCCGAGGACGATGGTTTTGCCTTGAAGATTCATATAGGCACATCCTTTTGGTTATTTGCTTCAGTATACCCCTCTTTGACAAAAAAGTAAAGCAGTCAGCTTTGCACTGCGATGAGATTGCCAGCGGATACACACTGCACCTTTTGGGTAAAAATTACTCTTTCATGTTGGCAAATCCGTTTGAAGCTGTTATAATGGGGATACTTTTGTGAATGGAAGGTTCTTTGCATGGTTCTCGCAGTTGATATTGGAAATTCAAACATCTGCATCGGCGGTCTTGAAGGCGAAAATGTTCTTTTCACCACCCGCCTTGTAACCCGTCCCCGGTGCACGGGAGACGAGTACACAGCGGAATTGAAATTTCTTCTGGAGCAGCACAGCGTGACCCCGCAAAATTGCGAGGGCGTCATCGTGTGCAGCGTTGTTCCGTCCCTCACCAAAGTTCTGGCTTCCGCCTGCAAGCGACTGACCGGGCGCGATGCCGTCCTTGTCAGCACGGAACTGGAAGCCGGCCTCACCTACGCTTCGGTTGGAATGGGGCAGGATCGCATCGCCGATGCAGTGGGAGCCGCCGTTCATTACCCACTGCCCTGCATGACAGTAGATCTTGGAACCGCAACGACCTACAACGTCATCTCTGCCGACCGGGTGTTCCTTGGCGGCTTCATCGTTCCGGGTGTTCAGACCAGCCTGCGGGCCATCAGCAAGGGCACGGCCCAGCTGCCCCCTATTGCGCCGGAATCGCCGGAGCATCTTATTGGAAGGAACACCGTGGAGTGTCTGAACAATGGTGCTATGTTTGGGACAGCCGCCATGCTGGACGGTCTTGCCGCCCGCGTAGAGGAAGAGCTGGGTCAGCCGCTCACCGTAGTTGCTACCGGCGGACTGGCGCCTTACATCATGCCCTGCTGCAAACGTGCCATCATTTATGACGGAGACTTGCTGTTCAAGGGGCTGGCTTTCCTGTTTGACAAAAATCATGAAGCCTTCGGGCTTTAAGTGAACGAAAACGCCGGACCGGCGGGTTAAGTGCCCTGCCTGTCCGGCGTTTTATTGATACTATGTCAGGACTTTACAAATCCGCAATCAGACGGGATGAGACTTGCTCTCGTAATCCGCATGAGCGGCATCCACACCATGCAGTTTGGCGTTGCGCTTCTCAAAGAACTTGGGAGCGACCTGGGGGAACATGGCGTAGGTCAGCACGTCTTCCTCCTGGATGGCGTACTTAGCAGCCTCGGCCTTGAGCTTATCCATCTCGGGCTCAAGCGTATCGGCAAAGCGGCAGGTAATGGGTTCCTCGCCCTTCAGGATGAAGTCGCTGAACTCCTTCTTGATGGGAGCCGGAGTCTTGCCGTAATCACCATGAATCAGGCCCTTGAACTCCTTGGTGACCATCTTGTAGCGCTCGCCCATAATAACGTTGAACACGGCCTGCGTGCCGACAATCTGAGAGGTCGGAGTGACCAGCGGCGGGTAACCGGCATCCTCACGGACGCGGGGAATCTCAGCCAGAACTTCATCCAGCTTGTCTTCCTTGCCGGCTTCCTTGAGCTGATTGAGCATGTTGGAGAACATACCGCCCGGAACCTGATAGAGCAGCGTGTTGGCGTCAACGCCCAGGCTCTTGGGGCTAATCTGGCCGTTGGCAATGTACTTTTCGCGCAGCTTGGCGAAGTAGTTGCGGACCACATTGAGCTGGTTGAGGTCGAGGCCTGTATCGTAGTCAGTACCCTGCAGAGCGGCAACAAGGCTCTCGGTCGGCATATGGGAAGTACCCAGAGCCAGCGGGCTCATGGCGGTATCAACGATATCGGCGCCGGCTTCGATGCCCTTCAGGATGGACATAGAGGCCAGACCCGCGGTGTAATGGCTGTGGATGTCAACGGGGATGCTGACAGTCTCCTTCAGCTTCTTCACCAGTTCATAAGTGGTATAAGGCTTGAGCAGGCCGGCCATATCCTTGATGCAGATGGAATCCGCACCCATCTCTTCAAGAGTCTTGGCGTACTGGGTGTAATACTCATTGTTATGGACCGGGCTCAGCGTGTAGCTGATGCAGGCCTGCACATGAGCGCCTTCCTTGTTTGCTGCCTTGATGGCAGTCTGCAGGTTGCGGGGATCGTTGAGCGCATCGAAAATACGAATCACGTCAATGCCGTTGGCAACGCTCTTCTGAACAAAGTACTCAACTGCGTCATCTGCGTAGGGACGGTAGCCCAGCATATTCTGGCCACGGAACAGCATCTGCAGTTTCTGGTGAGGCAGTTCCTTGCGCAGGATGCGCAGACGCTCCCACGGATCCTCATCGAGGAAGCGGATGCAGGAGTCAAACGTAGCGCCGCCCCAGCACTCCACAGAAAAGTACGGAATCTTGTCCATCTCGGGCAGGATGGGACGCATCTCATCCATCGTCATACGGGTCGCAAGCAGAGACTGATGCGCATCACGCAGAACGACTTCGGTAATCTTAATAGGTTTCTTAGCCAATCTCGTTCACCTCATTTTTCACATTCAAACGTTGGGCAATCAGTTCATGGTGCAGAGGGTTTCGCCGGAGTTGACGGTGTCACCCTTGCGGACGCTCACGCCGGCGATGGTGCCGTCCTGCGGAGCGCTGATTTCGTTTTCCATCTTCATGGCTTCCAGAATCATCAGGGTGTCGCCTGCCTTGACAGTGTCGCCGGGCTTAACCTTGACATCCAGAATGTTGCCGGGCATGGGAGCGGAAACGGTGACGGCACCGGCGGCAGCAGGTGCAGCGGCAGGAGCCGGAGCAGCTGCAGGCGCAGGAGCGGCAGCCGGTGCGGGAGCAGCTGCCACGGGAGCGGCAGCGCCATTGGCATTTTCTTCAACGGTGACATTGTAGGCAACACCGTTCACGGTAACGATCAGATTTTTCATCGGGAGATCCTCCTTCAAAGTCGTAAATCAAGTGGTTATTACAGAGTGATGTTGCCATGCTTCTTGGCAAGGCGGACGGCGCGCTTGGTTGCGAGCATATCCAGTGCCTGAACAACGTCAGCACGGACCTCGGCAGGAGCGGCCACGGCATCGGCAGCACCATGAGCTACGGCAGCGGCGGCGCTGCAGACCTCAGCTTTGTAGGCGGCTGCCTTCTGACGGGTAGCCTGCTCGATGTTGTCAGAGGCGAAGATTTCGTCCTTATACAGAACGGTCGCAGCAGTCTCGGGTGCGAGAGGTGCAATCGTGCAGCCGTTCACGGCGATGCGCCAGTCGGCGGAGGCGGCAAACACAGTGTAAACCGGGCCGATAGCCTCACCAGCCAGAACAGCAATCTTAGCGGTGGTCGCTTCAGCGTAGACACCAGCCATACGGGCGGCCTGACGAATGCCGCCGGCCTCATCATCGCCCTCACTCTTTACGAAGCCGTTCGTGTTGACGATGGAGACAACAGGAATGCTGTAAGCATCGCACAGGCGGACAAAGCGGGCCGCCTTAGCGGTGCACTTGTGGCACAGGTTGCCGTTTGCAGTGGCAAGGATGCCCACTGCCATGCCGCCGACAGTGCCCAGCGCGGTATAAACGTTGGCACCATATCCGGCATAAAGCTCAGTCAGGCTGTCCGCATCGGCAACCGCGGCAGCGGCAGACTTGGCATCGTACTTGGCCAAATCCAGCGCAGCGGCAGGGGCATCAAAATCGAACACTGCGGGGCCGGCCAGATTGTTCGCGGGCAGCAGACCCACGACCTTGGCAGCCGCAGCGGCGGCTTTGACGGCATCGGCCTCAACGATTGCAGCCACGCCAGCCTTTGCCGCAAAAGAAGCAGAACCGGCAGACGCAACTTTATCCTCTGCATTGAAGGGAGCAGTCAGGAAAAGTTCTGCATCCTCAGCCATAATGCAGACATCCGCCGCGGCGGCCTGCACCGCGCTGGTGCCAGCGCAGGTGCCGGTCACAACGGCAATCTGGGGCACGACACCGGAAATGCGGGCAATCTCCGCGGTCAGGCGGGAGTTGGCGTTGAGCAGTTCAAGACCGCCCTCAAGTTTTGCGCCGTTGGAATTGTAGAAAGTAACAACCGGGTTGCCGGTCTCAGCGGCCATCTCCAAAACGCGGATGGTTTTGTTGATGTCCTCCACACCGACGGGCTCACCATTCTGGTAGACAACGTATGCACTCTGACCATTTGCACAGCCGAATGCAGCGCTGACGGCACCATCGGTGAAGAGAGAGGAGTAGTTCCCCTCATCATAGAATTCTGCAAGGAGAACTTCCTTGCCGGGCTTTTTTGCTGCCATATACTGACCTCCTGTTGGTTCAATAAGCAAGATGGTTAAAATATGCCATATACGTCAATTATACTACTTTGTAGAAAATTAGACAAGTGGATTTTTTACAAAAATTGGGTGTTTTCCCTCATTTTTTTGATATTATGGGGCAAACACCCAGATATTTTATACCACAGCAATTTTTTTGCATTTATTTGCGGCGGATTGGTCCGGGGCGGGATGCCGGCGCGGGTGCTGTTTTGGAAGCAGATCCGGACTTGAGTGCCGCATTGCGAAGTGCAGTTACCTCCGAGCGCTTGAGTTCCCGGTATTCACCGGGCTGAAGCATACCGAGTTTGACAGGGCCCTCAGCGCTGCGCTTAAGGCGAATCACCTCAAGGCCCACTGCCTCACACATCCGGCGAATCTGGCGGTTGCGGCCCTCATGCAGTGTGATTTCCATCACGGTACGGCCCGGCTCATCCGTCACAACATGAATGACCGCCGGGCGGGTCTTGACGCCGTCATCCAGTACAACGCCGCTGGACATTTTAACAATCTGCTCTTCGGTCGCGCGGGGGCGCACGGTGACGCGGTACAGCTTTCCGACGCCGCCAGAAGGATGGGTCAGCAAATTGGCAAAAGCTCCGTCATCCGTAAGCAGCAAAAGTCCTTCGCTGTCCTTATCAAGACGTCCCACGGGATAGACTCGGCGATCCACCCCCGTGAGCAAATCCATAACGGTTTTGCGTCCCCGTTCATCGGACGCGGTGGTCAGGTAGCCGCGGGGCTTGTTGAGCATGAGATAAATATATTGACGTTTGCGCACAACACGGACATTTTTTCCGTCAATGCTCACCTTATCAAAGTCAGGATCCATCTTGTCGCCCAAGGTCACGGGATGACCGTTGACTTTCACGCGGCCCTCGTCAATGAGCCGTTCCGCCGCGCGGCGGGAACACACACCCTGATCGGACAATACTTTTTGAATACGTTGCTGTGCCATAATTTCCCTCTTACTGTTCTGTTTTGGGCGCGGTTTCAGCCTGAGCTTCAGCAGACTCATCCTTTGCGCCGTCTTTCTTTTCTTTCTTGAGCAATGCGGTCAGGCGGTCCACCAAATCAGGCAGAGCGTTGATTGCATTATCAAGCGGGCTCATGTGATCCATAAGCTGAATCGTGCGTACGTTGCCATTACTGACCACAAGAAACGCAATGGGCGAAACGGACACACCCGCACCGGTTCCGCCGCCGAACATATCCTTCGTGGATTTCTGCCCCACATCGGACCCGCCCGAGACAAAACCGAACGTCACACGGGAGACAGGAATAATGATGGTTCCCTCAACCGTGATGGGGTCACCGATGATGGTGTTGGAGTCCACCATCTGGCGGATCTTTTCCATAGTAACGCCCATCATGCCTTCAATCGGATGTTCTGCCATTGTAATTACCTCCCTGAAATGGGTTAATAACAAATTTATTCTTTGGGTAAAAGAACCGGGTCATGAAAAAGCCGCCAGATTAAGCGAACAGCAATAATCACCACGGTAATCGGCCGCGTCAGGACCTCAAAGGATATTCTGCGCTGTGCGGTCAATTCCCCTGTAAAATCCGGTTCAAGCCGCAATTCCTCCGACTCGATTTTCATATGGTCGCGTGCCTTGGCGAGCGCTGTATTGAGCAGCGTTATGGCCCGGCCGTAAGCGATGGCTGTGGCAGATGCCTCCTCACGGGTCACGGTCCAGAACACCCGCAAGCGGCAAATTTTCACACCGCGGAGCAGGCTTCCGGCTGTCTCTATCAGCAAATCGAGCAGACGGGAAAGAAACTCGCCCGGATCTTTTTTGAATGATGCGAGGATGCGCTCTGTCACTCCCTGTTTTTCTGTTTTCTGCCTGGGTGTTTTTTCGTCTTTTTCTGCTTGAGAAGATATTTTGCCAGTTTGTTTTGCAGCATTCTCCGCTTTCTGTACCGGCCGCGGGCAGGAGGCGGCTGATGTGTTGGATTCTTCCGTGCTCTGTCCGGTCCTTTTATCCCCTTCTGCGGATTCTGCCGTGGTCTTCTTTTTTGCAGGCGCCGTTTTTTTCTCCTGTTCAGCTTTTGCTTTGGACGTTTTCTTCTTTTCTTTTTTTCTTCCGGATGGCCGGGGCCAGAGCAGGATTTTTACGGGGCCAATCCGCAGGCGAAGTTCCATCGCTTCGCGCTCATAGCAGACCGACACCCCCACGGGAAGAAACAAAGCCAGAGCAGCCAGCACCAGGATTCCTGCGAGAATCAGCCCAAGGGCTTTGACAGCGGTCAGTAAAACCGCCAGGAAGGCGCTCATTCTTCGTTCTCCGATCCGGCATCCTCTTCCATCGTGTCTCCGTCATGGAGCGGCGGAAGATCGGCCAAACTACTCAAGCCGAACACGCGCAGGAAAGTATCCGTCACGCGGAATGCCACTGGCTTACCCGGCAGATCAAGGCGCCCGGCTTCCTCGATAAGACCGCGCTCGAGCAGTTTGGACACCGTGGAGGAGGAATCCACCCCACGCACCTGTTCGATAAAGCTGCGGCTGACGGGCTGATTGTAAGCAATAACAGCCAGCACTTCCAGCGCCGCCGGGGAAAGCGGTGCATTGCGGCGGGTATCAAGAATCCGTTTAACGACCTCACCATAGTAAGGGCGCGTTGCCATCTGCCAGCGGTCCCCGTCAAAGTGAAGAAGTGTCAGGCCGCTCTCGGTTTCATCATAGCGCTGCTGGAGGGTTTGCAAAAGCTGCTGCGCTTCCTGTGTCTCCACACGCATGGACTCCGCCAGCCGGGCCGTTTCAACCGGTTCGGCGCTTGCAAAGAGCATGGCCTCCAACATTCCGATTTTGGTTTGTTCATTCATGGGCTTGCGTCGCAGCCTCCTTCTGCTTTGTGCGGGGATGGCGGGTCCGATCCATAGCCAGTTCGCCGCTGTCGTTGATTGTCACCCGTCCCGCTCGGATCAGTTCAAGCAGTGCCAAAAAGGTTGCCACATTGGTGCTGCGGCTTTCCTCCCTGCTGAAAAGCTGGCTCATTTTATGCAGAGTTCCCTTGAGCATTCCCCGAAGCATATGAGCCACCCGGCTTGCAACCGAGACGACCGGTGCTGTGACAAGAGGTTCAAATCGCTCCTGGGTCGGCTTTTTGCGGCGCAGGCTGCGGCCCATCAGGCTGTACCAGGCCTGCACCAATTTATCCGGGTCCTGCTTGCGGGAATACTCGGCCGGGCCTTCCAGCTTTTGCGGCGTGCGGACCGCCGTATAGAGATCCCGTGCCCGACTTCCCAGTTCAGCTGCCACCTTTTTGCAGGTACTGTACTCAATCAGCCGTCCCGTCAGCTCCGCCTTCATGCGCTCCGCCTCAGGGCTGCGCGGCAGCAGCAGTGCGCTCTTCATCTGGACAAGGTGAGCCGCCATATCAATGAATTCGCTGCTTACTTCCATGCGGTCCGCCTGCATGGTTTGGATCGCGGCTGTATATTGTTCAATCAGCTCCATGATGTTGATATCATAGAGGTTCATCTTATTTTTGCCCACCAAGTAGAGAAGTAAATCCAGCGGACCCTCAAAATCTTCTATTTTGAATGTAAGCGTTTCCATCTATTCTCCTTACCCGATGCCGAAAGCCAGCTCTACAAAACCGGTCATCTTCAGCAGCAGCTTCCAGACTGCGCCCACACAGGCACTCAGCGGACCGTTGAGCACGCCGAAGAACACAAGCAAAAGGACCGCCGCCATAATATATTTTTCATACCGCATTGCCTTGAAATACAGCCGCTGCGGCAGGAACAGCAGTGCGATTCGGCTCCCGTCAAACGGCGGAACCGGAATGAGATTGAACACGCCAAGGCTGATATTCATGGCTACCATATAATAAAGGAAATCCATCACAAAGCCCGGTGCTGCCCCCCAGAACGCATAGAACACAGCTTTATAGAGAATCATTGAGACAAAGGCCAGCAAGAAATTGGCAGTCGGTCCTGCCGCAGCCGAAATCGCCATACCCCTTTTGGGGTCCTTAAACCGCCCCGGATTGATGCCGACCGGCTTAGCCCAGCCGACACCGCCGACCACCATACACAATGCGCCCAGTGGGTCAAAGTGGCGCATCGGATTCATGGAGAGACGTCCGGCATCCTTTGCCGTTGAATCACCAAGTTTCCAGCTCACCAGTGCATGGGCCGCTTCATGAAACGGGATGACGATAAGCATCACAAGGGCACGGATCAGATAGCTGTACAGAACCTGCGGACTAATAAGACCGTTCATAGACACCTCAAAGAAAACCGCCGCACAGGCTCCGAGCGCAGACTGCGGCTATTATTGATGTTTATTATATCGTAGAATCCCGGTCAAGACAAGGGCGGAGCCGGATTTTGCTCTATTTTTCAAAAAACTTCACTGCGAGTGAGATTTTTTTGAAAAAAGCCCTTGCAATTTTATAAAAAGTTTGCTATGATATTACAGCTATGTTAAAGGAGGTGAAAGCAGAATGGCCAAATGTGCATGTTGTGGCAAGGGTGTCTCTTTCGGCATCAAGGTTTCTCACTCTCATCGTCGGAGCAATCGTACCTGGAACCCCAATGTCAAGCGCGTCAAAGCGATCGTTGACGGTTCCCCGAAGTATATCTACGCCTGCACCCGCTGCCTGCGTTCGGGTAAGGTTACCCGCGCGGTCTGAGTAAGACGCAAAATTTGCCGGTCACAGATGTTGTGACCGGCATTTTTGTTGTTCCCTTGTTGTTCCCATCGTACTGTGAGGAGGATTTTTATGCTGCCTGCCGACCCGATTATCTTGTTAAGTTACGTCAACACAAAACTCCGCGACCGGGATGAAAGCCTGGATGAATTCTGCGCAGTTGAAGGCGCTGACAAATCCGACCTCTGCGCCAAGTTGGCTGAGGTGGGATACGAGTACAATGCACAGCGCAACCAGTTTATCTGAACATTTTGGGAGCAGCGCTTGATTGCACTGCCCGCGCTGCGCATAGTTTTCTATCAAATTATTCAATATAAAAAGTCAGGCAGAGAAACTGGGCATTGTTCTCCGCCTGACTTTTTTATTCTACTATCACAGAATTCTTTCCGTAGTATTCTGCAAGTCCCCACTGATCGGGTCCCGATACCACATCGCTGAAATAAAGAAGATATGGCTTTTCCTCATCGTTCAGACAGCGGATAATTACATTTTCTGTCTCCGGGTCCGTCAGTCGTTCAGCTCGTTCATCCAGCGCAGCCGCGTAAGCCTGCGGTTTTCCTTCAGCGAGTTCATAAACAGCTTCCAGCGTTGTACCGAAGTGGTTATCTAATCCTTCCTTGACCGTATCTCCTCCGATGCAGGCCATGCAGAGAATTAATGCCGCTCCGGCCAGAGCGCCTTCGTGTGAGTGCTTATTCCCAAAGTCAATAAATCGGGAAAAGTCTATATGTTTTTTCTGTACAAGCCAGCCAACAAACGCAACCTCACTGACGCAGGCAGACAGCACAAATGTCATCCATACCACATTGATAAGCCGTCCTGGGCCAATGCCCCCCATCGTGTAGGAAGGAAGCCAAAGCATTGCCCATACAAGTACAAAGCCTGTCGCTATTGCCATCCACGGCCGGTTAAAAAGCGGACAGTCTTTCTGTGCCAGACGCACTGCCAGAGGGAGCAGAAGGGTCAGCAGACAGAGCAGCGGCACATCAAGCCATCGAATAAGAGAAAAGACCGCCAAAACAAAGCTCTTGACGATTGCCTCCGGCATGGAGGCCGATTGAAACCCGGAAACGCGAACCGCCGTTCCCGGAGATGAAAGATTAAAAAGCAGTCCGGCCAGTCCAACAGCGAGAGGCGCAGCCGTCCAGAAACGTTTTTTAGGCACTTGAATTATCAGCGCCAAAAAGATCAGCATCAGGTTAAGCAGTGCCGCAACTTGGTGTCCTCCCGAAACAACAAACGCAATCACACACGAAAGAATCGTCCACGCCAAAGCTTTGTATCCCTTTTCCTGTGACAGGCGGAGAATCACGCCCCCGTTAAAAAGCGTCAGAGCGAAAAAAGGAATATAATTCATCGCTCCATTAAACCAGAAAAGTCCTTCTACCGGATTGGGCATTCCTTCCACAAATGCATAGGTAAGTAGTAATGCGAGTGCGGGTGCCGTCATACGATGCATCGAATTCTGTTTGCCTAAAATCAGGTGAAGCGAGCCCCAAAGACAAACAAAAAGACATCCAATAACCAGAAATGTCGTCAATGCATACCACTTCTCACCAAAAATAGCAGGCTGAAGCGACAGCAAAAAAGCAGAGGAATACAGCCCTTGCCAATTGTTATAGTAGTAGACATCTGTCTGCATTGCCGCATTGAGCAGCGATGCGGGAGAAACACCATCCTTCACAAACGCCGCATGGGTCAACAAAGAGTAGCCAAAATCGTCTGCCGAAGGACGGTTGTACAAAGCTATTATAAAGACCGGGAGCAGCAGCAAGAAAATAAGTAGTGCAAATTCCAAAAAGCGGCGTGTTTCTTTTTCATTCTGTTTTTTATTCATATTTTTGCTCATGCCCTGTCCAGAATCATTTCAAGGAAATAGACCCACTGTTTTTGCCACCAGGACCAATCGTGGGAGACATCGGTTCCCCAAACATCCACGGTCGGGTGGATGCCCTTGCTTTCAAGAATTTCCTGAAGTTCGCGGGCAGACTGAAGCTGGTCATTCTCCCATTGTCCCTGACCGCAGCAGATGACGAACTTGTCCGCAGCTGCATAGAGTGCCTTGTTGGGATGATTGTCCGGGATACTGTTCATGTAATCGCAGGGGCTGTTGCGGTAGACAAGGTCATCCATGTAATCGCCGAAGAACATCCGGGCGTTATAAAGACCGCTCAGTGCGATGGTTCCGTTGAACAAATCAGGACGGCGCAGGAACAAATTAACCGCATGACCGGCACCCATATCGGCACCGCCCAGCAGAATTTTCCCTGTGTGGTCAGAACCGTGTTCACGGTTAATTTCCAGCACACGGGGCACAAGTTCCTCGCAGATATAATTGAACCATCGTTCCTGCATCTCGATTCGCGGACGTGCGGGGCCATTATTGTCCCAGCTTTCGGCGTCAACGCTGTCCGCCGCAATAATCTGAAGTTTACCGGCATCAATCCAGCGTGCGGCAAGACTGCACATTCCACGGTCTTCCCAATCATAGAACCGGCCGCCCCGGCAGGGGAAGATGATAATCGGGCGTCCCGCATGGCCGTAAACCTTAAATTCCATCCCGCGGTCCAGATACTGGCTATGTTCCTTGTAGTAGCGAATCTGCATATATACTCTCCCATCCTGCGCGGTGCACCGCGCAAATCATTGATAAAAGAACTTTTTGTTCAGGCTCAGCAATCCAACCAGCGGATGCAGAAATCCGGAACGGGATGACCGAAATACCCAATAATATACGACTGCCAGTACCTCACGGAGGTAGCACGGCAGCACGCTGCGCAGCGGGATACCTGCCGGGAGCGCATGGGTACTTGTAAAGCCAGCCATCTGTGCATATTTTCCAGCGCGGTAGCAGTGGAACGCATTTGTCACATAAACAATGGGGTCCTCTTCCTTGATGCTGTGTTCAAGCAGGAGTTCTTTGGCAAACAGGAAGTTCTCTTCCGTGGAGGTGGATTTACATTCCGCAAGGACGCGCTCGGGTTCCAATCCTGCTGCTATAAGATAATCCCGCATCGCCTGGCCTTCTGGGACCCATTCATCGCGTCCCTGTCCGCCTGCCGTGATAACAAGAACATCCGGGTGGTCCTGAGCATAATCGAGCGCTTTATCAAGCCGATACCGCAGCAGCAGACTCGGCTGGTCACGGTGCAGCCCGGCACCCAGGACAACGACCGCTTTTTCCTTTCCTGTTGCTGTGTTCGTATAACCGCTCACCGCCACAAAAACGAGCAGTGCCGCGTAAACCGCGCTGATTACAGCCAAAATCCAGAACACAAACCTTCCGGAACCTGTTTCATAAAGCCAAGTGTGGATGGGTTTTTGCCAAATGGCATAAACCGTCACGATTGCCGTAAGAATCCAGACCAGCAGGTTTCCCATATTAAAATTGCTGGTTATGACCAGTGAAATGGAATAAATGACGAGCACCAGTGCCAACAATATCAGCAATACCTGCATGGGCGTTCTTTTTCCTTTATTATTTTGTTTATTCATCACAAAGCGGTTCAGGCATGGATTTCCGGCCAGACGCTGCATCCCGCCAGACAGGCAGGAACACCCAGAGCATCGCAGACCGTGTTGGCGATTGTGCCAAAACAGTAGCGTGTTCCAAGATTAACGCCCTGACGAAGTTCCTTGCCGTAAATCATATACGGAACATACTCGCGCGTGTGATCCGTTGTCTTTGTGTAGGAAGGGTCACAGCCGTGATCTGCCGTGACCATGAGCAGGTCATCCGGTCCCAGACGGGAGATAAATTCGGGCAGCCAGTCATTGAATTCGGCCGCTGCGGCGGCATAGCCTGCCACGTCACGGCGGTGGCCGTAGAGCATATCAAAATCCACGAGATTCACAAAGGCAAGACCCTCAAAGTCTCGCTCAGCAAGCTCGAGCGTGATCGCCAATCCTTCCGTGTTGCCGGAGGTCCGGATCGTCTCGCTAATGCCGCGCCCCGCAAAGATGTCATGAATCTTGCCTACGCCAATGGTCTCTTTGCCTGCCCGCCGCAAAGCATCCAACATAGTGGGCGCGGGCGGCTCCAGGCTGTAATCGTGGCGGCGGGGCGTACGAGTAAAGTCCGCGGCGCAGGTCCCAACAAAGGGACGGGCAATTACACGGCCAACACCGTATTTTCCGGTAAGAATTTCCCGTGCTTTGCGGCAGATTTCATAGAGTTCTTCTACCGGAACGATTGCCTCATTGGCAGCAATCTGGAACACACTGTCGGCAGATGTGTAGACAATCAGCGCGCCGGTTTTCATATGTTCCTCACCGTAATCACGGATAACCTCTGTGCCGGAATACGGTTTGTTGCACAGCACTTTATATCCGGTTTTTGCGGTAAATTCATCCAAAACTTCCTGCGGGAAACCATTTGGGAAAGTTGGCAGCGGGTCAGCGCTCAGCAGTCCTGCAATTTCCCAATGTCCAATCGTTGTGTCCTTGCCGGCACTTGCCTCGCGCAGGCGGGCATAGCAGCCAATCGGCGCGGAATGCTTTTGCCCGCAGTTTACGCCGTCAATATTGAAAAGACCGAGTTCTGCGAGATGGTTGCCTTTGAAGTTGGGATGTCCCGCAATCGCTCCCAGTGTATTGGTGCCCGCATCGCCAAAAGCAGGGGCATCCGGCTCGGCTCCGATACCAAAACTGTCCAGCACAATAAGGAAAACACGTTTTGCCACAGTTATCACTCCTTTATCAATCCGGGTAAAACGGCGGATGATTTTATAATATTATACCCCAACCGCATCAAAAAGTAAAACAAAACCTTTTTATCCCGCCTTCTATCCGAAAATTTGCTCCAACATTATGGAAAGAAGACGTAAAATCTGCGCAAAATATGTTTGTTTTGGATATTCTCCTCCTTGTGCAGAGGGAATGTTTTGTATTATAATATGAGGCATAGAGGTTTCATCAAAATAGTTTTTGGGAGGAAGTATATGCGTAAAACAAAAATCGTCTGCACTCTGGGTCCCTCGACCGATCAGCCTGGCATCCTGCGCCAGCTGCTGGAAAACGGGATGAATGTTGCCCGCTTCAATTTTTCTCACGGCGACTACGCTGAGCACAAAGGGCGTCTGGACACGCTGCGCGCGCTGAGCGCCGAGCTGAATGTGCCCGTGCCCGCGATGCTGGACACCAAAGGTCCTGAGATTCGTTTGGGTCAGTTTGCCAACGGCAGTGAAAAGCTGGTCTGCGGCCAAAAATTCACCCTTACCGCCCGTGATGTTGAGGGCACGAATGAAATCTGCTCCGTCAGCTACAAAAGCCTGCCCCGTGACGTCCAGCCCGGCGGCCGCATCATGCTGGATGACGGCCTGATTTCTCTGCGCATTGATGAAGTCAGCGATACCGACATCTTCTGCACCGTGGAAAACGACGGCGTCATCAAGACGAAGAAGGGCGTCAACGTTCCCGGCGTTCACCTCTCCATGCCGTATATGAGCCAGCGCGACAAGCAGGATATTCTGTTCGGCATTGAGCAGGGATACGACCTCATCTCGGCCAGCTTCACCCGCAATGCCCAGGATATTATGGAAATCCGTCATATTCTTGACGAGCATAATGCAAACATCCGCATCATCGCCAAAATCGAGAATCAGGAAGGCATTGACAACATTGACGAAATCCTGACCGTTGCCGACGGTATCATGGTTGCCCGCGGCGATATGGGCGTAGAAATCGACTTTGCCGAAATCCCGGCCATCCAGAAGCATCTGATTGACCGCGCCATGCAGAGCGGCAAAATCTGCATCACCGCCACCCAGATGCTGGATTCCATGATTGTCAATCCCCGTCCCACCCGTGCTGAAATCACCGATGTCGCCAACGCTATCTACGACGGTACCGGCGCGGTCATGCTGTCTGGTGAGACGGCGGCCGGCAAATATCCGGTGGCGGCACTCAAGGCCATGTCCATGATTGCCGAAACAACCGAGCGCGATTCGAGTTTCGATTCCCTGTCCCACCACGCCGAGTTGGATGCCGCTCACCTGACCCTCAGTGCAGCCGTGAGCCATGCCGCCTGTACCACTGCTGCTGATATTGGCGCATCCGCCATTATCACTGCATCCAAGAGCGGTGAGACCGCCCGCCTGCTGAGCCGGTTCCGCCCCGAAGCACCCATCATCGCCTGTGTCCTGGATGAAACTACCTGCCGCCAGCTCAATATTTACCGCGGTGTAATTCCTCTGATGATGGATTATGCCCATTCGACCGACGAACTCATTTCGATGTCGGTAAAAGTTGCCGAGGAGGCTGGGCTGATTCAGTCCGGTGACCGCGTAGTTGTTACTGCCGGCGTTCCTGTTGGTGTATCCGGCACTACGAACATGATCAAAGTCCACATGGTCGGTGATACGCTGATCATCGGTGTGGGCATCGGGACCCGCAATGCGAAGGGCGAGGTCTGTATTTGCCGCAACGCCGCTGAGGCCGCCAAGAAGTTCAAGCCCGGCCAGATTCTTGTTGCCCCCTTCACGACCAACGACCTTCTTCCCTATATGCGTGAGGCGGCCGGTGTCATCACCGAGGAATCCGGCATGAACAGCCATTCCGCCATTGTCGGTCTGACTTTGGGCAAAGCTGTTATCGTGGGTGCCACCAACGCGACCCGCACGCTGAAGGACGGCATGACCATCTCGATGGATTGTTCCCGTGGTCTTGTTCAGGCCATGATTAAGTAAGGAGGTTCTTCCATGGAACGCATTGCCAGCTTTTGTGTGGACCATACAACGCTTGAGCCGGGCGTTTATCTTTCCCGCCGGGACGGAGAGGTTATGACCTGGGATATCCGTATGAAGAAGCCGAATCAGGGCAGTTACCTTTCCCCTGCCTGTGCGCACACGATCGAGCATCTTTTTGCCACCCGTGCCCGCAACAGCCGGTATGCGGACCACGTCATCTACGTTGGCCCGATGGGCTGTTTGACCGGGTTTTATCTGCTGACCGAAGGCATGACAGATGCTGAGGTCTTGGATCTTGTGCGCGAATGTTTTGCCTGGATGGCAGAGTATGACGGTCCCATTCCCGGTGCTTCCGCCCCCGAGTGCGGGAACTACCTGATGATGGACCCCATCGCCGCTCGAGCCGAGTGCCGCGCCATGCTGCCGGTCCTTGCCGCCGCAGACGCGGACAATCTGCGGTACCGCACTTAATCTGACGGCATTTCCTGCAAAGCCATTCGGGCTTTTCTGTTATTTTTCAAGATAAAAACACACGCTCCTTCGCTTTTCAGCGCTGAGGAGCGTGTGTTTTTTCAGTTCATTCTGTTTTAGAATGCAAGATGCAACTTACCGCAGCTGATTTTGCCTGTTAAAATCAGATCAGAGCAGCGGTGATGAGGCTCATCTTGTAGACTTCCTCGGCATCGCAGCCGCGGGACAGGTCATTGATAGGAGCGTTCAGACCCTGAAGGATGGGGCCGTAAGCGGCAAAACCGCCCAGGCGCTGAGCAATCTTATAGCCAATGTTGCCGGCGTTGATGTCCGGGAAGATAAAGACGTTGGCTTCGCCTGCCACAGCAGAGCCGGGAGCCTTGAGCTTGCCGACCTCGGGAGCCACGGCGGCGTCGAACTGCAGCTCGCCGTCCACCTTCAGTTCGGGATGGTCCGCCTGAACGCGCAGAGTCGCGTTGCGCATCTTGTCAACGGAGTCACCTTTGCCGGAGCCTTTGGTAGAATAGCTCAGCAGAGCAACCTTGGGGTCAACGCCGAAGATTTCAGCAGTATGTGCAGTCTCAACGGTGCATTCAACGACCTCATCCTCAGAAGGATCGATGTTGATAGCGCAGTCACCCATTGCGATGGTCTCGTCACCGCGAACCATAATAAAGCAGGAGCTGACGGACTTAATGCCGGGCTTGCACTTAATCAGCTGGAGCGCAGGGCGGACGGTATCCGCCGTAGAGTAAGTAGCACCGCCCAGCAGGCAGTCGGCTTTGCCCATCTTGACGAGCATGGTGCCGAAGTAGTTGGACTTGGACAGCGCTGCGCGGCACTGTTCCTCAGTCATCTTGCCCTTACGAAGTTCCACCATCTTGGTGACCATTTCATCCATGCCCTCGTAGGCAGCGGGATCGCAGATTTCGGCACCAGTAATATCAAAGCCGCCTTCCGCAGCCGCCTTTTTGACTGCCTCAGGCTCGCCGAGCAGCAGAACGTTCAGGACCTTGCCTGCCAACAGGCGGGAGGCCGCAGACAGAATACGGGCATCAGTGCCTTCGGTAAATACGATGGTCTTGGGATTTGCTTTCAGTTGGTTTTCAAATTTTTCAAAAACATCCATAACAAATACCTCCGTACGATTTAAGCGTGCGGTTCCAAAAGAACTTCACGCAGTCTTACCTTTTGATTATAACACCCTTTTCTTTCTTTGCAAATGGGAAAGTGCTGATTTCTCGATTTTTTTACGCAAAATCCGTGCGGCGCTTCTCAAAACAGCAAAAAGAACATTGTTTGGCAGGACGTCTGCGGAACGCACCGCACATTATACATCCTCATCCAAGCCGAAGTACATCTGTTCCCAAAGACCGGGAGAGAAAATTGTTTCGACTGCCTTGTCGTTTTCAAATCGCTCCAGCGTCACGGTGCCAACCATACGGATATAGCTGGGTGCCAGACCGGCCTTTTTGACCAGCCAAAGCTGAACAGGGTTTGATTTGGCCGCCGCACTGCTCTTGCTGTCCGCCACAACAAAAGTCTCGATGATTTTCTCGGCCGCGTAGGTAATGCGGTAGTGCTGTGTACCATCATTGTAATCGTACACAAGTTTTTTGTGATAGTGCTTTTGGGTGATGGGGTCAAACTCAGGATCCGACTGCGTATATGTCAGGTACTTGGGATCATCGCCCAGTTTTTCTCCGTTCTTTGAAAGCAGGAAAATTGGAAAATGCTCATACCCGTAAGGTTTGTGCGCGGTAATGTAGCTGGAAATCACCTGATAATCCCCGATTTTTGCCCGGCCCCAATACCAATGGTGCATAATCCAGAACATTCCGGTGTTGCCCCAGTTGTGGTCATGATAGCCGGTGCCGGACAGCCGGATGGTTTCGCCGTCAATTGTGATGACTGCCTCCATTTTGCCCTCCGGCACGGAAGGAAGCCACGCAAAATATTTCTTCTCATCAAAGAGGAAATAGCCCGTCTCGGGGCGCCAGGGTTCCGAGTTGGAATGGAGGGTGACATCCGCCCTGATTTTATCGGATTCATAATGCAGCTTATAATCGTGGAGATTCCCCTCGCAGAAGCTGCTGCCCAGTTTATTGCAGCATTTTTCCCGGTCAAAAGAACATTCCGTTTTTTTGAAGGACACACTGTCCTGAATCTGCTTACCGTCCCTTGTCAGGGAAAAACTGACGCTGGGCGCATAACCGGGCGCAATGGCAGTTACTGGCTGGGTGTAGAACACAATAACCAAGCTGCTTCCATCATCCATCTTGCCGTCAAAATACCACCACTCATATTCCCCGAACTTTCCGTTGGTACGGTGGCCGTCCTCCCATTGGGCAATTTCTTTTTTCTGTCCGAGCTTCTGATAATCCGCTGGCCGGTCCGCCAAACGGGCTATTTTTTGTTTTGACATCGTAATTTTCTCCTTTTGTTCCGCTGTTCCCATTTTATAACAGCAGCGCTGATGCCATCACCTGGCTGTTTCATTAGAAGGTGCTCAATCCAAATAGGCTTCCTATTCCGGAGATTCAAAGCCATAGGAGCGATAAAACTCCCGTATTTCTTTTTCATTATGAACCGCCACCGCACAGAGCAGTTTGCCCGTGCGCGGGTCCTTAAATCCGATGACTGTTTCCCCCGTGCAGATGCTGCTCTGTGTGGCAATATCCTTTTGTACGAGTCCCTGCGGCGGGGTCAGAACGGGGCGTGCCTTGCGCTTAAAAAACATACGCATCTCCTTTTTCTATCAGAATAACGCACGATGAGATAAAATACAAGCGCAAAAGGCAAATTGGACCTTGAAATTCTCTCCTCGTTTCGCTAAGATGAACTTATACAAAATATTCGTGGCAATCAGGAGGTCATTTTATGTCCGATCCGGCATCCGTGCAAGTCCGGCGCAGAAGAACCGGCTATTTTGCTTTTTTCCTGAGCGGCATTTGCTCAATCAGCAGCGGCGTTGTTGTGAGCATATTGCAGGAGCATTATTCCCTGCCTTATGGGGTAACCGGTTCTTTACTCTCCTGTATGAGTTTTGGCAATTTATTAGCTGCCTTTCTCGCCGGTATTTTGCCGGGCAAAATCGGTCTGAAGCGTACCGTTTTGCTGCTCGGCACCGGTTACTGCATCGGATATGGCATGATGGGACTTGGCGGCCTGCCCCTATTGCTGGCAGCTGCGTTCTTCCTCGTGGGGCTCTCCAAGGGAAGTGCACTCAATGTCTGTACCATTCTTGTCGGAGACAACGTTCCTGAGCGCACCCGCGGCATGAACACCATGCACTCCTGTTACGCCTGCGGCGCACTTCTGTGCCCCATCCTTATCACCGCGGCCATGCAGGGCGGCGACATGATGCCCTTGGTGCTGCTCTCAGCTTTGGGTGCCGTAATGTGGCTTGTCTTTGCAGTTTCGCCTGTCGGTACAAACGCAGAAAAAAGTTCTTCTTCCCGGACGGGCTGGAGTTTCCTGCGCAGCGGGCGCTTCTGGCTGCTGACAGCACTGCTGTTCTGTCAAAACGGAGCCGAAACCGGCGTCACCGGATGGCTCGTCACCTATTTTAAGGATTGCGGTATCCTGAGTGCACAGGTCAGTCCCTACACGGTAACAGTTCTCTGGGGTGTCATGATGGTTATGCGGCTTCTGCTCGCCTTTGTGTTCCCGCCCAAAAACGCCTACCGGGCAATGGTCTGGATGGGACTGGGCTGTTCGGTGTTTTATTTCGGGCTGATTCAGGCAAAAAGCCAGAGTGCGGCATTGCTGCTGCTCGCGATGTTCTCGCTGTCCATCGCCGGAATGAACCCCACTGCCGTGGCGGCCGCAGGGCGGATGACCAGCGTAACCAGCATGGGTGTCATGCTGCCTGTCGCCGGTCTGGGTGCTCTCGTAATGCCCTGGCTCATCGGGATTGTGGCGGAGCACACTGGTATCATAGCCGGTATGGCCGTCAACCTTATCCCTTGTATCGGAATGTTGATTTTTGCTCTGCTTGTCAAGCACACAGCCGAAAAGAAAACCGCCGCAGTCTGACAGCGTGGTTCTGAGATATTTTTTAAAAGGAGTTTTTTATGATTCAAAGATTCTCATTCGGTCAGATGATTCCCACCGAAAGTGTTGTCTGTTCCCTGCCCGTATCGGAGTCCCCCGTTCCCTATCTGATTCAGGACGGCACCGGCTGGCGCTACGAAATGGCGGAGGACGATATTGTTTACGGACTGGGTGAGATGGTCCGCGGCATCAACAAGCGCGGCTGGCATTACTGTGCCAACAATTCCGATGAGCCGCACCATACCGAGGACAAGCGCTCTCTTTACGGTGCACACAACTTTTTCGTTGTCAGCGGATTCGGCGGGCGGCCCAGCTTTGGTGTCTTTATTGATTTTGCCGGGCAGGTGGAATATGACATCGGCTACACCGAACATGACGTCTTTACTTTCCGCACGGCAGAACCGGATTACGATTTGTACCTTATCACGGGGGACGGCGCAGCAGATATCTGCCATCAGTTCCGCGGAATCATCGGACGCAGCTACATTCCGCCAAAATGGGCAGTCGGGCTTTCCCAGAGCCGCTGGGGCTACAAGAGCGAAGAAGATATCCGCGCGGTTGCTAAAGGCTACCGGGACAACGATCTGCCGCTTGACATGATCTGCATGGACATTGACTACATGGCAGACTTTGCGGATTTCACGGTCAATACAAAAGCGTTCCCCGATTTAGCCGGTTTGAGCGGTGACATGAAACAGCAGGGCATTCACCTGATTCCCATCATTGACGCCGGCATCCGGGCTGACGAGCAGGATGAAACCTGCCAGGAAGGTCTCGAAAAAGGCTACTTCTGCAAAAAGGAGGACGGAACGCCTTTTGTAGCCGCTGTATGGCCGGGCGAAGCCTATTTTGCGGATTTCCTGCGTCCCGAAGTGCGGGACTGGTTTGGAAAGCGATACAAAGTTCTCACCGATTTAGGCATTGACGGGTTCTGGAACGATATGAACGAGCCTTCCCTCTTTTACACACCGGACCGGCTGCGGAGTGCCGTGGAGCGCGCAGCGGAACTAGGTGCAAAAGGCAACTTGGATATGTACGACTTCTTTGCTCTGCAGCAGATTTTCAGTTCCCTGAGCAGCAATGAGGACGACTATAAAACATTTTACCATCAAATCAACGGTCAGACCGTGCGGCATGACAGGGTTCACAACCTTTACGGCGGCAGCATGACCCGCGCCGCCGGGGAGACACTCCAAACACTGCGCCCCGGCACCCGGACACTGCTTTACAGCCGTTCAAGTTATATCGGCTCGCACCGGTATGGCGGCATCTGGCTGGGCGACAATGATTCCTCCTGGGCACAGCTGCGGGAGAACATTCATCAGATGCCCAGCGTTCAGCTCTGCGGCTATCTCTACACAGGTGCAGACCTTGGCGGTTTTGGCGCTGATACCACGCCGGACCTTGTATTGCGGTGGCTGGAATTCGGGATTTTCACGCCGCTTATGCGCAACCATTCGGCAATGGGCACCCGAGATCAGGAATATTACCGCTTTGATAAGCAGCTCCCTGCCATTCGGAATATCCTCAATTTGCGCATGGCGCTTATCCCCTACCTGTACAGCGAATTCATGAAAGCCGTTTTGGAGGACGGGTTCTATTTCCGTCCGCTGGCCTTCGATTATCCCGATGATGCCATGGCGCGTCAGGTGGAGGATCAGCTGCTTTTGGGTGAAGGGCTGATGGTCGCGCCGGTCTGCACCCAGAATGCCGCCGGGCGCTATGTCTATCTGCCCGAAAGCATGAAAATGCTGCGTATGCGCAGTGTTGACGACTTTGATGAGGAAATTCTGCCTGCCGGACACCATTATCTGCCCTGTGCGCTCGGTGAGGTGCTGATTTTCCTGCGTCCCGGGCATCTGCTTCCGCTTGTTCGCCCCGCCCGCTGCGTTGCGGAGCTGGATGAATCGCATTTTAATTTCCTGAGTTATTCCGCTGACGGCAATCCCTGCACATACAGGATGTACCATGATGATGGACTGACAACGGATTATCTCCGCCCCGAACATTGGCAGACACTGACCGAAGCGGCCAAAGTGTAAAAGCATTGCGGCACAGATAAGACTGTGCAACTTGCGCAGGTTAAATAAGAGAACAATGAGCGAGGCAGCCATAAAGAATCTTCGGCAAGCAATGCGGGAACACGAACAGAAAATGAAACCGGCCCCCGAGTGCCGCAAGGAGTATGAGGAAATGTCGAAACGGGTGGACGAAGCCCGAGGAGATGGCCGATCGACGCAGAAGACTAAAAAATAGCGTTCCAAGCATGAATTAACGATGTTCCCCGCTTCCATAAAAAATGCAGAAAAAGCACTCACTGCGCAGTGAGTGCTTTTATATATGCCATGCGTGTATATATGTAAGAAAAAAGAACGCCTGAACTTTGATGTTCAAACGTTCTTTTTTGGTGCGGATGAAGGGATTTGAACCCACACTCTTTTAAGGGAACTAGAACCTGAATCTAGCGCGTCTGCCAGTTCCGCCACATCCGCATATTTTATTCCGTCCTGTCAGGCGACAGGTATTATTATAGCCTTCCTGTCATGATTTGTCAATGGGTATTTTGAATTTTTTTGTCTTTTTGAATTGCCGGGCGTATACTATGCAAAAAAACAGCTTTGTGGTAAAATAGTACTGCAACAACAAATTTGGGAGGATTCAATCTGTGACTGATAAGCAGATTAAGACGAATAGACGATGGCTCTTTTTGTTGGGAGCGCTTGTTGGAGTCGGAATATTTTTCTTGGTATTCGGCGTTTCCACTCTTGATGTAACCAATGATGCGTTCTGCCGGGGCGGTTACATGGAGAAGGATATTCAGCAGCATTATGCGGGGTGGCTGTTCTACCGTCAAAGTGAAATTTCCTGGCCGCTGTGCATTGCGGATTCTCTTAACGCGCCGGACGGGCTGAGCGTTGCCTATACTGATTCCATCCCGCTGGCTGCCGCCTTATTGCGGCCGCTGGCAAACGCTTTAGGCGGGACCTTTCAGTATTTTGGCTGGTTTACACTTCTGTGCTACGCTTTGCAGGGCGGATTTGGCGCTTTGCTCTGCGGATTGTTTACGCAAAACGTTCTCACCGCGCTATTGGGTGACTTGCTTTTTGTGAGCAGTCCGATTCTTCTTGAGCGGGCGTTTCGGCACACTTCGCTCGGCGCGCAGTTTCTTGTTCTGGGCGCACTCTATTATTATTTCAAACTTCGGCGCGAGGGGCGCTACGCATCCCCGGGCTTGTTTTTGCTCAATATTCTGGCGATCGGCATTCACCCCTACTTTCTGCCCATGACGTATGCCATCACGCTGGCTCTGCTTTTAGAGTATGGATTCCGCACTCGTCAGTGGCGAGGCCCGGCGCTCTGCCTCGGCTGTGACCTTGCCGGCACGCTGATTCTTGGCTGGGTTTTGGGATTTCTTTACGGCACGGCGTCGAGCGGCGGGCAGGCTTTGTACGGATATTTTTCGCTGAACCTCAATGCGTTATGGAACCCTGTTGGTATTGGCGGGGTAAGTTACAGCCGCATTCTGCCGGTGCTGAACCAGGTCAACGGCAATTACGATGCATTCGCCTATTTAGGCCTTGGTGTGCTGATTGCGCTGCCCATCGCGTTTATTCTGGACCGGCATAAATGGATAAACCGGCTGAAAGAACATTGGGCGCTTGTCGCAGTCTGCTTGATTTTGGGCGTCTTTGCTGTCACAAATGTAATCACTGCAAACGGGGCGACTTTAGCCGTTTTGCCTTTGCCTGACAAGCTGATTCGCCTTTTTTCCGTTTTCCGTTCCAGTGGGCGGATGATTTGGCCGATTTACTATCTGCTCATGCTCGCAGCATTTTCGGCTCTTGCCGGGCTGAAAGGCCAAGTCGGTGTCATTGCCGCTGCTGTGCTTGCCGCCGTTCAAATCTTTGATATTTCCCCCGCCATGATACAGCGAAGCGAAGCGATGAAAGCCGCACAGACGCAGGATTCTTTTACCTCCGCAATGGTCAGCAATTTCTGGGACCAGGCTGTTTCGTATAAGCACATTCTCTCGATGGATGGAATTCAGGATGATGCGCTTCATCTGGCTCTTTTTGCGGCGGACAACCGCATGACCACCAATGACCCCTTTGCCGCACGTTACAGTGAGGAGGGACTGGCTGCACAGCGTCAGGCAATCGCCGATGAGCTGGCACTGGGAACCCTGCGGGAAGATTCTCTGTATCTCTTTGAGGATGAGGGAGCCTTCCTCGCCGCAGTCGAACCGGTGTCAGACAAAGCCTGGTGCGGTCGAGTGACAGACGAAACCGGACTGTACTGCTGGTATGTGATTGCACCGGGAATGCAGGGCAGTAATCTTGATGCACTTTGTACGCCCTACACTGAAAACTATCCCCTGCACTTGGCGGACTACACGGATGGACTTTGGAACCACGGCGTATTGGATGCGGATCGGCGCATTATCTGCTTTGCGGATTCCCCCTTCACCCGCCGGAAATTAGAAAATGCTTCGGCTATTCTTGCCGATGGCAAAAAATATGCAATTACCAACTTTGATGACCATGACCCCGGATGGCTGATGGTCACGCTTGAGATTGACGATGCCACTGTTCTGTGGAATCAGGAATTGGAGACGAGATAAATGCAGGAACTTCATGTAAAAAGTCTTTTGCCTGTTCGCTTAGACAAATATCTGATGGAGCAGTTCCCCGCTCTTGGGCTGGGGCGGCTCAACAAAGCACTGCGGGAAAACAAAATCAAACTCAACGGCAAAAAGCAGCCGCTCTCTACCCGCGTTCAGAACGGCGATGTGGTACGCATCTACCTGCTGGATGATCAGTTAGGGCTCACGCCCCAGGACGGCCCGGAATTTCTGGCTGCCCGTGCGCCGGCGGAGTTTATCTATGAAAATGACGACCTGATTGTTGCGAACAAACCCGCCGGTATTCCGGTGGACGGAGATGAGTCCGACACACTGCTCAACCGGGTCCTGCGCCGTCTGTATGAGGAGAAGCGGTATGATGCTGCACATGAGCCGCGCCTATGTCATCGGTTGGATACCGGCACAAGCGGTCTTGTACTGCTCGCCAAAAATGCTGAAGCTGAAGCTTTCCTGACGGATGCCATCCGGGAGCGGCAAATCCGCAAAACCTATCTCTGTGTCACGTTTGGCCGGCCAATGCCTCCTGCCGCGACACTGCACAGCTTTTTGACCAAAGATTCTGTTCACGGAATCGTGCGGGTACTGGATGAGCCAAAGTCCGGCGCCAAGGAAATCATTACCGGATACGATACCATTGCTGTGAGCGGACGTCTTGCGCTGCTCCGTGTTGAGCTTGTCACGGGACGTACGCACCAGATTCGCGCTCACTTAGCGAGTATCGGATGCCCGATTCTCGGCGATTCCAAATATGGCAACAATGCCGCCAACCGCGAACTCAAGCTCAAATATCAGGCTCTCTGCGCGTGGGAACTGGCATTCCCGAAGCAGATCTCCAATCCGCGATTTGCCTCGCTTTCCGGCAAAGTGTTCCGCGCGCCCAAGCCGTGGTACTACGAACAGGTCATGAATGGAACGCTCAAATAAAAATCCGCTGTTTCCTTTTTCAGCAAACCGATTAAAACGCCAAACGAAAGCAAAAAGCCCGGGACTTTCCAATCAAAAGAAAGTTCCGGGCTGTTTTTATTGCATCAAGGAAAACCGCGTTACGCAATCACGAAATGATAAATCAGAGAAACTGCAATGATGAGAGCACAGACTACTGCCGTAATGGGCGGAGCCCAGTGAATGATTCGCTCGGCCATGACGTCGTCCTCGCTCTCCTCCTCATCGTCCGCATACCGTCCGCGCTGGAAGGAGTCATCGTCTTCGTCATCCTCATCCTCGTCAAACATCCGCGTGCTCTCGTCTTCATCCTCCTCATCGTCAAACAGACGACC
Organism: Oscillospiraceae bacterium; assembly: GCA_029006135.1. Lineage (GTDB taxonomy): Bacteria > Bacillota > Clostridia > Oscillospirales > Ruminococcaceae > Gemmiger. Next base: position 16,635 of record JAQXGE010000070.1, on the reverse strand, counting down.
TTTGGGTGCATAGCGGCGCACGCGCTCGAGTTCGGCGTTGGTTTCCTCCTCATCCTCCTCGGTTTCTTCCGGTTCAGGCGGAGTAAACTCGGCGGTTGCCTCCTGGCTGTTGATGGCGGCCTGTGCAGCAGCAGCCGTTGCCGCCGCCGGATCAACGCCGTTTGCAACAGCATTGATTTCTTTCTGCTGCTGCTCAGCTGCCTGGCGGGCTTCCTCAAGGATACGGGTTAGTGTGGCTTTGATGTAGGCACGGTCACCGCCGCATTCGCTGCAGACCGTGGCGGCTTCCTCATTGGGATGGAATGCACCGCAGGCACAGAACCAGCCGTTTTCGGTATCCTGCGGAACGCAGGTCAGCAGGTTGTTGCCTGTGCGGCTCTGAAGCATCCGTGCAATGGAGCCGGGAAGAATACGGGGTGTCTGAAGACGAACGCGCTTATAGCCGCGCAGATCCACGCCGCGCCCATTAAGGAACGCGCGGTCCTGCTCCACTTCCACGCTGGATACAGGCGTATCACTGACAAACACCGCATCGTCAGCGCCGAACATCTCACCGGGCTGAACCTCAAGCTGCTCGTAGTAAAAATCATCCTCACACAAAACCTCGCCAGAGGCATCTTTGCATTTGAAATGGATGACCAGACCCGTCAGAGGCTCAGTGCCAACATTTTTGAAGGTCAGGCAGACAGCAACCTCACCGGTAACATCACCCTTGAGCAGTTCCACGCGGACAAACTGCACGGGGCTTCCTGCTGTATAATAGTTAGCGCGGGATTGTGCCATAAGGGAAAAATTCTGATCCATCGTTGTTCACCTTATCTCCATTCTTTTCACGCCTGAGCGGACGGATTCGGGTCGCCCGCATCGGGACATTCGATTTCAATGGGAGTCGAATCTTCGCCTTTCATCAGCGCCACGAACTCCTCACCGCTGATTTTCTCCTTTTCAATCAAAACACCGGCAACGCGATGCAGCTGATCCATGTGTTCAGTGAGAATACGGCGGGCCGTTTCGTAGGCTTCATCCATAATGTCGCGAATTTCATTGTCGATTTCGGAGGCGGTATTTTCAGAATACCCTTTGCCCTGACCAAAATCTCGGCCCAGGAAGGTTTCTCCCGGATCTGTACCGTAAACAACCGGTCCCATGCGCTCCGAGAAGCCGTAGCGGGTCACCATGGAACGTGCGGTATCCGTTGCACGTTCCAGGTCATTGGACGCACCGGTGGAGATATCATCCAGCACAAGCTGCTCCGCCACACGGCCGCCAAGCAGACAGACGATATTCTCGTTCATTGCCGTTTTGGTCACATAGCTGGGATCCTTCTCGGGCAGGTACATCGTGAAGCCGCCCGCGGAACCGCGCGGAATGATACTGATCTGATGGACCGGGTCATGCGTCTTGCAGTAGAATCCGGTAATGGCGTGGCCGGCCTCATGATAGGCGGTCAGACGCTTTTCGTCCTCGGTCACAACGCGGCTCTTCTTTTCAGGCCCGGCAATAACCTTGATGGACGCTTCCTCAATTTCCGGCTCGGTAATGGCTTTTTTGCCTTTGCGGGCAGCCAAGAGCGCCGCTTCGTTGACAAGGTTTTCAAGGTCTGCACCAGAGAAGCCAGCCGTAGACTTAGCGATCGTCTCAAGGCTGACATCGGGGCCGAGAGGTTTGTTGCGGGTATGAACACGCAGAATCTCCTCACGGCCTTTCACATCGGGCAGTCCCACATAGACCTGACGGTCAAAACGGCCCGGACGAAGAAGGGCTTTATCAAGAATATCCGCGCGGTTGGTGGCAGCCATCACGATAACACCGTCATTGGCATCAAAGCCATCCATCTCAACAAGGAGCTGGTTAAGGGTCTGCTCGCGTTCATCATGACCGCCGCCAAGACCTGCGCCGCGCTGGCGGCCCACTGCATCAATTTCATCGATAAAGATGATGGAGGGCATGGTCTTTTTGGCTTTTTCAAAGAGGTCGCGCACACGGGAAGCGCCGACGCCAACATACATTTCCACGAAATCGGAACCGGAAATGGCGTAGAACGGAACGCCGGCTTCACCGGCGCAAGCGCGGGCCAGGAGAGTTTTGCCGGTACCCGGAGGGCCGACAAGCAGAACACCGTGGGGAATCCGTGCGCCGAGGGCATTGAACTTGTTGGGAGCCTTGAGGAATTCGACGACTTCCTGAAGTTCAGCTTTTTCCTCATCCGCACCGGCGACATCAGCAAAGGTTGCTTTGCGCTGACCTTCCTGCTGATCTTTGACCTTGGCCCGGCCCACATTCATCAGGCCGTTTCCGCCTGCGCCGCCGCGGTACATTGACATGAAGAGCAGCACAACGCTGCCAATCATAAAGGCATAAAGAATAATCTCAAACCATGGAACGTTGTTTTTGTACGCGACCATATCGTACTGCATATGAGCGTCAGGATTGGCGTCATTATACTGGTCGATATAATCCTTGAGATAGAACTGAATGAACCACTGCGGGTAGGGCAGCTTGTAGGAGACCGTCACAACACCTCCGTTTTTGGGGCCGTAGCTGTCTGCACTATCGCCGTAAATTTCCGCAAGAAGCCCGCTGGAGGTTTCCCCCGCAGCTGCCTCAGCAGATTCCGGCAGGGGCTGTTCCCCTTCCTTCAGGCTCATCTCAATGACGCCCGTGTTAAGGTCAAGATTAAAATAGGTTACCTGATTGGATTCAAAGTATCCCATCGCCTCCGACATCATCATGGTGCTGCTGTTCGTGCCGAACATACTGGAATAGGTCGAAATCATAACCAGTGCGAACACCAGCAGAATCGCGGCAACAATGATACCGCTGAATCTTGGTTTGTGCTGCAAGAAATCAACTCCCTGTCATCTGCCGCCCGCAGCCGGGCAGCGGTTTGGTTTTGGAGCACCGGGCCCGTTCCCGGCCGCTCCGACTTATTTGGAATATACTTCGGGTTTCAAAACGCCCACATAGGGCAGGTTGCGATACTTTTCGTTGTAATCGAGGCCGTAGCCCACCACGAACTCATCAGGAACCTCAAAGCCGACATAATCCGGCTCGATTTCAACCTTGCGGCGGCTGGGCTTGCTCAGAATCGTGCAGAGCCTTACGCTGCACGGATTGCGCATTTTGAGCATGGGAACAAGATGAGACAGTGTGATGCCGGTATCCAGAATATCCTCCACAATGAGGACGTCCTTGCCGGTCAGATCCTGGTCAAGGTCCTTGACGATTTTAACAAGGCCCGTGGAGGTAGTGTTGGCTCCGCCATAGCTGGAAACTACCATAAAATCAATGCTGCACGGAATAGTAATAGCGCGCATCAAATCCGCCATAAACACAACAGAGCCTTTGAGGATAGAGACAAGCAAAAGCTGCTTTCCCTCATAATCACGGCTGATCTGTGCGCCCAGTTCTGTCACTTTAGCTTTAAGCTGTTCTTCTGATACGAGAACATGATCAATGTCCTGGTTCATACTGTACACGGTTTATCCCTCCGTTAACGGTTCCCGCCCCGACTGGATGACCAGCACCGTTTCGGTGTCGGCGCCGGGAGCAAGGTCCTCTGCAAAGCCGCTCCCCCAGAGCCAGCAGACACGGTTTCCCTGCGCGATGAGCGGAAGCAGGTCTCGTTCTTGAGGCGGAACAGCAATCTCATTCAAATATTTTTTGAGTTTCTTTCGGCAATGCCGGCCCGCCGGACGGAATTCATCCCCCGGCTGACGAGTCCTCAGTAAAATATTCTTATCTATTTTAGCATAATCTCCACAAGAGGTGTAGTCTTTTTTGAAAAATGATGATTTTTTTATAAATTCTTCACATTTTACCGTCCGGACACTCAGCCAAAATCCTCCGGGCAGGTGATATTCCCCTTCCCGAAGGAGCTGGGGAGCAAACGGGGCAGGTTTGAGCTGTGCTTTTTCGGCAAGGCACAGGCGGCCATTTTCTGCCCGCCAGACGGTTCCCGGGGTCAGCTGTACCGCGCCGCGTTTTTCAAGTACAACTTTGCGCAGGAGCGCAACATATTTCTGTTCTGCGTCCCGTGACGGGGCAATCAGCAAACGCAAAGCCTGTGTCAGAATCGGGCCGTCTGCCTGGCGCAGCGTTTCAATTTTATAGCCGCCTTCCGGAAGCGCGGCACTTCGCAGGAGCGTCTTTGCCTGTTCCGTCAGCCATTCATCCAGCTCCCGCATTTGCTCGCACAGCCGTCCCACAGCCTGCTGCGCCGCCGGGTTCGCATATTCCAAAGCAGGCACCGCATCATGGCGCAGGCGGTTGCGGGCATAAAGATCACTGAAATTGGTTTCATCCTGAACATAGTCTTGCCCAAGAGCCATACAGTATGCCACTGTCTCCTCACGGGTCAGGCAGAGAAAAGGGCGGCGGTAAATGCCGCGGGTTGGGCGGATACCGGCCATTCCATGAACACCGGTGCCGCGTGCCATCCGAAAAAGCAAGGTTTCCGTCTGGTCTGACAGCGTATGTGCTGTGGCTATTACCGCCTGTTCACGCTTTGCCAGTTCCTCAAACCAGCGATAACGCAGACGGCGTGCCCAATCCTCACTGGGGTGCTCGGGGACTTCTATGCCCTGTTCTTCGGCATCATACAGAAAAAACGGAACATTCCATCGTTCACAGAATGACTGCACAAAAACCGCATCCGCATGGGATGCCTCCCCGCGGATGCCGTGATTCACATGGGTGGCCATCACCCGAACGCCAAGCTCCTCGCGGCAGCGCAGCAAAAAACAGAGCAACGCCATCGAGTCTGCTCCCCCGGAACAGGCCGCAATAACGGTTTCACCGGGGGAAAAGAGTTCTTTCTCCGCACAGTATGCGAGGATTTTCTGCTCGGTACTGTGCAGGATATTCTCTGCGTCAATACTGCTCATGAATTTCATCCAGATTGCTGAAGCGGGTGTGAGCACCATCCCAGCCGAGGCGGACAACGCTGGTCTCACCGTGGCGGTTTTTGGCTACGATACATTCCGCTTCATTTTCGTTGGCCTGCTCTGCTTCCCCATTCTGAGAGTTATAGTAGGCCGCGCGGTAGAGAAAGAGGACCACATCGGCATCCTGCTCGATTGAGCCGGAGTCACGCAGGTCGGAAAGCTGCGGACGGTGATCCGAGCGTCCGGCCGTCTTTTCCGCCGCACGGGAAAGCTGGGAAAGCGCAATGACCGGCACATTGAGTTCCTTTGCCATAATTTTGAGGTTCCGCGTAATATCGCTGATTTCCTGCACGCGGCTCTCCGTACGTTTGGCGGACTGCATAAGCTGAAGATAGTCAATGATGACAAGGCCGATTTTTTCTTTTTTGGGGTCCTGATTGATTTGGCGGATTTTGGCCTTGATCTCCGGCACCGAAATGCCGGAGGAGTCATCCATATAAATCGGCACATTATAGAGCAGCGAGGTGGCATTGGCGAAGTCGTTCCAGTCCGAGTTGTTGAGACGTCCGGTTCGGAACGCCTGACTGTCAATGCCTGCCGTACTCGAAAGAATACGGTCGGTCAGCTGCTCACAGGTCATTTCAAGGCTGAAAATGATGGTCGGGATTTTCTGCATCCGGGCCACATTGGTGGCAATGTTCAGTGCAAAGCTCGTCTTGCCCATGCCGGGACGAGCGGCCAAAATAATAAGATCGGAACGGCCAAGTCCCGTGAGGACGGTATCAAGATAGTTGAAACCCGTAGGAATGCCTGCATACTTATCACGGTCGGAGCCGGAAAGTTTCTGCATGGTATCAATAACTTCCAGAATTGACTCCTGGATGGTTTTGACGCCGGAGCGTTCCTGACCGTTGCGGATGTCATAGAGTTTTTGCTCTGCGCTCTCGAGCAGCAAATCCGCATCGGATTCCTCCGAAGACTGCTGCAGGATTTCCTGCGCTGCCTCAATCAGGCGGCGGGTCTGGTATTTTTCCCGCACAATCTTGATGTAGGAGTCCACATTGGAGATTGCGGGAACCGTCTCGGCAATGCGGGTAATATAGATTTTTACATCATCAGCACCGCGGAACGCGCTGTTCTGCGCGAGCGCATCCACAAGCGTGACAACATCCACCGCCTCGCTGATGCTGAACAGGCGGCGCATTTCCTCATACACGGCACGGTTCTGTTCTGAATAGAACATTTCCGGCTCGAGTTCAGTAATCAGGCGGTTGAGGATGGTTTCATCCATCAGAGCCGCGCCGAGAACGCTCTGTTCCGCCTGCATATTGTAGGGCATCTGGATGCCCAGATTGGAAAGGCTCAGGGAACTATCTGCCATAGGGGCACCCTCCTCCCTGCTGTTCTGTGTATTTTTTCACTGTAAAGTACAGTTGCTTCACAGGGGCAATTCTTCCACTTTAACCTTGAACGAAGCCACAACCCCAACGTGGAGACGAATCTGGGCGTCATAGCTGCCGAACTCCTTAATGTTGGAAGGCATCTCGACCTTTTTCTTATCAATCTCTGCACCGGTGAGTTTGGAAAGCTGGTCTGCCACATCCTTGCTGGTCACCTTGCCGTGCAGCTTACCGGATGCACCGCCCTTGACCTTGACCGTGATAATCTGACCGCTGATTTTGGTGGCCAGTTCCTCGGCGGCAGCTTTGGCTTCCGCCTCATGGTGTGCCTTTGCCTCGCTCTTGGTGCGGGCGGTGTTCAGCGCATTGGCATCTGCCTCCGCAGCAAGGCCGCGGGGCAGCAGATAGTTGCGGGCGTATCCGTCCGAAACCTCATGGATCTCATCCTTTTTGCCGATGCTCTTGACATCCTGTTTGAGAATTACTTTCATGGTAAAATCCCCTCTCTGTAAAATAGAAATTCAGTTTTGAATCAGCTCAGCACCGGCCTGTGCAGCCTGCGCCTCGCGGTAGTTGTCGATTTCTTCACGGATGCGCTGTTCCGCCTGTTTGACGGTGCAGTTTTTCAGCTGTGCGCCGGCCATGGTCAGGTGGCCACCGCCGCCCAAAGCCTCCAAAATCACCTGAACATTGAGCGCACCCATACTGCGGGCCGAGATATTAACGCCGCCGTTTTTGGCCACAGCCACAAAGCTTGCATCCACGCCCTCAATGGTGAGCAGGTCGTCCGCCGCCATAGGCAGCACAACGTTCATGCCGGGTGCCAGTTCGCCGCTTGTGGCAATTGCGCAGCCTTTGTAAATGTAGGCACTCTCCACGAGTGCGGAGCGGGCTTCATACTCCTCTTTGGAAATATTGAAAAGCTGCTTGGTTTCCGCCGTTTCCGCGCCGCGGCTGCGCAGCCAGGCGGCGGCCTCAAAGGTCCGCACGCCGACATGAAGGGCAAAGCTGCGTGTATCGAGCATAATACCGGCCAACAGTGCCTGTGCCTCAAGCGGCGTGATATTGCCCTTTGCCGGCATGAACTGGAGAAGTTCACAGACCAGTTCACTGGCACTTGAGGCGAACGGCTCATGGTAGAGCAGAATGGGATTGTCGATATGTCCCACAGCCATGCGATGATGGTCGATAACCACCACACGGCGGCATTTTTCGTAAATCTTTACGTCCTCAAGGAGGCTCTTTTGATAAGTATCCGTGACAATGAGGAGCGTCTTTGGCGTGATGAGGTCATAGACCTTCTCCGGCTCAATAAAGTTGTGCTCCTGCCCTGCTTCAATAAACGCATCAAGCAGTGCGCCCGCCAATGTGGCATTGCTGCGGATAGCAATCACAGACGGTACATCGCACATTTTGCACATCCGCAGGATACCGATTGCGGAGCCGAGAGCGTCAAGGTCGCTCTGGCGATGACCCATGATAATGACGCTGTCGCTCTGGCGAATCTGATCGGCCAGCGCATTGGCAATAATTCGGCTGCGCACATGGCTGCGTTTTTCGATGCCGTGAGAGATGCCGCCGAAGAACTCAAACCCGTCCACCGTCTTGACCGCTGCCTGGTCGCCGCCGCGGCCCAGCGCAATATCAACACTTTCACGCGCCATTTCCTGACAGTCCTGAAGCGTGCTGCCGCCGTGGCCGACACCGATGGAGAGCGTAAGCCCTCCGCCGGGATGGAGTGCGCGGGCTTTGTCCAGAATGTCAAAGCGCTCCTCCATCATCCAGCGCACATCGCGTTCTTCCACAACCGCAATGTAGCGGTTATTGGCAACACGGCGAAGGAAACCGGTTGTGCGGCCAATATACTCCTCCAGCAGGCTGTTGATTGCCTCGAGTTCATGCGCCTGTTCGGAGTCTTTCATATCGTTGAATATCTCATCATAGCTGTCAATCACAATGATGAGATAGGCCGGACGGCTTGCGTTGTACTCATCCAGCGTGTTTTTGTAAAACGTATCATTGATCAGATAGATGAGCGTCCCGCCCTGTGTTCCCGAGGCAGTGCTGGCATATGCCGTGTACCGGTTCTGACCAATGGTAAGATCCTGACCATGTGCGCGGGAGCAGACCGACAAATCAACGCCGGGCAGCAGACGTTGTGCAGGTGCAAGGATTGCATCGGTATCGTTAAGGATTTCCTCACGGAAACTCGCATTATACCAGACAATGTTTTTTCCGGAAATCAGCGCGACCGGCACGGGAAGCTTTGAAACAGTGTATTGGGTTTTGCTGCCCTCAAAATTGGTTCCGGAAAGGTTGCGCGCCACAAAGCGGCGCAGTGAACGGATGTTGACCCCCAGCAAAATCAGAACAAAAACAACCACGATGGCGGGCGCGATGAGCCACTGCGGCGCCATAAAAGCCAGCGGTACCATAAGGGCAATGCAGGCCGTAAGGAGCAGCAGGACAATGACAAACATATCACGCTGTATCTTATTTTTCATTGTTTTTCCTCATCTTATCCGCCATCAGGCGGGCTGTTTCAGGACGCTCCAATCGGCGTCAGACTTCCATCAAAATGGGCAGAATCATGGGACTGCGCTTGGTTTTGCGGTAGATATAGCTGGAAAGTGCTTCCCGCACACGGGATTTTACGCTTGCCCAGTCGTGGATGTTCTCGGAAAGGCTGCGGTCGAGCGCCATTTCCACCTGCGTGCGAGCGCCCTCCATCAGTTCCTCGCTCTCCCGCACATAGACAAAGCCGCGGGAAACCAGCTCGGGGCCGGAAAGCACCTGGCCGGTACGTCCGTCCACCGCCGCCGTGACGATGATGATGCCATCTTCCGAGAGGTGGTGGCGGTCTCGGAGGACCACGTTGCCCACATCACCCACGCCGTAGCCGTCAACCATTACGGCTCCGGCAGGCACGGTTCCTTCAAGGGCCATGCCATCCCGGGAAAGACGAATGTTCTGACCGTTTTCTGCGATATAGATGTTCTGTTTGGGCAGATAACCGAGGTGTTCCGCCGTTTCCGCATGGCGCTTGAGCTGCTTGAACTCGCCGTGAACCGGCAGGAAATACTGAGGATGTGCAAGCGTCAGCATGAGTTTCTGCTCTTCCTGGCAGGCATGGCCGGAGACGTGCGTGTCATACATACTCTCGTAGATGACCTCCGCTCCGAGCGCGAGCAGGCCGTTGACCACCTTGGTGACGGTCTTTTCGTTGCCGGGGATGGGACGTGCCGAGATGATGACAAAGTCATTGGGCCCCACCTTAACGTTGCGGTGGCTGGCCTGTGCCATACGGGAGAGCGCCGAGAGCGGTTCGCCCTGGCTGCCGGTCGTGATGAGCACAACCTTTTCCGGCGGATATTTGTTGATTTCCTCAATGTCAATCAGAACATTATCCGGCGCGCGGATATAGCCCAGTTCACGGGCCATTTCCGTATTGGAAACCATGCTGCGTCCATTCACAGCCACCTTGCGGCCATATTCAATGGCAAGGTCAATAATCTGCTGGACGCGGTAAATATTGGAGGCAAAGGTTGCCACAATAATCCGCTTATTCTTGGCCCGGGCAAAGAGCGCACGAACCCCCTCCGCCACAGTCTGTTCGGTGGCGGTAAAGCCGGGGCGCTCCGCGTTGGTGGAATCCGAAAGCAATGCCAGAACGCCCTTGCGGCCGTACTCCGCAATGGTGGGCAGGTCGGTGACGGCATCGCCGGAAAGCGGTGTATAGTCAATCTTAAAGTCGCCGGTGTGGATCACGATACCGGCCGGGCACTCAATTGCAAAGGCCAGTGCATCAGGAATTGAATGATTGACATGGATTGGCTCAACGGTGAAGCAGCCGAGTTTGACCTTCTGGCGGGGACGGATTTCATGAAAAACCGCAGAGGAGGCAAGGCCATGCTCCTCAAGTTTATTCTTAATCAGTCCGATTGTGAGTTTAGCTGTATAGATAGGAACATTGAACTTTTTGAGCAGATACGGCAGGCTGCCGATGTGGTCCTCATGCCCGTGGGTGATGAAAAGACCCTTGATCCGGTCCTTGTTTTCCAGCACATAGGTGAAATCAGGAATCACAAGATCGACACCGAACATATCCGAATCCGGGAAAACCAGACCGCAGTCCACGAGAATCATGTCGCCCTGGCACTCATAGAGCGTAATATTTTTGCCGACTTCACCCAAACCGCCCAACGGGCAGATATGCATGGGAATCGCCGGAACATTGGCATCAAAAACCAGACCCGGATGGCGGCGCTGGTTACGCGGGCGCGGAGCAGGAACGCTCTGCTGTGCCGTCTGCGGTGCGGTGTTTGCCGATGCCGGCTGTGACCTGCGGCGGTCGCCCTGATTGCGGCGGGACGGCTGACGGCGGGCCTGTGGTTTTTCGCTCTGCGCACTCACCTGCTGTGATGTGCCAGACTGAAGCTCGGCAGTGCGGGGGGCTTTCCCCTGTTCATTTTTTGCGCGGGGTGCGCGGCGGGGCGCACCGGAACGGCCCGACTGGCGGGTACGCTTTTCATTGCTGTGGTCTTCCATTGAATACCTCCATAAAAGATTCGGCCGGGACTGACAGCCGCACACACGGCGGATGCCGTACCCCGATCGTGAAGATTTGTCGCATATACTTTTTTTGAGCGGTTTTCCGCTGTTTTCCATAAATGGGACTCTGGGCGCGAGAGGTCCAGCCGTCAGGCTGCAACCGGGCCCTTTTAAAACACGACATTGTAATTAGATTTATTATAAATCCCAATGATATACTTGTCAAACCCCCGCCCGCAGATTTTGCGTCTTTTGCGGTTGCGAAGGAGAGCGCAATCCGCTATAATAAAAGGCAGTCAGACAAAGTATTGTCAAACCTGTGTGAGGGCAACAAATGAAGCATATTGAAATTTATACCGATGGTGCGTGCAGCGGGAACCCCGGTCCGGGCGGTTGGGGCGCTATTCTGCGGTTCCGTACCGGAGAAAAAGTATATGAAAAAGAAATTTCGGGCGGTGCGGCAGGTACAACGAACAACCGCATGGAACTGACCGGACTGCTTGAAGCGCTGCGCCAGCTCAAAGAGCCTTGTGACATTGATTTGTACAGCGACAGTCAGTATGTCATCAATGGATTGGAGAAAGGCTGGGCCAAAGGCTGGCGCAAGCGCGGGTGGAAAAAAGCGGACAAGTCCCCCGCTCTCAATCCTGATCTTTGGGCACCGCTGCTCGAGGAGAGCGAAAAGCACGTAATCCATTACCACTGGCTCAAGGGCCATGCAGGGCACCCCGAAAACGAGCGCTGCGACCGCCTGGCCGTGGATCAAAGCAAAAAGTATGGCGGCCGGCAGGCCTGAACGGAGGAAAAGACATGGATGGTTCTCTGGGTTTTAACACTTTTGAAAAGCAGGACAAAGTCCTTGTGGGCATGAGCGGCGGCGTGGACTCAAGCGTCACAGTTCGGATTTTGCAGGAGCAAGGTTTTTCAGTGCAGGGCGCGGTGATTCGCTTCTCGGACGCACACGATGCCGCCGTAAAGCAGGCGCAGGACGCAGCAAAGACATTGTGTATCCCGCTGCATATTATTGATGCCGCACAGGCGTTTGAGAAAGAGGTCGTGACACCGTTCTGTGAAAATTACTGTGCCGGGCGCACACCTAACCCCTGCATTTTCTGCAACCCGGCGGTCAAGTTCCGTCTTTTGGCGGAAAAAGCCGATGAATTGGGCTGCACCTTCCTTGCCACGGGGCATTACGCTCGGGTCGAGCAGTGCAGTGACGGAGCCTACCGCATCTGCACGCCGGAGAGCGCCGCGCGTGATCAGACCTATATGCTCTATCGTCTGCCGCAGGGTATTCTTGCTCGGCTGATTTTGCCGCTGGGCGAGTTTGAGAAAGATGACGTGCGTGAGATTGCGCGGGACATTGAGCTTTCCTGCGCCGATGCGCCGGATTCAATGGAAATCTGCTTTATCCCGGACGGTGACTATTCCGCCTTCATCCGTCAGCGCGGATACACGCCCCGGAGTGGCCGGTTCATCGGCCCGCAGGGCGAGGATCTTGGCCCTCATGCGGGCGTGGATCACTATACGGTTGGCCAGCGCAAAGGCCTCGGCATTGCGGCCGGACGGCCTCTCTTTGTCAAAGCCATTCTTCCTGATGGGAATATTCAGTTAGCCGAGAGCGGCGAGGAATACAGCACCCGGCTAACGCTTTCCGGCATTGTCACACCGGATGGCAAGGATCTGCCTGACGGCGAGTACCGCGTCAAAGTGCGCAGTGCTGCCAAGGCCGTGCGCTGCCGCTTTGTGGGCGGTGCCGCCGGAAGCGGACGCGGGGCAGTCACCTTCCCTGAGCCTGTCCGTGCGCCTGCGCCGGGTCAGAGCGCCGTTTTCTACCGCGGCGGATTCGTCTTTGGCGGCGGATTTATCGAGACGGCGGAATAACAGCCAGAACCAAAAATTCAAAAACTCCCTCTCTAAACGGAACGTTTGAACCGCTTAGAGAGGGAGTTTGCTGTTATGCGCTCAAGGGAAGAAAATCACTTTTGCCCGTTCTTCTCTTTCCGAGCCTGGCGAGTCTGTTCCTTTGCAAGGCGCTTACGCTTGTGCTTTTCGCTTTCTTTGTGTGGCCAGGGATTCCAGGACCCTTCGTTTTCGTGCATCCAGTGAGATAGCGGATACAGCAGCACCATGGTTCCGCCGACAAGGATAAGCAGATACAGCCAGGTCGGCAGGCTGACAGCGGCATCCAATGCGGCCAGTGCTGCAAACAGGAAGCCTGTATACATGACAAATTGACCGTTAAGACGCACATAGCGGTTCCAGTTTTCCTCCTTAACGGCATGGCGCCCCTGGTCGCCCCAGACGTGCGGATTTTTGGTCACGGAATAGCCGTAATATGCCAGCACAAGACCGACCACGAGCATAAACTGAAACATGGTATTTTCCCTCTCAAATCGTCATTTTTGTATTCAACGGAGAAACAATTTTTCCGGATTTTAAAGTTCCATCTTTTTGTAGAACGGAGTGAAATCCAGCGTGGCAAAGTAGTCTGCCGGCGTTTCGGCGCGGCGGATCAGCTGATGCGTGCCGTCCTCGCAGAGCAGGACTTCCGCGCTGCGGAGTTTGCCGTTGTAATTGTAGCCCATTGAAAAGCCATGTGCGCCGGTATCATGAATAACCAGAATATCGCCCATGTCGATTTTGGGCAGCATCCGGTCAATGGCAAACTTATCGTTATTCTCGCAAAGGCCGCCGACCACATCATACTTGTGGTCACAGGGGGCATTTTCTTTGCCGAGAACTGTAATATGATGGTAGGAGCCATACATGGCGGGACGCATGAGGTTTGCCGCACAGGCATCGACACCGATGTATTCCTTATAAATATGCTTTTCATGGATAGCGGTGGTCACAAGGCAGCCGTATGGTGCAAGCATGAAGCGGCCCATCTCGGTGAAAATTGCCACATCTCCCATGCCGGCGGGAACAAGGATTTCCTCAAACTTTTTGCGCACACCCTCGCCGATGGCAAGGATGTCGTTGGCGCGCTGCTCGGGGCGGTAGGCCACGCCGACACCGCCAGACAGGTTGATGAACTTGATGTGCGCGCCGGTCTTTTCGTGCAGACGAACAGCAAGACGGAAAAGGATGCCTGCCAGTTCAGGGTAGTAATCATCGGTGACGGTGTTGCTGGCCAGGAATGCGTGGATGCCGAACTCCTTGGTCCCCTTTGCCATCAGGCGGGTATATGCCTTGGTCATCTGCTCCTCGCTCATACCATACTTGGAATCACCGGGGTTATCCATGATTCCATTGCCGAGGTCAAAGGTTCCTCCGGGGTTAAAGCGGCAGCAGATGGTTTCGGGGATTCCTGCCACGCGCTCAAGGAAATCCACATGGGTCAAATCATCAAGGTTGATGTAAGCATTCAGGTCATACGCCTTGCGCATATCCTGAACCGGTGTCTCGTTGGAGGAGAACATGATATCGCTGCCTGTAAACCCGCAGGCCTCACTGAGCAGCAATTCCGTGTAGCTCGAGCAGTCCACGCCGCAGCCTTCCTCCTTGAGGATGCGGAGAAGGTAAGGGTTCGGCGTTGCCTTCACGGCAAAATATTCCTTAAACCCCTTGTTCCAGCTGAATGCTTTGTTCACAAGGCGGGCGTTTTCCCGAATGCCTTTTTCGTCATACAGATGAAACGGCGTAGGGACATCCGCAATAATTTCCTGTGCCTGTGCAAGATTGATGAACGGTTTCTTTTCCGGCATAGATACTTCCTCCCACTCGGTACAAATATATCTGTATTATATTGCTTTCGCACAGAATCGGCAAGTATTTTTTGCGAAAAGTGCCGAATCATTTGTCTTGCAGGAAGGTTTTGCCAAAAGAAGAAGCCGTGCAGCATTTGCATGCACGGCTTCTCCTATTGCTTTTAATCCGATACTGTATTCTGCATCGAGATGCGTCCCGCATTGAGGCGGTTTTCAAGATGGCGCACTGTCCAGCGGTAAGCAGGATAGAGGAACAAACAGGCCGCAATCCATGCCGCAGGATTAGACAATTCGGCGCCGAAGTAACCAAGAGGCGGGACAAGCAGCACCGCCGTGAGTGTGCGGGCAACCATTTCGGCCACGCCGGCCATCATGGCAAGCGTGGAGTAACCAAGGCCCTGAATCGTGTAGCGCCAGACAATGAGCGCACCGAGGGGGATAAAGAACAGACTGTTCCAGAAAATATAGTCGCACGCAAGTTCGACAATCTGCGGTTCCGCTGCAGTGTCGATAAAGAGTCCCAGGATGGTCACATCGCAGAAATGCAGGAACACAAGTGATGCAAGCGCATAGACAACAACCACCAGATTGGCGCAGACCACGCCGCGGCGCACGCGGTCCATGCGCGCCGCGCCGAGATTTTGCCCAGAATAGGTTGCCATAGCGGTTCCAAGGCTTTCAAGCGGGCAGGTCAGCAGGTTCTGCGTTTTGCTGGCAGCCGTGACAGCTGCAACCGCCGCACTGCCCAGCAGGTTGACGGCGCCCTGCATAATGACGCTGCCGATGGCCGTAATGCTGCACTGAAGTCCCATAGGCAGACCCATGGCATTCAGACGGCGGCAGGCTGATTTATCAACGCGCAGTTCTTCCCTGCTCATGTGCAGAATCTTAAATTGTCTGACAAGGTACACATAACTCAGCACACCGGAAATTGCCTGAGAGACATCCGTGGCAATGGCAGCGCCCTGTACGCCCATATCAAAAACAATCACAAACACAAGATCCAGCGCGATATTGAGCGCACTGGTCAGAAGCAGGAAAAGAAGCGGCGTGCGGCTGTCCCCGAGCGCGCGCATGACAGCCGCTACCATATTATAAAGAAAGACAAAGGGAATGCCCGCAAAAATCCAGATAATGTAATTGGCCGCATCATCAATTATGTCCGCCGGTGTCTGCATCAGTTCAAGGATAGGACGGGTCAGCGCAACCGTGGCGATGGTGAGAACAACTGCCCAGGCAATGCAGAGCCAAGCCGCATTAGCCGTATGGCGGCGCATATCCGACTCATCGTGCGCACCAAAAAGCTGGGCAATAGGGATTGCAAAGCCGTTGCACATCCCGATGACAAAGCCAAGAATCAGATAGTTCACAGACCCCGTGGAGCCTACCGCCGCTAACGCGCTAACCCCCACAAAGCGGCCGACAATAATGGTATCCGCCAGGCTGTAAAATTGCTGAAAAAGGTTGCCCAGCATCAGCGGCAGGGCAAAAAGCAGGATTGCTTTGAGAATATTTCCTTTTGTAAGGTCTTTTGTCATACGTTTATCCCTCTGCTCAAAAAGCTCGTGTCATCGTTTAGGTTTTTCCTCAGGTGTTCCCTTTTATCCGCCCGATTCAGTCAAACGCGGTGATTATTATACTCTATCCCCCACAAAAATCAAGAGGTTGTACCGTCAAAGTATAAAATCGTCTGCTTTTTCAAAAGTACAACAAAAATCGGTGCTTTTGCCGCAGAAAACCCAAAGCGCGGGAATCCTCAAAAATTCCGATGTTGGTGACGTTGCCAAGTATTCCATGCTGCGCACATTCTCCCATGAATTTGTTCATTTCATTGAATATTGGAACCCAATCCAGTATAATGAACTTAGAAAGGCTGTATTTGAGACCATCAACAGCCGGGGCGAAAATGCGAATGACCTGATTGAAGAAAAGGTGACGAGCGAGGGGCTCAGCTATGAGGCGGCAAGCCGGGAAGTTGTGGCCGAGGCCATGACGGACGTACTGCCGGACAGCCACTTTGTTGAGAACCTTGCCCAAAACCACAAGAGCATCTTTACGAAGATGGCCGAAAAGCTCAGGGAGTTT
>JAQXGE010000069.1 GCA_029006135.1 Oscillospiraceae bacterium | reverse complement strand
ATGGAGATGATGATGGGGCCGGTGACAACGGGCGGGAAGAATTTCATGATGCGGCGGATGCCGAAGGTGGAGATGAGCACGCTCACCAGCACATACAGCAGGCCGCTGAAGGCCACAGCCGCGCAGGCATAGGGCAGGTTTTCAGGGTTGGCACCATTGTTGCTCACAATGGCAAAACCGCCCAGATAGGCAAAGCTGGAGCCAAGGAAGGCGGGAACTTTGCCCTTGGTAATGAAGTGGAACAGCAGGGTGCCCAGGCCGGCGCAGAGCAGCGTGGTGGAAACGCTCAGACCGGTGAGCAGCGGCACGAGCACCGTTGCGCCGAACATGGCGAACATATGCTGAGCGCCAAGAATCAGCAGGCGGGGGGTTCCCAGCTTTTTGGCATCATAAATGCCCTGGGAATAATCGACTTTCTCACTCATAAACATCCTCCTCGATGAGTACCAAAAAGAGTTTTGCGGCGCGAGGAATTGAACCATCCCTCAAAAAAAGAGGCACCGCCGCCCTAAGGCGGTAATGCCTCAATTTTCCAATACCAAAAATACGCCGGAAAGGGACGAAATGGGGATAAGATTCAGAAAAAAGCCCATGGTTCGTTCCTCCCTACATAGTTTCTTAACATATTACCAGAAAATGAACAGAATTGCAAGACCCACCAAAGAAAATCCCGCGCCCGGTGGAAAAAGCTCAATAACTATGGTATACTGAGCAAAATAAAAACGGGTGCGGCCCAATGAGGCGCCCCGGGCAGGAGAAGGAAAGAGATATTTTGCAGAATCTGGTATTCAGTCTGAATGCGACCATGCCGGTTTTTCTCGTCATGGTGGTGGGATATGTTTTGGGGCACAGGGGATATCTGCCGAAATCTTTCTGTTCGGCGGCGGACCAGCTTGTCTATCATGTGGCGCTGCCCGTGATGCTGTTTTGTGACATGGCAACCCTTGACCTGGCACACGATTTCAACGTCCGATTTGTTTTATACTGTGCGGGTGCAACAACGGCGGCCATTGTGGTCCTGTGGCTGCTGGCCCGGCGTTTTCTGCCTGACAGGAACTTGGTTGGGGAATTTGTGCAGGCCAGCTACCGCAGCAGCGCGGCCATTCTGGGCGTGGCGTTTATCCAGAATATCTACGGCAATTCCGGGATGGCCCCGCTGATGATTTTGGGCAGCGTGCCGCTCTTTAACATTTTTGCGGTCGTAATCCTTACAGTGGAAAGCCCGGCCGAAAATCAGCACATCCGCCCCGCAGCACTCCTGCGGCGTGTACTGTCAAACCCTATCCTGATTGGAATTGTTTTGGGTACGCTGTACAGTCTCCTGCCGTTTGGACTTCCCACAATTGCACAAAAAACTTTCAATATTATCTCAAACCTTGCCACGCCATTGTCGCTGCTCTCCATTGGTGCGACCTTTGAGGGCCGCCGCGCCATAAAAAAACTTGGGCCAACTCTGCTGGCAGCGGCCTGCAAGCTGCTCGTTCTGCCGGGAATCTTTCTGCCTCTTGCGGTGACATTGGGCTTCCGGGACCAGGAACTGGTGGCGCTGCTGATTATGCTGGGCAGCCCCACCACGCCGAGCGCCTATGTGATGGCCCGCAATATGGGGCATGAGGGCGTACTGACTGCCAGTGCGGCGGCGGTCACGACTCTGCTCTCCGCCCTGACCGTGACGATGTGGATTTTCCTGCTGAGGAGCGGCGGGTATATCGCGTAAGGAACCGAAACATTTCCCCCTTTACCGCATAGCATGGGACGGCGGGACCGCTGGCCCCGCAGCAAGGTAAAGGGGGAATTTTTATGGCAAGCAGTGCAATGCCTCCCTATGGCGGGGCGGTTCTGCGGGATGGTTCCCGCGGGCCGGATGTGGCGCTTGTTCAGCGCTGGCTCGGCGGCGTAGCGGTGGACGGACGATTCGGCAGCAGGACGGATGCCGCCGTGCGCCGCTTCCAGCGGCTCAGCGGCCTGACGGTGGACGGCGAGGTGGGGCCTGAAACCTGGGATGCACTCTATGAAAGCTGGGCTGCCCGCAATGGGACAGGGGAAATCTGGCCCGGTATCCCGATGCGCACCGGTCAGTCCGGCGCAACGGTCAAGAGCGCCCAGCAGCGCTTAAAGACACTTGTGCCGGACCTCACCGCTGACGGGAAATACGGCACCCGCACCAAGGAGGCTGTCACGGCCTGGCAGGCGGTGCACGGTCTGACAACGGATGGAATTTTAGGCCGCCGGACTTGGACCAGCCTGTACAGCAGCACATCCGCCTGATTGGCGGGCCAAAAAAGCAAAACGAAACAGTCGTATCCTGATTTTATGCATGAACAGGCCGTCCCACTTTTGGCGGGACGGCCTGTTCATGCATAAAATCAGGAGATGAGCGCAGGCAGAGGCCCGGCAGGACGGTAAACTTTCAACATTTCCGGCAGCATTCGTTAAAAAAATCCGCAGAAAAATTCTGCGGATGAAAATGTTATCAACAATACCGTGGAAAACTCAAACGTCCGGACGCTCGTCCAACGGAACATACTCCTGCTCTTCGCCCAAATATTTGTAGGCGGGGCGGATGATACGGTTGGCGTACTCGACTTCTTCAACGCGGTGCGCACACCAGCCGGGCACACGGGCAATGGCAAACAGCGGCGTGTACAAATCCTCGCTGATGCCGAGCATCCGGTAGATGAGCCCGCTGAACAAATCAACGTTGGCACAGACTTTTTTAGGACCGTGCTTCTCCTCTGCAAATACTTCGGGTGCCAGCCGCTCAATGCTGCACAGCAGCTCGTACTCCTCATCGTAGCCCTTCTCATAGGCAAGGTGGCGGGAGTGCTTTTTCAGAATCTGCGCGCGCGGGTCGCTCAGCGTGTAGACGGCATGGCCCATGCCATAAATCAGGCCGCTGCCGTCCCCGGCCTCCTTGCGAAGAATTTTGCGCAGAAATTCCCGAACCTCATCATCGTCATCGGGATGCTCCACATTGGCAAGGATGTAGTCGAGCTGATGCATGACTTTGAGGTTTGCGCCACCGTGCTTGGGGCCTTTGAGCGCACCGATGGCTGCCGAGATGGCCGCATAGGTGTCGGTGCCCGAACTGGAAAGCACACGGGCGGTGAAGGTGGAACAGTTGCCGCCGCCGTGGTCAGCGTGGACCAGCAGGCAGAGATCCAGCAGCCGGGCTTCCTCATGAGTAAACTTCTGGTCATCGCGGTAAAGACTCAGGATATGCTCCGCGGTGCTCTGCCCCGCAATGGGATAGTGAAAGTACATACTCTCCCGGTCGTAGACCCGCCGCTTGAGCTGGTAGGCGTTGACCATCATGGTGGGAAGCTCGGCAATGAGGTTGATGCTCTGGGTCAGAATGTTGGGCAGGCTCAGGTCATCAGCGTGCTCATCATAACTGTACATCGAAAGGACGCTGCGCGCCATCTTGTTCATGATATTCGGCGAGGGCGAATTCATAATCATGTCATCCGCAAAGCCTTTGGGCAGTTCGCGGTGTTCGTCCAGCAGCCGGCAAAACCGGGCATACTGCTCTTTTGTGGGCAGGGAGCCAAAGAGCAGCAGCCAAATGACCTCCTCAAACATGAAGCGGTCATGACGGTCCGCCTCCTCAACCAGCGTGTCAATGTCAATGCCGCGGTAGACAAGACGTCCGGGAATCGGCCGGATGGTGCCCTCAGGCAGCTT
>JAQXGE010000068.1 GCA_029006135.1 Oscillospiraceae bacterium | reverse complement strand
CTCGAACCGCTGACCCTCTGCTTGTAAGGCAGATGCTCTCCCAGCTGAGCTAAACTCCCAAATGGAGCGGCCGACGAGGCTCGAACTCGCTACCTCCACCTTGGCAAGGTGGCGCTCTACCAGATGAGCTACGGCCGCATGGTGGAGAGTTTAGCGCGTCGCGTTCTCTCCGGGCGACAGGTGTTATTTTACTGCATCTATCGCAAAAAGTCAAGCATTTTTTTGAACTTTTTTGAAAAAAATTCAAATCAATCAATTATCTACGCTGTCAGGCCAATTTTTCAGCAAATTATTGAGGTCCACACGGTACTCTTTTCCGCAAAATTGGCAGTCTACTACCGCAACAGGATCCTCATCCCGCAATTTTTCTACTTCTTTTTTTCCAAGACTGCGGATGGTTTTTTTCACACGGTCCTCGCTGCAGTCACAGCAGTAATCGACCCGCGCCGTATCAAGGATATCCGGCTCAAAACCGTCCAGTGCAAGTTCGAGAATATCTCTGACGCTCTTTCCCTCGGAAAGCAGTGTGGTAACGCCCGGCATTCCCCCGATGTTCTTTTCGAGTCTTGTAATTTCCTCCTCGGTTGCGCCGGGAAGAAGCTGAACGATAAAGCCCCCTGCACAGCGGACGCTCAAATCCTCATTGACAAGTACGCCCAGTGCGCAGACAGTCGGCGTCTGTTCGCTGATGGCAAAGTAGTTGGTAATGTCCTCCGCAATTTCCCCGGATGCAAGAGGGACCTGACCGATATACGGCTCCCTCATTCCCAAATCGCGAATCACATCAAGCGTTCCATCTTTTCCAACCGCGGCGCCGACATTGAGATGTCCATCAGCCCGCGGAGGAAGCTCTACCACAGGGTTTTCTACATAGCCCTTCACGTGCCCCGCTCCATCGGAAACAGCGAGCAAACGCCCCGCAGGGCCGCCGCCCTTGATTTGCAGTGTCACAGAGTCCTGGCTGCTCTTGAGCATTTGGCCCATCATCGCCGCTCCGGTCAGTAAGCGGCCGAGAGCCGCCGTTGTGACCGCGCTCGTTTTGTGGATACGCTCCATTTCACGAACCATCTCGGTCGAGTCGATACCATAAAAAATCACGCCGCCGTTATCTGAAATACCTCGCAGCAGATTGTCCTTTTTCTCACACATGGTCTTCTTTTTCCTCCTGTGTATACTGCTTGACCGCCGTAAAAATCCATCGCGGACTGTCCTCCCGCACGGGGCCGAAATCTTCGCCGTCCGCAAGTTTTACCACTTTGAATCCATATCGTTCCAGCAAATCCGTTACTGTATTGAGTGAATAGCTGTATTCAGAGAACTCCTCATGGAAATCCTCATCCGTGTCCTTATAGTGTATATCAATGGAAAGGTTCACCCGCCCGGTCGCTTCATCACAGTGATTGGTCCAGCGGCAGGACGCATCTTCCTCATCGAAATCAAAAGTCTGCTCAGCCAGAATCTCCCTGTGCTTGTAAGGTGTATTCAAATCAAACACAAACACGCCGTCTTTCTCCATGAAGAAAGCAGCTTTGGCAATCGCCTTTTCAAAATTTTCGAGCGGGCCAATATGGTTGTAGGTATCAAACGTGGACACGGCAGCGCGAATCGTACCGTACAAATCAAGATACAGCAAATCCTGCCGCAAAAGCAGAATCCGTCCTGTCATACCAATTGCGTCAGCCTTATCCCGAAGTACGCTGAGCATTTCCTCTGAACGGTCGATTCCAATCATATCATACCCAGCCTGGGCAAGCATCAGGGTCAGCTCCCCCGTTCCGCAGCCAAGGTCCGCCACAATACCGTCCTCAACGCCGTGGCTGCGCAGCTCGTTTGTGATATAGGTATAAAGAGCCTCATAGTCTGCTGCGCCGTTAAACTCATCATAGAAATAGGCAAACTCGTTATATGCCATGGCTCAGCCCTCCGGCATCAGACAGGAATCAAGATAGCCGCGCAGCTCCTCCATGCCGGTTCCCTTGTCGGCACTGGTCAGGAACACTTTCCGGCAGCCATAGGGAGCACAGATTTGTTCAAACGCGTCAATCCGTCCTGCCAGTTCGGACTTTTTCAGTTTGTCCGCTTTTGTCAGCACCACAGCAAACGGGATTCGATGGTAATGCAGATACTCAAGCATCTGCACATCATCCGCGCTGGGATCATGGCGGCAGTCAAGAAGCTGCATCAGCACGGTGACCTGGCGAGGATTTTCAAAATAGCTGTTAATCAGCTGATCCCAGCGTTCCCTGTCCGCATTGGAAACTTTGGCATAGCCATAGCCAGGCAAATCCACAAAGTAGGCACCGTCCACACGGTAGAAATTGATGGTCGCAGTTTTACCCGGCGTGGAGCTTACGCGGGCCAAGTTTTTGCGGTTGCACAGGCGGTTGATCAGGCTGGACTTTCCAACATTGGACCGTCCGGAAAAGACAAATTCAGGGCGGTCGCTTTCCGGAAGCTGACTAGACAGGCCATAGGACGCTTGAAACTCGCTGCGATTATAATTCATACGGAATCCTCCTCACATAATGGGAGCGGGTTCTTTAGCGGCACTCTCCTCCGCTGCAATCAGCTGCGTGGCCTTGGGCACCGTTCTTGCTGTGCGGAATGCAGGATGCGAAGGCATGATCAGTGCATGCTTGAGTACCTGAGAAAGGTCACTGACCGGGATAAAGCGAACCGCCTTTTTGACCTCCTCGTCTACTTCAAACAAATCCGGCTCATTGTCCTTGGGAATAAGCACGGTAGAAATTCCTTCACGGAATGCCGCCATGCTCTTTTCTTTTAATCCCCCGATTGGCAGCACGTTGCCATGCAGGGTAATTTCGCCGGTCATCGCAAGGTCGTGCCGTACAGGATGACCCGAGAGCGCCGAAATCAGCGCTGTGGTCAGCGTAACGCCGGCAGAAGGGCCGTCTTTTGGCACGGCGCCTTCCGGTGCATGAATATGAATGTCACAGTTTTTGAACTGCTCGGGATCAATCCCATAAGTTTTTGCATGAACGCGGGCGTAAGTCACTGCCAGCCGGGCGCTCTCCTTCATCACATCACCCAAACTGCCCGTCAGTTCAATCTTGCCGGACCCGTTCGGAACGACCGAGACTTCTACCGGAAGCATCTCCCCTCCTACGCTGGTCCAGGCAAGGCCATTGGCGATGCCTACTGCATCAGCACGGGAGATAAAGGTCGGTTTGACCTTTTCCGGTCCGAGCAGTTCTTTGACCATAGCCGCATTGACAGACACTTTTTCTGTCTGCCCTGCGGCAATTTTCTGAGCACATTTGCGCAGCACCGAAGTTATGGTGCGCTCCAGCGTACGAACGCCCGCCTCCCGCGTATAACCATCAATAATCTCGTAAAGTGCGGAAGAATTGAGGGACACCTTGCCTTCAAGACCATTGTTCTTAAGCTGTTTGGGCAGAAGATGCCGTTTTGCAATGTTGTACTTTTCCACCCGGGTGTAGCTGGGCAGCTCGATGACATCCATACGGTCATAGAGCGGGCCGGGAATATGGGAGGCATCGTTGGCCGTTGTGATAAAGAGGACCTGGCTCAGATCAAACGGAATGTCGAGATAGTTATCCTTGAATGTGCGATTCTGTTCAGGGTCCAGGACTTCAAGCAGCGCGCTGGAAGGATCACCGCGGTAATCCCCTGCAAGCTTGTCAATCTCATCGAGCAGAATGACCGGGTTGGAAGATTTGGCGGAGGTGACTGCGCTGATAATTCTGCCCGGCATTGCCCCGATATAAGTACGGCGGTGGCCGCGAATTTCAGCCTCGTCATGAACGCCGCCCAAACTCATGCGGGCAAATTTCCGTCCCATGCAGTCCGCAACAGAACGCGCAATGGAGGTTTTGCCCACGCCCGGAGGGCCAACAAGGCAGATAATCTGCCCTTTCACATCGTTGTTCAGCTTACGCACAGCGAGAATCTCAAGGATACGCTCTTTCACTTTTTCAAGTCCGTAGTGGTCATGATCCAGCACTTTGCGGGCATGAGCCTGGTCCAAATCATCCTGTGTCGTGGTATGCCACGGCAGTGCGAGAACCGTGTCAAGGTAGCTGCGGATCACACTGATTTCCGCCTGGTTGCCCGCCATCTTGGAAAGGCGATCACACTCTTTAAAAAGCTTTTCCTCGCTCGCCGGCTCCAGTTTCAGTTCCTTAATTTTCTGGGCATAGGTATCCGCTTCGGCTCGGGTGTCCTCGGCGTCCCCAAGTTCTTCGCTGATGACGTGCATCTGTTCACGCAGATAGTAATCCCGCTGATTCTTGTCCATCTGGACATTCACCTTGTCATCCAGTTCTTTCTCGATGGCAAGGACGTCACACTCCTGCCGCAGCAGGACGAGCAGTTTTTCCAAGCGTCCCAACAGACTGCTTTCGTTGAGTATCGTCTGTTTATCCTCATATTTGAGCAGCAGGTTGGCGGGCATATATTCGCTCAGGAAAAGAGGATCGTCCGAGGATACAATGTTATACACCACATCCTTAGAAATCTGCGGACTGAACGAGAGATAATCCTCAAAGCATTCTTTAATGCTGCGAATGAGTGCCTCACCCTGAATATACTTATCCGAAGCAATGCCGCGCACCGGTGCCGGGCGAACCTCCGCCTGAAGGAATTTTCCGGAGGTATCCAATTCCAGCAGCTTAGCACGATTTTCACCTTCTACTAAGACCTTGACCAAGTCTTCCGAGACGCGCAGCACCTGCTTGATTTCGGCAATAACGCCATAGGCATAGAGATCTTTAGCCGAAGGCTCCTCGGTTTCAGTCTCCTTCTGTGCAATTAGAAAAATTTTGCTGTTTGCACGCATCGCCGCTTCGATGGCAGCAATGGATTTCTGACGTCCCACCTCAAAATGGACGATATTATTGGGGAACACCACCAAGCCGCGCAGTGCCACTGTCGGCAGGTGCATTACGTTACGGGTTGTCCGAATCCTGACTTTCTGTTCTGACATATAATTCCCTCCCTCCGCCCCTTTTGGGGCGCAGCACTCTATTGAGCATTCCGGTTATTGTTTTTATTGTAAACCCGTCCGAACCGGCTCAGGCAGCGGATAGGCTCCTGTAATAGCGCCTGCCGAATTGATTGCGCTTTTCGGCAAAAGGACCGTCAGCGCGGCAGGCTTTGTTTTTACGGAAAGGTTCATCACCGGCTGACACTCTCCGTCCACTGTTGCAATGATGGGTCTGCCGTCCAGCACTTCTATCTCCACGCTTTTGGCGCGGCAGAAGCTGAGGTATGGACGGAAAGATTCCGAAACCACCCCATCCTGGAGCATATGCTCTCCCGCTCGATACTTCGCCAGAAAGCCTGCAATTTTTATACGGGGAATCGGCTTTACCAGCACCATATCCAAAAGTCCATCATCCATCGCGGCATACGGCGCCGCCATATATCCGCCGCCGTAAAGCCGCCCATTGCAGATAGCCGTCATCATATATGTACCGATGTGGCTTTCCCCGTCTACTGTTACGCGAAGCCTGTGACCGAATTTGCTGAACAGCGCCTCGAGAATAGAAAGCGTATACGCCATTGTTCCGCCGCACCCCGGAAGCCGCCGGAATTTCGGGATTCCATAAGCCACCTGGGCGTCCAGCCCGGCTGCACAGATATCAATACCCAGTCCAAGTGAGGTATCAAGCAAATCAACGCACGCCGGAGCAGCTTTGAGCTGTTCAGTCATATCCAGAAATGCCTGGCAACCAGCCTTGCCAAAGTTGCGGACGTAGTCGTTCCCACTGCCGCACGGCACACAGCCCACCGCCGCATTGGGATGTCCAGCTGCCCCCTGCACCAATTCGTTCAGTGTGCCATCCCCGCCGCAAGCGTAAAGTTCAATTGGCTCTGAACTGCTCGCAAGCTGTTCTGCCATCTCCCGCGCATGACCGGCGTGCTGCGTAATTACAATCTCCGGTTCGGGCAGTCCCAGTTCAGAAGCCGCCTGACGAATCTGTGGAATCAGCCTATCGCTTGCGTCCTTTTTACCCGCAACGGGATTGATAAAAAACACTCGTCTCACCCGCTGCACCTCCTAACAGTTATAAAAATACATAGTATATTTTATACATTTTACCTTCAAATAGCAAGTGGCTGGGATAATATGTTACAAAACGGACAAAATATACCGGTACAAAATACAAATGGAGAGGAAGTTGCCGGAAATGCAGATCATTCAGGAAATTCTGATCGTCATCATCACCAGCGTTGCCTCGCTCATCGCGCTGTTCTTTCTGACTCGGCTCGGCGGCAAGCGTCAAATTGCTCAAATGAGTGCGTTCGATTATGTCAACAGCATCACCATTGGCTCTATCGCCGCAGAAATGGCTACCAACCTTGAGCAGTGGTATCGCCCGCTTACCGCCATGATTATTTATGGCGTCACCGTCTGTCTTGTGCATTACTGTTCCTGCAAAAGCATCAAAGCGCGCGCATTCTTTTCCGGGCGGCCTACCATCCTGATGGAAAACGGAAAAATTTACCAGGAAGAGCTGTCCAAGTCCAAAATTGATTTGAATGAGTTTTTGTCTCAGGCCCGCATTGCAGGTTACTTTGACCTGAATGAAATCGAATGCGCCCTGCTCGAAACCAGTGGCCAAATCAGTTTTCTTCCCAAAAGCGAAAACAAGCCCGCTACTCCGGATGACCTCGGCATAAAATCAGACTCCGTCTCCATTTGGTATGACCTTGTCATTGACGGAAAGTTAATGGAGCAGAATCTTAAAATCAGCGGTCGGGAACGCTCTTGGCTTGACAGCCAGCTTTCCCGTGCAGGCATCGGACAGCTGAGTGAGGTCTTTTACGCGGCCTGTGACAAGGACGGCAACTTTTTTGCCTGCCGGGGAAAGTAATTGCCGCACGCTTTCTATCCCTTGAAGCCTCTTCTTGAAGCCTTTTTATTGCGGCTGATGATAACAAAAGGCCCGGAGGAATGTTCCCCCGGGCCAAGCTGCCTTTTGGTTCAGCGATTATTTGAAGTAGCGGTCCAGCAGGCCCTGCATACCACGGCCATGGCGGGCCTCGTCCTTCGCCATCTCATGAACGGTATCATGGATAGCATCCAGATCCAGCTGCTTAGCCTTCTTGGCCAGGTCCATCTTGCCAGCGCAGGCGCCGCACTCAGCATCAACGCGCATACGCAGGTTCTTTTCGGTGCTGTCGGTCAGAACCTCGCCCAGCAGTTCTGCGAACTTGGAAGCGTGCTCAGCCTCCTCAAAAGCGTAGCGCTTCCAGGCCTCAGCAATTTCGGGGTAGCCTTCACGGTCAGCCACACGGCTCATGGCCAGGTACATACCGACTTCGCTGCACTCGCCGTTGAAGTTCTCGCGCAGGCCCTGGATGATCTCCTCCGGAGCGTCCTTCGCGATGCCGACAACGTGCTCGGTAACATAGGTGTTATCTTTCTTCTCAATGAACTTGGAAGCGGGTGCCTTGCAGACAGGGCAGAATTCGGGGATGGTACCCTCAGCAATGTAGCCGCAGACGGTGCAAACATATTTTGCCATAATGAATTACCTCCATAACAGTTCTTAAATTTTTATTGAACCGGGGCAAGCTCTGCTCCCCCCGCGTTATGGTCTTATTATAGCCTGTCTCATCCAAAATGTCAACAGGTAAAAAGCAAAAATTTAAGATACTGTCTTAAAATTTTATTTTTCTTCCCGGTCTGTTTTCTCCCCGCGGGAAAACCCGTTCAAGTGCCGGAAACAGTGCATGAGACACCGCGTAAGTCAGCGAGCCAACTACAAGTCCAACGACAAGAAGCACCGGTGCATAAGCAATCGCCATCTTGTCAGAAAGGATAACGGCAGCGCCCAGAAGCTGACCAACGTTATGAGCAAGCGCTCCGCTGACCGAGAAGATATACCCTGTAACGGAGACCGGAAGTGCCAGCAGCAGGCAGAACACGAGGAAAGACAATGTCCCGCCGCACAGGGATAGAAAGCCCGCCGTGGTCCCCCGCGTAAGGAACGCGAAAAGTGCCTTCAAAATAACAAGGCAAAACGCTGTGCGGCGCCGCAGAAACAGGATTGCATACATAACGACAATGTTGGACAGTCCCAGCTTCATAGCAGGCATAAGACCAAGAAGCGGGGTGATGGCAGATTCAAAAAAAGACAGTGCCATAGACAGGGCAAAAAGCATCCCCGTCAGGGCAACTTCCCGTGCTTTTTGATGACACAAAGCGGATTTCCTCCTTAAATCATGGACATACTTAAAATATGTATAAGTGTAAATCCGTTCAATCGGATTGTCAAGCAAGCGAAGATGTAAATCCTGTGTGATTTCCTGGCCAACCTCTTGAAAAAATCCACAGAATAGTGTATCTTATTTTATATCGTACGGTGTAAGCTGTATGTTCAGGCCATATTTCAATCAATGCAGATCCGATTGGGTCTGCTACGCGATAAGCAATGAAGGAGAACCAATATGAAAAAAATGATTTCCATCCTCTGTGCAGCTACTCTGGCAATGGCCCTGTTGGCAGGCTGCGGCGGCAGTTCTTCCTCCGCCGCGTCCTCCTCTGCGGCCGCAAGCTCGGAGGCCGCCGTTTCGAGCGAAGCTGCCTCTTCTGCTGAATCTTCCGATGCGGCAGACACCGCTCGTCTGGAGGCCATTGTTGCAGCCGTAGAGGCCGTCAACGAAGTTTCCAACCCCCGTGTTATCGATGACTTTTCTTTGGAAAACGAGATGGGCCTGACGCCGGACAACATTGTTGCCTTCCGCGGCGATGTAACCAACGATCAGGCGGATTGTGCGCTTGTCTTTGCCGCACAGGTCAAGGACGGCACTGCTGATGCCGTCAAGGCGGAACTGGAAGCATACAAAGAATCCATGAGCAGCACGCTCTACGCAGACTTTGCGGACAAAGTTGCAAAAGCTCAGGACGCCCGCATTGTGGTCAAGAACAATGTGGTTGTTATGGTAATCGCCGGCGTGAACGGTCCGGACTACTCCGAGATTGATACCGCCATCAATGGTGCTCTTGCCTGAGGGCTGCCGAAATTACGAACCCCGCTGCAGGCCGCTACCGGATTTCAGGTAACGGCCTGTTTGTTTCCCCGCCCTGATTTTTCTGAAGGAGGACTGATGTTTTGGCTGCAAACACCTTAGTCTTTAACAGCGTAGTGTTTCTTTTCTGCTTTATGCCTCTGGCGCTCGGACTGTATTATCTCGTACCGGCCCGCATTAAAAATGCGGTACTGCTTGCGGAAAGTCTAATTTTTTTCTGCTGGGCAGGCGTATCCTGGCTCCCCTTGATTGTCATCCTGATTGCCGCGGGCTATTTGGGCGGGCTTGCCATTGAGCGAATGGCCAAAGGTCCCGGCCGCCGTGCCGTTCTTGCAGTGACTGTCATTGTCTGCGCTGCGGCGCTGGTATTCTGCAAATACACCAACTTCCTCATTGAAACCATCAATGCGGTTGCGTCTTTCAAGTTGGCTGAGCTGAGTTTTCTGGATGTTCTTCCTCTTGGCATTAGCTATTACACTTTTAAACTCATCAGTTACCTTGCCGATGTCTACACCGGCAAGTCAAAAGCGGAACACAGCCTTGTAGATTTTTCCGCCTATGTTCTGATGTATCCGCAGCTGATTGTAGGCCCCATTGTCAAATACCGCGAAATTTCCGAGGCTCTCCATCACCCGGAAAGCCGCTGCACCCTTAAGCGGGCGCAGGACGGAGCCGAGATGTTTGTTTTTGGTCTTGCCAAGAAAGTCATCCTGGCAGACTCCATTGCCATGCTGTGGCAGGATATCATTGGTACCGATGGCATTGGGCTAGCGCAGGCATCCCTTCCGCTGGCCTGGCTCGGAATTATTGCGTATTCTTTCCAGCTTTACTTTGATTTTTCAGGCTACTCTGAAATGAGCAACGGTCTGAGTTTGATGATGGGTTTTGAATGTCCGGCCAACTTCAATTTGCCTTACACTTCTTCGAGCATCACGGAGTTCTGGCGGCGTTGGCATATATCGCTCTCCGGCTGGTTCCGTGATTACGTCTACATTCCGCTCGGCGGAAATCGCCGTGGAGCCGCCCGTCAGATTCTTAATATGCTGGCAGTCTGGGCGCTGACCGGTATCTGGCACGGCGCAAACTGGAACTTCATCTGCTGGGGTCTTTACTATTTTGTTCTGCTTGTGATTGAAAAGACCTTCCTTCTCAAATATCTCAAAAAAGGCCGCGTCTGGCCCCACATTTATACGCTGTTCTTTGTGGTCATCGGTTGGGGCCTGTTTACCTGCAATATGCCCGGTGCGCCGCTCGGCCTTTTGCTCCATCAGCTCTTTATTCCTCACGGCGGTGTCTCCTGTCTTTATTTTCTGCGCAATTATGCGGTGCTTCTTGTGCTTTGTGCCGTATGTTCCACCCCTATTCCCGGACGAATTTGGAACTGGTGCAAGCGTCATACGCCGGCAAGAGCGGCAGTCCTTGGCGCCTCTATGATTCTCTGCGTTGCCTATGTGATTGCTGCAACCGGCTCCACCGCACTGTATGCAAACTTTTAAGGGGAGGAGGATTCAAACTATGGAAAAAAATGTCTATCGCAAAAGAGGACGTACCCGGATTCCCGCTTCCCTTACACTGTTCGCTGTCCTTCTTTGCGGTTTCACTCTGCTGAATGTTTTCTGGCCCAAGCGGGAATTTTCCGAACTCGAAAACCGAAAACTTGCTCAGATGCCCTCGTTCAGCGTGAAAGCCGTTCTAAATGGCCAGTGGCAAAAGAATTTCTCCACTTTTATGCAGGACCAAGTTGCCTTCCGGGACAAGTGGATTGATTTGGAAAGTGCCGTCAATTCTCTTGTTTTTGGCAAGACCGAAGAGGGCGGGATTCTGTTGGGCGATGATGGCTGGATGTTCACCCGGCTGTTTACGGGTACAGAGTCCGAGAATGCGCAGCTTGAGAAAAATGTAAAGGCCGTTTCCAGCTTTGCTTCCCGCTATCCCGGGCGTGTCACATTCCTGCTTGCGCCTTCTGCCAGCAGCATTTATCCCGAAATGCTGCCCGCCAATGCGCCGATGATTGATGAAGATGCCATGCTCGATGATATTTTCTCCAGCATTGGGCAGAGCGCCGATGTAATTGATTTGCGGCCTGTCTACCACAGTTCAGGAAGCAGCAGTCTTTATTTCAAGACCGATCATCACTGGACTCCGGATGGCGCCTATCTGGCTTACAAGCAATTCTGTGAATTGAAAGGCCTGCAGCCTTTTGACCGTAACGCTCACACTGCCGTTTCCGTAGAAAATTTTTACGGCACGCACTATTCAGCTGCGCGGCGCTGGAATGCAAAACCAGACTCTTTTGTCTACTTTGATCTTCCCAATCCGATGACCATCTACCGCATCACCGGTGAAGCCCAGTACGAACCGGATCGGACTGAGCCTCTCATCAACACCGATAAACTGCTGACGCAGGACAAGTATGGCGCTTTCCTGGACGGCAACAATGGTTACTCCGTGATTGAGGGTGACGGTCAGGGCAGCATCCTTGTGGTGAAAGACAGCTACGCCAACAGCTTTGTTCCCTATCTGACCGCCAACTACGCCAAAATCGGTGTTGTGGACTTCCGCAGCTTCGCTTACGGGCTTGACTCGACCATCGAGGCGGAAGGCTACGACCAGATTTTGATTCTGTATAACTTCCAGACCTTTATCAGCGACACTCATGTCATTTATATTGATCGTCCGACTACTTTGAAATAAAAATACGCAGAGAAAAAGCGTTTTCGTGATTTTATCGAATTTGCCCCAAAGATAAACAGGAGCTAAAAAGAGCTAACTGACTTAATCAAAATCAGTTAGCTCTTTACTTATGAATAATGAGATTTTATTGCCAAATCGTTGCCACGGCTTCGCTAAAATACGACTTTTACGGCTCTACAGCCAAGAAAGTGCCTCTGCGAAATCACTCAAACTCAATCGTGGCTGGCGGCTTGGTGGTGAAGTCAAATAGGACGCGGTTGATATGCTTGACCTCATTGACGATGCGGTTAGCCGCAGTGGTAATAGTCTCAGTCGGGAGAATTGTCACCTCGGCCGTCATAAAGTCCGTAGTCGTGACGGCGCGCAGTGCGATTGCGTAATCATAGGTACGTTCATCGCCCATAACGCCAACGCTGCGCATATTGGTCAGCGCGGCGAAATACTGGCTGGGACGCTGCTCTGCGGGGAGCTTATCCACTTCTTCACGCCAGATTGCATCGGCGTCCTGTACAATGGCCACCTTTTCGGGCGTGATGTCACCGATGATACGGATGGCAAGACCCGGACCGGGGAACGGCTGACGAGCTACCAGATATTCCGGCAAGCCCAACTCACGTCCAGCCTGACGAACTTCGTCCTTAAAGAGGTCGCGGAGAGGCTCCAC
>JAQXGE010000067.1 GCA_029006135.1 Oscillospiraceae bacterium | reverse complement strand
ATGGCATGGCGCGGCGGGCAGTTCGTTATTACAACCCGGGGGTACGGTCACGGCGTGGGGCTGAGCCAGTACGGCGCCAAGGCAATGGCGGAGGGCGGCGCAGACTGGCGGGAAATCCTGACCTACTATTTTCCGGGCTGTAAAATCATAGAAGAATCATAGAATAAAAAGCCTGTCCCTGCATCAGGCAGGGGCAGGACTTTGTGTTGATCAGCGTTCCTCAGGCGGAACGGTCTTTTTGAGTGCGGCCAGCATCAGCGCCGTGACAAAGCTGCCCGTGAGCAGAGCGAGCAGGAACATTCCGGGCTGCCTGGCAAGCGGCAGCAGGAACAAACCGCCGTGCGGTGCAGGGATACCGCATCCGAAAAGGATTGCCATTGCGCCTGCAACAGCCGATCCTGCCATGCAGGAAGGAATGACCCGAAGCGGGTCGCGCAGTGCAAAAGGCAGCGCGCCCTCGGTGATAAAGCAGGCGCCTAATATGTAGTTGGTTATGGCAGTGTGGCGTTCCTTGCGGGTGAACTTTTGGGGGAAAAGCGTGCACGCCAGTGCAACGCCAATCGGCGGCACCATGCCGCCCAGCATAACCGCTGCCATAAAACTCTGCTGCTCGTTCATCAGCGCCACAGTGCCGAACAGATAGGCCGCCTTGTTGATCGGGCCGCCAAAATCCACGGCCATCAATGCGCCAAGAAGAGCCCCCAGCGCCGCCCGGCTGCCGCCGCGCATCCCGTCAAGGAAGCTGTACAGCCAGTCATTAAAGCGTCCGAGCGGCGGGTTGATGAAGACCGCCATCAGCATTCCCACCACGGCCATGCCAATGACGGGGTAAATCAGCGTGACTTTGATTTGTTCGAGCGCCGCGGGCAGACGGGCAAACAGTCTGCGGAGAAGCCTGATGGTAAGCCCCGCCGCAAAACCGGCCGCGAGAGCACCCCAAAAGCCCGAGGCGACCCAGTTGCGCTGTGCCGTGTACGCCATGCCGCTGTAAGCCATCATGCCGCCCAGCATACCCGGCGCAAGCGCGGGGAGGTCCCCCACCGCAACTGCGATAAAGCCGGCCAGCACCGGATACATCATGCGGAATGCCGTGTTGCCGATGGAGCGGATCAGCCAGGCAAAGGAGTTTCCCGTGCCGAAAGCCGCCGCGCCGATGTTGGACTGATCAAAGAAATAACTCAGCGCAATCAGGATGCCGCCGCCTGTGACAAAGGGAATCATGTGGCTGATGCCGTTCATAAGGTCAGTGTAAAACGCATGGCCAAACGCTTCAATCGCGGCGCGGCGGGAACTGCGGTCATGGAAGTTTGTTTTTTCCTGCCCGGGCGCAGCAGAAAGTTCCTTCTCCCCTTCGGGCTGATAGACCGGCGCTGTGCCGGAAAGAGCCTGATGGAGCAGCTGTTCTGGTGCCTTGATCGCCTGCGCGACCGGCACGCGGATCAGCGGGCGTCCCGCAAAGCGGGCAGTCTCCACCGCTTTGTCGGCAGCAATCAGGATACACTCGGCATTTTCGATTTCCTCCGGAGTCAGGATATCCCGCACCCCTTCCGCGCCGTCTGTCTCCACCTTGATGGGGACATTCATCCGGCACGCAGCTTCCTCAAGTGCCTGTGCCGCCATATAGGTATGGGCAATGCCGGTGGGGCAGCCTGTCACTGCCAGCACGCGGGGGCGTACGGGGACTCCCGGTTCGGACGTCTCCGACTGCGCAGACTTTGCGCAGGGGCTTTCTTCCCCGGATGTCTTTGCCTGTTCGTGCTGTGCGATGACCGAGAGAAATTCCTCACAGCTTTGCGCCGCAAGAAGTTCCTGACAGAAAGACCTGTCCATCAAAAGCTGTGCAAGATCCGCCAAAAGCTGAATGTGGAGGTCATTTTCCCCCTCCGGAACCGCAATGAGAAAGACAAGCCGCACGGGCTGACCGTCCAGCGCATCATACTCCACGGGTTCCCGCAGCGTCATGGCCGCCAGTGCGGGGGCTTTGACTGCTGCACTCTTGCCGTGCGGGATTGCAATGCCGCCGCCCACGCCGGTGGTCCCCTGTGCCTCACGGTCAAGAACCGCCTGCTCATATTCCCGCGCATCGGTCAGGCAGCCTGTGCGCTGCATCCTGTCAACGAGAGTATGAATGACCGCAGTCTTATTCTCCGCTTTGGCCCCAAGGGCGATTCGTTCTGGTGCAAGAAGGTCTGTAATCTGCACGCCGGCCTCCCCTTTCCGCTGTCACTGAATATTTGAAAAAAGCGGCCCCGCCGGGACTGGGCGGGGCCGCATGGTTCATGCAGTATCTGCTGTTATGATAATCAGTTGAGCAGAGTCAGTTCGGTCTCGGGATCGAACAGATGGATCTTATTGGTGTCGAGCGCCATGGTGACCTTGTCGCCGCGGCGGGACTTGGAGGTGGGAGCCACACGAGCCATCATGTTCTGGCCCTCGAAGGTCAGGTAGAGGTAAATCTCAGCGCCCATCAGCTCGGAGACTTCGACCTCGGCAGTCAGATGGCTGTCGGGATGCTTAGCGAGGAACTCCTCATCGTCCTTCATATCCTCGGGACGGATGCCGACCTTCAGGGTCTTGCCAACGTAGGCATCGAGTTTGCCGTCAGCAGTCTTTTCCTTCGGCAGAGGAATCACGGTGCCGGCCAGATCAACCGCATAGGTATCGCCGCTCTTCTGGAGAGTGCCGTCCATGAAGTTCATCTGAGGGCTGCCGATGAAGCCTGCAACGAACATATTGCAGGGGTAATCGTACAGGTTCTGCGGAGTATCGACCTGCTGGATAACGCCGTCCTTCATGACAAC
>JAQXGE010000066.1 GCA_029006135.1 Oscillospiraceae bacterium | reverse complement strand
AAAACCTTCAAGACCAAAGACCTCTCCCACCAGCTTGGCGTGGCACGGCTGAGTTTCGGCAGTGCGGACAAAATGGCGGAACTGCTCGATGTACATCCCGGCAGTGTCAGCGTGCTCGCGCTTATGAATGACCCGGAAAATCGTGTGCGCCTTCTCATAGATGAGGATGTGCGCCGCCGGGAGTTTTTTGGCTGCCATCCGTGTGAGAACACCTCGAGTCTGCGCCTGAAGATGTCCGACCTGACCGACATCATTCTCCCTGCTTTGCACCATGAACCGACCTATGTGACGCTGTGACGCGCGGCGGCACAAAAATAACGCAGTGAAGGAAAGAAATCCATGATGAACAAAGACAGCGTCCGCCGCTTTTTTGACACAGCGGCGCCCGGCTGGGATGCCGATATGGTGACGGACAGCGAAAAACTGACCGCCATTCTGGATGCCGCAGGCGTTGGCCCCGGCAGCCGCGTTCTTGATGTGGCGTGCGGTACAGGGGTGCTTTTCCCGTGGTATCTGCGCCGGCAGGCGGGGGCTGTGCTGGGGGTGGACCTTTCGCCCGAAATGGTCCGCATTGCGGCCGGCAAAGTGACGGACCCCCGCATCCGGGTTCTCTGCGCTGATATGGAGACCCTGCCCGTCACCGAAGCCTTTGACTGCTGCGTTGTGTACAACGCCTTCCCGCACTTTGAGGACCCCGAGCGGCTGGTCAGCCGTCTGGCTCTCTGGGTACGCCCGGGCGGACGGATCGCCATTGCGCACAGCATGGGGCTGGAGACGCTGCGCCGCCACCACGCGGGTGCGGCGAAGGATGTTTCCCGCGAGATGCTGCCTGCCCCCGCTCTCGCCGCCTTGCTCGAACCGTGGTTTGCGGTTGATACCGCCGTCTCGGATGCGGACAAATACATCGTGGCCGGTACCCGCCGCTGAAAAGTGATTTGATAAAAATCGGGCCTTCCCTAACAGGGAAGACCCGATTTCACTTATGTTTTACGCTTTGCTGTGCTTCTTTGCGGGCCGGTCAGGCAGCTGGGCGGCAATGATGGCCGTGAACATGAGCACACAGCCGGCCAATTCGGTGGAACTCAGCCGCTCGTTGAGCACAAGCCATCCCGCGAGGGCGCTGAACACGCTCTCCATGCACATGGCCATGCTTGCAATGGTGGGGTCAAGTTCCCTCTGCCCAATGATCTGCAGCGTGTACGCCACACCGCTCGACAGGACACCGCAGTAGAAGATGGAGATGGCCGCCCCCTTAAACTGGGCAAGCGAAGGCTCCTCAAACACAAACATAAAGATCGTGGAAAGCACCGCCGTCACAAAAAACTGCATAAAACTCAGCTGCACCCCGTCAAGGTGCGGGCTGAAATGGCTCACCAGCATGATTTGGAAGGAGAACAGCAGTGCGCAGAGCAGCAGCAGCCACTCACCGCCCGTCAGGCTCAGCGTATCATGCCCCGCCAGACAGAGCAGATACAGCCCAACCAGGCTCACCGCCACGCAGCCCCAGAGTTTGACCCCCGGCCTGCGCCCAAAAAAGATGCCCATCACCGGCACGAGCACGACATACAGCGCCGTGAGGAACCCCGCCTTGGCCGTGGTCGTAGTGCCGATTCCCGCCTGCTGGGCGGCGGAGGCCGCAAAGAGCGCGATGCCGCACAGCGTGCCGCCGCGCAGCAGTTCCCGGCCGTTGATGAAGAAGGGCAGGCCGCTGCCCCGGCGCCGGCGTCCGGCGTGGCGGAAAATCATCAGCCCCATCAAAAACGCGCATCCCAGCCAGCTGCGGGCGGCCAGGAATGTGTACGGCCCCATATACCCGCTGCCGACACTCTGCGCCACAAAGGCGGTGCCCCAGATCAAGGAGGCTGCCAGCAGGAGAAGCGTGTTGCGAAGCTGTTTTTTGTCAAACTGCACGGAAATTCCCCTCTCTCAAAAAGGTTCCCCGACGCCGCGCCGCGCCGGGGAACTTTCGTCAGATTTTATACTGGACGGTTCAGTCCTCGTTCAAATCAAGCAGACTTCCGCCCACACCGTCAATCTGCACACCGCCGGTGATATAGTACATACCGGAATCATAACTCACGTTGGCCTTGTACAGCTTGCCGGGCGTCAGGCCGGTGACGGTATAGGTGTAGCAGTCGCCGCCGGTCGTGAAGTAGACCGTTGTGCCGGGCACATAGCTGGTCGTTGTGCGGTCCTCCGCCAGTTCCCAGAGCGCCACTTTGAACTCCAACAGACCGGTGGACTCGGTTGTGGCGTAGGCCGTCACCTGCACGCTGTCCGACTGAGCCGCAAAATACTCGGTGTCCCGGTTGGCGATCGAGTTGAATGCAACGTAGAGGCTGCCGTCCTGCACGACCTGGTTCCAGTGAACGCTGGTGTCCTGCAGGCCGTCAGGGAACACAATTTCGCCGCCTGCCGGGGCATAGATGTCCGTGGATTCTTCCTCGTCACTGCCCTCCTCGATAAAGCCGAGCAGGGTGGCGGTTTTGATGATGGCGCCGGAAAGCATTTCCTTGGGGCTGCAGGCGCACAGGCTCAGGGCCATGGCGCCCGTCAGCACAAGGGCGGCGGCACGTTTTGCGAATTTTACCATATTGCGATACCCTCCACAGAGGTGATGAATTTTTAACGTCTTTTTATTATACCGCATTTCCTTGCCCGCGGCA
Source organism: Oscillospiraceae bacterium (assembly GCA_029006135.1). Classification (GTDB taxonomy): domain Bacteria; phylum Bacillota; class Clostridia; order Oscillospirales; family Ruminococcaceae; genus Gemmiger. The sequence goes on along the minus strand of JAQXGE010000066.1, from coordinate 890 downwards.
AGTGAAAAAGTCGTAAAAAGTCTGCGCGGTTCATTCGCCGCCGAGCTCCCACCGGATCGGGCTTTCCCCGTGCTGAACAAGGAACTCGTTGGCGCGGCTGAACGGCCGGGAACCGAAGAACCCTTTGCGTGCCGAAAGCGGGCTTGGATGCACCGAGCACAGGCAGCACACCGGCGCGCCGGTGCGCGCTTCAATGAGCGGGCGGAACCCCTGCGCATAGGCACCCCAGAGCAGTGCCGAAACGGGATGGGGGCTTTTTTCGAGCGCGAAGGCAATGGCGTTCTGCGTAAAAGTCTCCCACCCCTTTTTGGCGTGGGAGGCCGCCGCGCCGCGGTCCACCGTCAGCACGGTGTTCAGGCAGAGCACCCCCTGCCGCGCCCAAGCCGTCAAATCGGTGCCGGCACCCGCACCGGGGCCGATGTCGCTCTCCAACTCTTTTTGGATGTTGCGCAGTGAGGGCGGCGCCTTGACCCCGGCGGGGACCGAGAACGCCATCCCCATCGCCTGCCCCGGCTCATGGTAGGGGTCCTGCCCGATCACGAGCGCGCGGACGGTATCGGGCGGGGTCAGCCGGAACGCGCTGAAAATCTCATTTTTGGGCGGGTAAACTTCGCCCGCCTCCATGCGCGCCGTCACGAACCGGTCAAGGCTCTCAAAATACGGCTGCGCCGCCTGCTCCTCAAAAAACTGCGTCCATGCGCCGTATTCTTCTGCCGTAGCCTTTGTGAGCACCTCTCTCAGCACACCCACAGCCATACCCCTTTCTTCCGGTTGAATTATCGTACAGGTACAGTATACCATATTCCGCGCCGCATTTGCACCCTTTTGAAAGCGAACGGTTCAGGGGACGCAAAAACGGCGGCGCCGGTCAGACAACCGGCGCCGCCGTC
>JAQXGE010000065.1 GCA_029006135.1 Oscillospiraceae bacterium | reverse complement strand
ATGGAAAGCCAAAACAAAATATGGAAAAATCTTGGACACTTTACACAAAGAGACACTTTACATAAAGAAATAAGTGCAATTTTGGATGACATGACATGGCACTTTCTGGTATAATGAATTCATTAAAATTGAAAGGGGATGCCCTATGAACCCGGATGAAAAAACACGCCGTCTGACCCGTGCGGAACTTCACAACAATGAGGAACGCGTCAAACACGCGCTTCGCGATCAGCTTGCCGAATTGGCTAGTCTGCTTGAAGTCCTTTTGGCACTTCTCGTTCTGATTGGACTTGTTTTCGGTATGGTGCCCATGCTGAAATGGATGCCCGGCCTTCTTCAGGACGGCAACACAGTGGATATCAGTACCTTCCTCCAGCGCGCACTGGACATCGTCATCGGCATTGAGTTTATCAAGATGCTTGCGAAGCACAGTCCCGGCAGCAGCTTGGAAGTTCTGCTCTACGCCATTGCCCGCCATATGATTGTCGGACACGAATCCGCCATGGAAAACCTCCTCAGCGTGGTTGCCATTGCACTGATTTTTGTGGTGCGCAAATATTTCTTTGTCCCGTCTTTTGGCGCAACAATGCCCGGCGGAAAGCCGGCGCCCGACCTTGTGACGAAGCAAAATTTTGAGGATGATTCTAACAGCGAGGATGATCCCGATAATACCTTTGTTTAATAAGACGCACCGATGAACAAAAGAAAGCGGCGCTCTCCCGGAAAAATTCGGGGGAGCGCCGCTTTTGTGCAGCTTGCTGTATGATTAGAACAGGCCGGTAATCTTGCCGTTCTCGTCACAGTCGATATCCATGGCAGCGGGATGTTTGGGCAGGCCGGGCATCGTCATGATATTTCCGCAGATGACCACCACAAATCCGGCACCGGCGGAAAGGCGGACTTCCCGCACATTCATCTTGAAGCCAGTGGGTGCGCCTGTCAGCTTGGCATTGTCGCTGAAAGAATACTGGGTCTTGGCAATGCAGACCGGCAGATTCCCATAGCCCATTGCAGTCAGCTCGTCCAGCGTCTTTTTAGCGGCGGCAGAGTACACAACACCGTCAGCGCGGTAGATCTTTTTGGCGACCGATTCAATCTTGTCGGTCAGGGGCGCATCCAGTTCGTAGGTGAACTGGATGGGTTTGGGTTCCTCAGGAATGAGGGAAAGAACCGTTTCGGCCAGCTCCTTGCCGCCCTCGCCGCCTTTGGCAAATACTTCGGACAGCGCACAGGGGACGCCGGCTTTCTCGCACACGCCGCGGATGACCGCCATCTCTTCCTCAGTGTCGGTGGGGAAGGCATTGATGGCAACGCAGACCGGCAGGCCGAACTGGTTCTTGATGTTGTCAATGTGACGCTCAAGGTTGGAAGCGCCGCGCGCCACGGCCTCAGCATCGGGTTTGGACAGATCAGCCTTAGCCACACCGCCGTGAGACTTGAGGGCACGCACGGTGGCAACCAGAACAACGGCAGACGGGTGCAGGTCCGCCATGCGGCACTTGATGTCTAGGAACTTTTCAGCACCCAGGTCAGCACCGAAGCCCGCTTCCGTTACGACATAATCGGCCAGTTTGAGGCTCAGCTTGGTGGCGGTCACGCTGTTGCATCCGTGGGCGATATTGGCAAACGGACCGCCGTGGATGATAGCGGGGTTATTTTCCAGCGTCTGAACCAGGTTGGGGTCGATGGCGTCCTTGAGCAGGGCGGTCATCGCGCCGGCCGCGCCAATCTGGCCGGCCGTGACAGGCTGCCCGTCATAAGTGTAGGCGCAGACAATGCGGGAAAGGCGCTCCTTGAGGTCTTTCAGGTCAGTGGCAAGGCAGAAGATTGCCATGACTTCGCTGGCAACCGTGATGTCAAATCCGTCCTCGCGCGGGGTGCCGTTGACCTTGCCGCCAAGTCCGTCCACAAGGAAACGCAGCTGGCGGTCGTTCATGTCCATGCAGCGCTTCCAGGTAATGCGGCGGGGATCAATGTTCAGCGGGTTGCCCTGCTGGATGGAGTTGTCAATCATGGCGGCCAGCAGGTTGTTGGCCGTGCCGATGGCATGAATGTCACCGGTAAAATGCAGGTTGATGTCCTCCATCGGCACAACCTGCGCGTAGCCGCCGCCGGCCGCGCCGCCCTTGATGCCGAACACGGGGCCAAGGCTCGGTTCGCGCAGGCAGAGCATCGTCTTTTTGCCCAGTGCGTTCATAGCGTCCGCAAGTCCCACGCTGGTGGTGGTTTTGCCCTCACCGGCCGGGGTGGGGCTGATGGCCGTCACAAGGATCAGCTTGCCGTCCGGGGTGTCACGGTGGATGAGCTTGTGGTCCACCTTAGCCTTATATTTGCCGTAGGGGATGATGTCATCACCGGACAGGCCGACTTTGGCCGCAATCTCGGAGATGGGCTGCATTTTGGCAGCCTGTGCGATTTCAATATCACTCAGCATAAAAGATCCCTCCATTTTTCATTCAAAACAAAAAGGGCCGCATACAGCCTTGCTCAGGTTGTATGCAGCCCAGACGGTCGGCTATTGCATAACGGGCGGCCTCCCCGGTGGTCAAACCCACCTTGTTCCGTCAGTCGGCGGCCCGCTGGTATTACAGTAACACAGGCAAACGGCTCTTGTCAAGCCTTGCCGGAAGTCTGACTTTTTCAGAACCCCCATTTTTTGAGGAACAGCAGCATACTTTTTACCTGCATCCAGAACTTGCGCCGATCCCGGGTGGGGTCGCGGTGCCAGGCGTGGATGGCGGTAAACTGCGGCAGCAGATAAACCTTGCCGCAGCGCAGCACCCGCTGGGTCAGGTCAGCATCCTCCACATACATGAAATAGTCCGTGTCGAATCCGCCGACTTTTTTGAAAACATCGGTGCGCACCGCCATGAAGCTGCCGGTGCAGAACTCAATGGACTGAACCTGGCTCAAATCCTCATCCAGCATGATGTAATGCTCATTCATGCGGCGGAAAAACCCGACCTTCTCGGACAAAAACGATACCTGACGCACCGCCATGCAGAAAATGTTCGGCTTGCGCCGGGGCAGATTCTGGATGCGCCCGTCCGGAAAATACAGCTGCGGGGTTGCCATCACGGCATCCGGATGCGCGAGCAGCCAGTCCGCCATACCGCTCAGAATGTCATCTTGGAGAACAACGTCAGGGTTCAGGATAAAATGTACCTCGCTGTCAAGACGGTCAAGCACTGTGTTGTGTCCCGAGCCGAAACCCTCGTTGACCTGCGCGCGGATGATTTCCACCCGATCGTCACCGAACTCCGTGGCGGCCAGCTTTTCACCGCAGCCGTCGGGGCTTGCGTTATCCACGACATAAAGCCGGAAATCCACTTCGGGCGTGTGGGACAGGATACTGCGCACGGCGGCACAGACTTCATCGTAATCACAATAGGCCACAATACAGGCACTGATTCTTGCCATAGATTCTCCTTACCCGCGGGACGGGTCCACAACGGCCTGCAGTTCGTCCAGGTCGTAGGGGGTGTTCTGGTAGACGTAATAGTTCAGCCAGTTCGTGTAAAGCAGATGCCCATGGGCGCGCCAGCGGAACAGGGGCTCTTTGCTCGGGTCATCGTTCGGATAATAGTTGACGGGAACGTGAATCTCCTTGCCGGCTGCTATATCACGGCGGTATTCGGCATCCAGCGTATACTTGTCATATTCGGGATGACCAATCACAAAAATCTGCCGCCCGGAATCGGTGGAAAGCAGCATTGGCCCGGCAACATCGCTCTCGGCCAGCATCCGCAGTTCGGGTGTTGCGTCAATGTCCGCCCGGTTCAGCCCGGCCCAGCGGCTGTGCGGCGCATAAAATACCTCGTCAAAGCCGCGCACCAGCGGGTTGGAAGGCCGCACAACCCGGTGCTCAAACACGCCGAACATCTTTTCGGGCAGATGAACCTTGCGCACGCCGAAATGGTAATACAGCCCCGCCAATGCGCCCCAGCACAGATGAATGGTGGAATAGACGTTCGTCTTGCTGTATTCCATAATCTCACACAGTTCGGGCCAGTAGTCTACATCCTCGTAGTCCAAATCCTCAATGGGCGCACCGGTGATGATCATGCCGTCAAAGCGCTCGTTTTTCACCTCGTCAAAGGTCTTGTAGAACGCTTTCATGTGTTCCTGAGGCGTGTGGGTTGTGTCATGGGTGGCGGTCTGAAGAAAGGTAATCTGCACCTGAAGCGGGCTGTTGGCCAGCAGCCGGGCCAGCTGTGTCTCGGTTACAATTTTGGTGGGCATCAGATTGAGAATCAGAATGCGCAGCGGGCGAATCTGCTGACTCTGCGCGCGCTGCCGGTTCATGACAAAGACGTTTTCCTGGGACAGTACCTCATAGGCGGGCAGTTCCCTGGGAATGATAAGAGGCATAGCGAAGGCTCCTTATACTTAGATTTGGTCAAGCGCCTGAGCAATATCACGGATGAGGTCATTCTTGTCCTCAAGGCCGCAGCTCATCCGGACCAGATCGGGCTGAACGCCGGCGGCCAGAAGCTGCTCATCGTTCATCTGGCGGTGCGTGGTGCTCGCCGGATGCAGGCAGCAGGTGCGGGCATCCGCAACGTGGGTCTCAATGGCGGCAACTTTGAGGTGACCCATGAACGCCTTGGCGGCCTCGCGTCCGCCCTTGACGCCAAAACTTACCACGCCGCAGGAACCGTTCGGCAGGTACTTTTCGGCCAGCGCATGGTACTTGTCACCGGGCAGACCGCAGTAGTTCACATAAGTGATGTTGGGATGCGCGGCCAGGAATTCTGCCACGGCCTGACCGTTCTCACAGTGGCGGGCCATCCGGACGTGCAGGCTTTCAAGGCCAAGGTTGAGCATATAGGCGTTGATGGGGCTCTGCACGCAGCCAAAGTCGCGCATGAGCTGTGCGGTGGCCTTGGTGATGAACGCGCCTTCCTTGCCGAACCGCTCGGCATACGTCACGCCGTGATAGCTTTCATCAGGCGTGCACAGGCCGGGGAACTTGTCGGCGTGGGCCATCCAGTCAAAGTGACCGCTGTCCACAATCGCACCGCCCACACAGGCACCGTGACCATCCATGTACTTGGTGGTGGAGTGGGTTACAATGTCAGCACCCCACTCAAAAGGACGGCAGTTGATGGGGGTGGCAAAGGTGTTGTCCACAATCAGGGGCACACCGTGCGCGTGTGCGGCGTTGGCAAATTTTTCGATGTCCAGCACGGTCAGGGCCGGGTTGGCGATGGTCTCACCAAAAACAGCCCGGGTGTTGTCCTGGAATGCGGCGTTCAGTTCTTCTTCGGTGCAGTCAGGGGAAACAAAGGTGGCGGTGATGCCCATCTTTGCCATCGTGACCGAAATCAGGTTGAATGTTCCGCCGTAGATGGAGCTCGAAGCAACAATGTGATCACCGGCGCTGCAGATGTTGAACAGCGCCAGAAAATTGGCGGCCTGACCGGAACCGGTCAGCATGGCGGCAGAACCGCCTTCAAGTGCGGCAATCTTGGCAGCAACCGTGTCGCAGGTGGGGTTCTGCAAACGGGAATAGAAGTAGCCGCTTGCCTCAAGGTCAAACAGCTTGCCCATCTCGTCGGAGGTATCATATTTAAAGGTTGTGCTCTGTACGATAGGAATCTGGCGCGGCTCGCCGTTGCCGGGGGTGTAACCGCCCTGTACGCACAGGGTATTGATGCTGAAATTCTGTTCGTCCATCTTTTATAACTCCCTTTCCGGGAAAACCCGGGCAATATTTGTCTTTTATTGTAAGGGTTTTATCCTATAAAATCAAGGGTACGCCGTCAGGAAATGCAGGAATTTTGCGGGAAGAGGACTTTAGCTCTGCACAAAAACAGCAAAGAAAAAATGCGAATTCACAAATTTTTTTCATTTTCGGCTATTGACAATACAGTGGGATGCGCTATAATATTAGCAGTCGGATGATTAGAGTGCTAATTCAGAGAAAGCTTCCCGCAAAACGCCCTCGGAGCGATATAAGCAATGAGCCGCCGGGCGGGAAGAGCAGTCTAACTCGCCGTTTGCTAATTCACGGCAGGGCTACTCAGATAGCAGCCCTGCCGGGGAACGCAGATAAATATAAGTTATCGTTGCCCAAATTGAAGGAGGTTTGCGATATGAATATGAATCAATTTACCCAGAAAACGCTGGAAGCCATCCAGAGCGCCCAGCAGCTGGCCATCGAATATTCCAACCAGGCTCTGGAACAGGAGCATATGCTGGTTGCCCTCGCCCAGCAGCAGGACGGTTTAATCCCTCAGCTGCTCACCAAGCTGAACGTTGACCCCGGTACATTCGGAACGGCCGCGGCAGAAAAAGTGGCCGCGCTGCCCCATGTGACCGGTTCGGGCCGTGACCCGGATAAGGTCTATATCTCCAACGAACTGGACCAGGCCTTTACCGCTGCAGAAAAACAGGCGTCCCAGATGAAGGACGAATACGTCAGCGTGGAACACGTCTTTCTCGGTATGCTTCAAAAGCCCGGCCGCGTGGCAGGGGAACTGTTCAAGCAGTTCGGCATTACCGAAGAAAAATTCATGCAGGTACTTTCCTCGGTGCGCGGCAACCAGCGCGTGACCACCGACAACCCTGAATCCACCTACGATGCCCTCAAAAAATACGGTCAGGATCTGGTGGAGGCGGCCCGTGCCAACAAGCTTGACCCTGTCATTGGCCGTGATACCGAAATCCGCAATGTCATCCGTATCCTGTCCCGTAAACGCAAGAACAATCCTGTGCTGATCGGTGAAGCCGGTGTCGGCAAGACGGCAATCGCTGAGGGCCTTGCGCAGCGTATTGTGCGCGGCGATGTGCCGGAAAATCTTAAGGACCGCACAGTGTTCAGCCTGGATATGGGCGCACTGGTCGCCGGTGCTAAATACCGCGGCGAGTTTGAGGAACGCCTGAAGTCCGTTTTGAACGAAGTCAAGAAGTCGGACGGCAAGATTATCCTCTTTATTGATGAGCTGCACACGATTGTCGGTGCCGGCAAGACCGAAGGAGCTATGGACGCAGGCAATATCCTCAAGCCCATGCTTGCCCGCGGTGAGCTGCACTGCATTGGTGCAACAACCCTCGATGAATACCGTGAATATATCGAAAAAGACCCCGCACTTGAACGCCGTTTCCAGCCGGTTCAGGTTCAGGAACCTTCAGTGGAGGACACCATCTCCATTCTGCGTGGCCTGAAAGAGCGCTATGAGGTTTACCACGGCGTCAAGATTCAGGACGGTGCACTCATTGCGGCGGCAACGCTGTCCGACCGCTATATCACCGACCGTTTCCTGCCCGATAAAGCCATCGACCTTGTCGATGAAGCCTGCGCCATGGTCAAGACCGAGCTGGATTCCATGCCCGCAGAACTGGATGATTTGAACCATAAGATTACCCAGCTTCAGATTGAGGAAGCATCGCTGCGCAAAGAGACCGATGAAATGTCCCGCCAGCGTCTGGCGGCACTTGAAAAGGAAATGGCGGAACTGCGCGACAGCTTTAACTCCAAGAAGGCACAGTGGGAAAACGAAAAGAACGCCATCAATAAGGTTCAGAGCCTGCGAGCCGAGGTGGAATCCACCAAAGCGGAAATTGAAAAGGCTACCCGCACGGGTGACTATGCCCGCGCCGGCGAACTGCAGTACGGCAAACTGCCCGATTTGCAGCGCCAGCTTGAAGCGGAAGAAAAGATTGCCGCCGAGAAGAAAGAGCAGAGTCTGCTCCGTGACCGCGTGACCGCAGAGGAAATCAGCCGCATTGTGGCGCGCTGGACGGGTATTCCCGTTGAAAAGCTCGTGGAAGGAGAGCGCGAAAAGCTGCTCCGTCTGCCGGATGTGCTCCATCAGCGGGTCATCGGTCAGGACGAGGCCGTGCAGAAGGTCAGCGATGCCATTCTGCGCTCTCGTGCGGGTATTGCCAACCCCAACCGCCCCATCGGCAGCTTCCTGTTCCTCGGCCCCACCGGTGTCGGCAAGACCGAACTTGCCAAGGCACTCGCGCAGGCACTCTTTGATGATGAGAAGAACATGGTCCGTATCGACATGACCGAATACATGGAGAAATTCAGCGTCAGCCGTCTGATCGGCGCGCCTCCGGGATATGTCGGTTATGAGGAGGGCGGCCAGCTTACCGAGGCCGTCCGCCGCCGCCCGTACAGCGTTGTGCTGTTCGATGAGGTCGAAAAAGCCCATCCCGATGTGTTCAACATTCTGCTCCAGGTGCTCGATGACGGCCGCATTACCGACAGTCAGGGCCGCACGGTGGACTTTAAGAACACCATCATCATTTTGACCTCCAACCTCGGGTCGGATGTCATTCTGGAGGACCTCGAGCGCAGCCGTGCCGAAGGACGCAACGAACTCTCCGCCGAAGCACGCGGTCAGATTGATCAGCTTCTCAAACGGCAGTTCCGCCCGGAATTCCTCAACCGTCTGGATGACATCGTCTACTACAAGAGCCTGACCAAACAGGAAATCGGCGGCATCGTTGATTTGATGCTTGCTGACCTGCGCGGCCGCCTTCAGGATAAACAGCTGAATCTTGTCGTGACGGATGCCGCAAAGGATACCATCATCGACGATGGTTATGATCCCGTTTACGGCGCACGTCCGCTCAAACGGTATATTCAGGCCAATGTTGAGACGATGATTGCCAAGGAAATCATTGCCGGCAGCCACGTCCCCGGGGATACCCTCACGGTGGACGCACAGGACGGCAGACTGATTCTGCGCTGATGCGCGAATAAAATAAACGCCCCGGCGGGTAAGGTTTGTGCCTTGCCCGCCGGGGCATTTGCATTGCCGCAAATTTCAACTTTGTTATTTCATAATGCCTTTGAAGACAAGGAAGGAATAGATGTAAATCCATGCTGAGCCGCCGAGCGCCGCGACAAGAATGAGCACACCCGCACCAAAAGAGCCGAGCAGACCAAAGAATGGAATACTTGCAAGCAGGACGATGCCCATCACGACAAACACAATGCCGCCCATCCGGTTGGTGCGATTCCAGTTGTGCTCGTCCGCCAGCCCCCACGGCGTCCGGCAGCCGAAGAAATAATTCTGCTTGATACGCGGCATATAGTTGCCCAGCACAATGAAGGAAATGCCCAGAACGGCGTACAGGATGATGCTAAGCATCTGACTTCCGTCCGGAAGCAGACCGAACAGCGAAAGTTCCGGCAGCCAGCTGATGCAGACAAGGAACACCGTGATGCCGATGGCAAACCCGTTGTAAAACTTTGAAAACGTTTCGTAATTCTTTCCCTTGGGATCCATTGCGGGCAGAACGCGGAGCATCAATGCGATGAGCGCGGGGAGCAGGGCCAGAATCAGCACCGTGTACTGCGGACCCCATCCGTCCACTGTGCCTTCAAAGTTCCAGTGCGTCGGGATGGTTTCGGGCAGGGAAGGGTAGAAACACAGATGCGCTAAAAAGCTGACCGCACACACGCCGCCCAAAATCCAATACATTTTATTTTTCATCATCAGGTTCCTCCTTCGCAAAGTCGAAATCGTAAAACCATTTCAGAACTTCCTGAAATACCGTCAGATTCAAACAGTAGACAATGTTCTGTCCCTGCCGTTCATCTATCACAAGCTGCGCACTTTTCAGCACATTCAGGTGATGGCTGACGGATGGCTTTGCCATGTCAAAATGCGCCGCGATATCCCCGGCGGTCATCGAACCGTCTCGCAGCAGTTCCAGGATTTTGCGGCGGGTGGGATCGCTCAGCGCTTTGAACACATCGCCCATTACGGACAAACCTCCTTCCGCTTCGGCTGCACACGGGGCACCCTGCGGCATACCCAGATTAAACCAGCCGAAAAAACAGAGCTTAAACGCAAAGATGAGATATTTAGAAAAGCATCTAAATCTTTGCCACAAATATACCACCCGTCGCATCCTCTGTCAAGAGAAAGCGGCGGGCGGCAAAAAATATATTCTGTTTTATTCAGCTTAACAATCAGGCGTTGATTTCGTCAATGAGGTTCTGCATCGCAATGTCATGCAGAACGTTCATCTTCAGGTAGTTTTCGCCATAAACCTCGATGTAGCTCTCGGAATCCGTGGTGCCGAAATAGTCCTCGAACTCAGCATTGAGTGTGTCGGTGTCACAGACGGTGCCTTTCTGCTCTGCAATGGCCTGCATGATAAGAATCTGCTTGATGGTGGAGGCTTTCTGGTCCTCCATGGCGGCCAGGTAAGCCTCTGCACTGCCGTAACCGGTTGCAGAGAGGAAATCGTCAAGTGTCATGCCGTACTGCGCGCTGTACTGGTAGGGAGAGTAGAGGTAATAGTTGTCAAAGAAAGCATCCACATCTTCGGGCAGTTCACCTTCCACCTCAACGGCATCATAAAGCTGACCGTACAGTTCATCGGCCTGCTGGCTGAACAGAAGGTTGTCGTTCACAAAGCTGTTCAGCTCGTCCACCGTGCTGACCGCCATCCGGTCGCTCAGATTGTCGGCAACCCAGGCGTCAGTCAATTCGGGCAGAACCTCCTCGCTGATGGAGTTCAGCGTGGTGGCAAATACGGCATCCTTGCCGGCCAGGTCTTCGGACTGATAATTTTCAGGGAAGGTGACCTTTACATCAAAGCTGTCGCCGGGCATATGGCCAATAATCTGATCCTCAAACCCGTCAATAAAGGTGCCGCTGCCAAGAACCAAATCGTAGCCGGTAGCGCTGCCGCCGTCAAATTCGACTCCATCAACGGTGCCGACATAGTCGATGTTGGCGGTGTCACCCTCCGCGGCCGCGCGGCCGGTGACTTCCTCATTGGTCGCATAGCTTTCCAGAATGTTGCTGATGTAGTCGTCCACATCCTCCTGCGCCACGGTGTTGGCCTCGGCGGAAAGCGCCAGCGTGCTCAGCTCGGGCAGAGCCACATAATCATTGGCACGGACGTTTTTGAGGTAGCCGTTCTCATCAAAGCCATCACTCAGGGAAAAGTCCGCCAGATAGGCATAGGCGTCCTCGGCCTGCTCCGGGGAGGCTTCTTCGGATGCAGCGGATTCGGAGGAAGCAGCCTCGGAGGATGCGGCGGCTTCGGAAGAAGAAGCATCGCATCCGGCAAGTGCAAATGCGGTGCATACGGCCAAAAGACCCGCACCTGCACGGGTCATCAGATTGTTTTTCATGCAAATTCTCCTGTCTTTCAAATGATACACTGTTTTTCCATTATACATCTTTTTTTGAAAATGTACAGCGTGGGGTTCCAATTTTCACAAAATCTGCTATACTATAAAGGTTTATGAAATCTTTTTTTGGGAAAACCCTTTGGAAAGATACGACGGGAGGATAGATTTAATGGAACGCGCCAAAATCGCACGAATCAACGAATTGGCCCATAAAGCCAAAACAAGCGGCCTGACAGAAGCTGAACTGGCCGAGCGGGAAGTACTGCGCAGGGAATACCTCGATGATATCAAAGCGTCCCTCGTTGACCAGATGGAGCACACAACGGTGGTGGAGCCTGACGGAACCCGCCACAAGCTGCTCAAGCGCAGCTGAAAGTTTCTGACCGCGCCATGCTAAGTCCGGGAAAAGGGACGGGAATCCCGAAATTGGGTCTTGGATTTTGTGCGCGGGTCTGCTATAATGAAAACAACGGCGAATCCCGGCAATAATAAATCGGCACACCCCCGTGCCGAACGGAAAAGGCTGTATATTTTGCCAAAGAGAGGGAACGTTTTATGCTTACTGCAATTACCGGTATCAACTGGGGCGATGAGGGCAAAGGCCGTATGGTCGACCTGCTCAGCCGCGACTATGATATTGTCGCCCGCTACCAGGGCGGTGACAACGCCGGCCACACTGTCAAGAACGAGCGGGGCAAGTTCATCCTGAACCTGATTCCGTCCGGCATTCTGCGCCCGGAGGTCACCTGTGTGATGGGCGGCGGTATGGTCATTGACCCCGAGCATCTTGAGGGCGAGATTGCCTCTTTGCGTGAAAAGGGCATTGCCATCACGCCGGACAATCTCAAGATTTCCGACCGTGCCACGATCACCATGCCGTTCCATGTCGAGCAGGATGGTCTGGAGGAAGCTCGTCTGGCCAAGACCGGCGCTCAGTTCGGCTCCACCAAGCGCGGCATCGCCTATACTTACGGCGACAAGTTCATGAAGAAAACGCTGCGCATGGGCGATTTGGTCCATCTCGATGAGGGCGTCCACAAGCGTCTTGAAACGATTGTTGAGTCCAAAAACCTCACCATGGTCAACATCTATAACGCAAAGCCGGTGAGCGTGGAGGAAATGTGGGCCTGGTGCAAGCATTACCAGGAGGCTTTCGCTCCCTTTATCTGCGATGTGGGTCAGTTCCTGGCGGACGCCGATGATGCAGGCAAGAAGATTCTCTTTGAAGCCCAGCTCGGCGCACTGCGTGATATCGACTACGGCATCTACCCTTACACCTCCTCCTCCAACACCATTGGTGCCTATGCACCCATCGGCGCGGGCATCCCGGGCCGCAAGCTGGATCTTTCCATCGGCATCATGAAGGCTTACTCCTCCTGCGTGGGTGAAGGCCCCTTCACCGCAGAACTGGCCATGACCGAGGAAGAAAAGCATCTCCTGCGTGAGTCCGGCCATGAGTACGGCGCAGCCACTGGCCGTCCCCGCCGCGTGGGTCCCTTTGACGTTGTGGCTTCCCGCTATGGCGTTCAGTGCCAGGGCTGTGATGAACTGGCTCTGACCCTGCTGGATGTTCTGGACTACATGGAGGAAATCCCCGTTGTGGCACAGTACCGCCTGGCAGACGGCAGCGTGACGGATCGCTTCCCCACCGGCAAGACGCTTGATGACGCACAGCCTGTTGTCAAGATGGTTCCCGGCTGGCACTGCGATATTTCCGGCGTGCGCAAGTATGAGGATCTGCCTCAGGCCGCCCGTGACTATGTGGAAATGCTCGAAAAGGCTGTCGGCTGCAAGATCAAATATATCTCTGTCGGCCCCGAGCGTGATGCCTGCATTGTCCGTGAGTAAGCGGCATATAGCTTAAAAGCCATACCCTGTGGCGGACCCGTATGACGGTCCGCCACTTTTACAATCAAAGTCCGCGATTTCCGCCCAGAGAAGGGAAGGGTACATTTGACAGAACTCCTTGTTAAACTGTTTATCAAAAATCCTGAGAATACCGGCGACCATAAGGTGCGAACCGCCTACGGCAATCTTGCCTGCGTTGTCTCCATCCTGTGCAACGTGCTGCTCTTTGCGGGCAAGTTTCTGGTCGGTACATTGTTCGGCAGTGTTGCCATCATGGCGGACGCCATGAACAACCTTTCTGACGCAAGCTCCAACGTGGTCAGCCTTCTTGGGTTCCGTCTCGGGGCGAAGCCGGCCGATGACGAACACCCCTACGGCCATGCCAGGTATGAGTATATTGCGGGGCTTGGCGTTTCGGTGATGATTCTCGTCATCGGCGTGGAACTGCTCAAGGAAAGTTTCCTCAAAGTCCTTCATCCCACGCCGGTCACCTTCAGCTATCTCATGATTGCGGTGCTTGCAGCTTCCATTGCGGTCAAACTGTGGATGAGCGTCTTTAACCGCTCAATCGGCGGCCGCATCCATTCCGAAACGCTGCTTGCCACCGCCGCCGATGCCCGCAACGATGTGATTTCCACCTCGGCTGTCCTTGCGGCCACGCTGGTGACCCATTTCAGCGGCATTGACCGCATTGATGGTCTGATGGGCCTTGGCGTTGCCGTGTTCATCCTGTGGAGCGGCATCGGCCTTGTGCGGGATACCATCAGCCCGCTGCTCGGCGCAGCACCTGACCCGCAGCTGATTGAATACATCGAGAAAAAGGCCTTGAGCTATCCCGGCGTGCTAGGCATCCATGATCTAATGGTTCATGACTACGGCCCCGGCAATCAGCTTGTCAGCTTTCACATCGAATTGCCGGCTGACAGCGATGTGATGAAGAGCCATGACCTCATTGACTCCATTGAAAAAGATTTCCTTGTCAACGATCACCTGATTGCCACCATTCACTTTGACCCGGTCGTGACGGACGACCCGCATATCAAAGAACTGCGCGATTTTGTGAAAGAAAAACTTGCCGAAATCGAACCTGAAGCCAACATTCACGACCTGCGCATTGTGCCCGGTCCTACGCACACCAACGTAATTTTTGACTGCGCAGTCCCCGCAGACCTTCTTGCTGCTAAGGACCACCGCGCCAATAAGATTCCGGCGGAACTGCGCAAAGCGGTTTCCGAAAAATGGCCGGATCACTTTTGCGTGATTCGCCTTGAACCCATCTATGCCAAAATAAACTGAGATGTTCGTATCATAAAAAGGAGTGTTACCGATGGATTATAATGCCGCCGCATTGGAAATGCACGAGAAAAACCACGGCAAACTGACAGTGAACAGCCTGGTTCCCGTCCGTGACAAGGATGCCCTCTCCACTGCCTACACCCCCGGCGTTGCGGAACCGTGCCGCCGCATCAAGGCAAACCCCGATGACGTTTACCGCTACACCCTCAAGGGCCGTACGGTTGCAGTCGTTACCAACGGCACCGCTGTGCTTGGCCTTGGCAATATCGGCCCGGAGGCCGGTCTGCCCGTCATGGAAGGCAAGTGCGTACTCTTTAAGGAGTTCGGCGGTGTGGACGCTTTCCCCATCTGTCTCAACGCTTCCACGCCCGAGGAAGTGGTCGCGGCCGTCAAGGCAATCGCGCCCACTTTCGGCGGCATCAATCTGGAAGATATCCGCAGCCCCGAGTGCTTTGCAATCGAGGAACAGCTTGAGCGCGAACTGGATATTCCCGTTTTCCATGATGACCAGCACGGCACCGCAATCATCGTTCTGGCCGGCGTGCTCAACGCTCTTAAGGTAGTCGGCAAGCGCCTCGAGGATATCCGGATTGTGCAGAACGGCCCCGGCGCAGCGGGTACGGCCATTATTAAGATGCTTCAGACCGCAGGCGCCAAGAACATCATCGCGGTGGATGAACATGGAATTCTCTATCCCGGCCGTCCGGCGGGCCTTGAAGGCCACAAGGAATGGCTGGCTTCTGTGACTAACCCTGAACATATCACCGGAGGGCTGGCGGATGCCATCCGCGGCGCGGACCTCTTTATCGGCACCTCGGTTGCTGGCGCACTGACCCCCGAAATGGCCGCCACGATGGCACCGAACGCCATTGTCTTTGCCATGGCCAACCCCACACCGGAAATTATGCCGGACGTTGCGCGTGCCGCCGGTGTGCGCGTTATCGGTACGGGCCGCAGTGACTTCCCCAATCAGGTCAACAACGTGCTGGCGTTCCCCGGTATCTTCAAGGGCGCGCTCTCGGTGCGCGCACGCGACATCAACCCCCAGATGAAGATAGCAGCTGCCCGCGCAATCGCCGCGCTGGTCCCTGATTATGAACTCAACGAGGAAAACATTCTGCCCAAGGCCTTTGACCCCCGTGTGGCACCGGCCGTGGCCGACGCTGTGGCGCAAGCCGCGCGGGAAAGCGGTGTGGCCCGCGCATGAGTGACAGTGTCATCCGCGAATTGGACGCCGCTTCCATCACAAACACGGTGGAAGAGCTCTGCATCCGCGCCAACACCGAACTGCCCGCGGACGTCCATGCAGCCCTCGATTCCGCCTGTGCGGCGGAACCCTGGCCGCTTGCAAAGGAAACCCTCGGCCTTTTGCAGCAGAACCTCTGCGTGGCAAAGGAAAAAGATCTTCCCATCTGCCAGGATACCGGAATGGCCTGCGTCTTTGTGGAGCTTGGTCAGGATGTGCATATCAACGGTGATTTAACCGCCGCCGTCAATGAGGGCGTGCGCCGCGGCTACGAGAAAGCGTATCTGCGCAAATCCATCACCGGCGATCCGCTCCGGCGGGTCAACACGGGGGACAACACCCCTGCGTTTTTGACCGTGCATCTTGTTCCAGGCAATGGCTGCCGCATTACCGTGGCGCCGAAAGGTGCGGGCAGTGAGAATATGAGCCGACTTGCCATGCTCAAGCCCGCGGACGGCGTGCAGGGCGTCAAGGATTTTGTTATGGAGACAGTCCGTCTGGCTGGAGCCAACCCCTGCCCGCCCATTGTGTTGGGTGTCGGTATTGGCGGCAGCTTTGACCACTGCGCCGCACTGGCCAAGCGGGCACTGCTTCGTCCGCTGGACGAGCCGAACCCCGACCCCTATTATGCAGCACTGGAACGTGAACTGCTGGATGCAATTAACGCAACAGGCTTTGGCCCGCAGGGCTTCGGCGGTCAAACAACCTGCCTTGGGGTTTCCATTGAATGGGAACCGACTCATGTTGCCTGTCTGCCCGTGGCCGTCAATATGAGCTGCCATGTAACGCGCCGTGCCAGCGCGGATATTTGAACAAACTGGAAGAACATACCCTGAAAAGGAGGGACGACTATGAACAATCTGGCTGAATGGGATTTTGTGCCGGAACTTGACGATGACCCGATTCCCGAACAAAACAGAAAACCGAAAATTGATATTCCGATTGGCCCTTCCGCCCGCTGCGCGCCGTCCCCGCTCAATGACCGGATTACCCAAATCGAGCTGGAACTTGTCAACCGGCATCATGCCGAGATGAAGGAACTGTACCGCAGTGTGCGGCAGGGAGAGTGAACGCCATGCAGTATGAACTGACTACCCCGCTGACCAAAGAAGCACTTGCGCCTCTGCGGGCAGGGGATACGGTGCTTCTCAGCGGCACCGTTTACACGGCGCGGGATGCCGCCCATGCCCGCATGAATGAGGCACTGGACCGCGGTGAACCGCTGCCCTTTGATTTGCGCGGCGCGGCTATCTATTATGTAGGTCCTACGCCGGAACGCCCAGGCTGTGCCATCGGCGCGGCAGGCCCCACGACCTCGGGACGGATGGACAAATTTACGCCCCGGCTTTTGGATTTGGGCCTTGCCTGCATGATCGGCAAAGGCAAGCGGGACGCTGCCGTTAAAGAAGCCGTGGTCCGCTGCGGTGCCGTTTACCTTGCGGCGATCGGCGGCGCGGGCGCGCTCATGGCGGGCAGTGTCAAAAGCTGCGAAATTATCGCCTGGCCCGACCTCGGCTGTGAAGCGGTTCGCCGCCTGACAGTGGAAAAAATGCCGCTCACTGTCCTTCTTGATCCCCACGGCGGCGACCTCTATGAATCCGGTCCCGCCGCCTACCTTGCCGCGCAGGGCTGAGAATTGACAAATCCTTCTTAGACTGATAAACTAAATAAGTTCCGTTCGTTGCGGGCGGAACGCCCGGACCGCCGATTCCGGCGGTCCATATAAGCGGATATGGCGGAATTGGCAGACGCGCTGGTTTTAGGGTCCAGTGTCCACGACGTGCAGGTTCAAGTCCTGTTATCCGCACCATAACAAAACCGACAGCTGACATTCCATCAGCTGTCGGTTTTTGTTTGCTTATTATTCCCGGTTTATCAGAAAATGCGGACCATATCCGGGGTAATATCAGCCAGTGTTTTGGCACCGCACATACTCATTGTGTCGGCCAGCTCACCGGCAAGTTTTTCCACATAGGCTTGCACACCTTCGGCGCCCGCACCGTAGACAACATTCACAAAGGGCCGTGCAATAAGTACCGCATCGGCACCCAGCGCAAGAGCCTTAAAGACATCGACACCGCTGCGGATACCGCCGTCCACCAGAATGGTGCATTTATCGCCAACGGCAGCGGCAATCTCGGGCAGAACTTCTGCGGTGGCGGGGGTCTGGTCCAGCACACGCCCGCCGTGGTTGGAAACGACAATGGCCGAGGCACCGGCTTCTACGGCTTTTTCCGCGCCGCGTACCGTCATGATGCCCTTGACGATAAAAGGTACACGGGCATCGGCAATAATGCCGGCCAATTCCTCAACCGTTTTGCTTCCGGCGGGCGGGTCAAGGTTCTTCAAAAACGGCAGTCCTGCCGCATCAATGTCCATTGCGGCCGCAAAAGCACCGGAATCGCGCACAAGCGCCATCTTTTTTGCGATGGTGGCCGCATCCCAGGGCTTGACGGTTGGAATGCCGAATCCATCGGCTTCCCGCACAGCCTTGCAGGCCGCTTCCATGACGGCAGGGTTGGTTCCGTCACCGGTGAAGGCAAGGATGCCGGCATCGCGGCAGGCGGGCACCAGAATATCATTGTACTGCATATCGTTGTATTTCTGGCCGTAATGGAGCTGCACAGCACCAACAGGGCCTGCAAATACAGGAATACGGAAACAGTGCCCGAACAGTTCCAAGTGTGTGTCCGGCGTACCGGATGCGCAGATGGTGTCCATGTTCACCCGAACATTCTGCCACGCATTGTAGTTGCGGATAGCAACATCGCCCACACCTTTGGCACCCGGTCCCGGGATGGTATTGCGGCAGGCGCGTCCGTCACACACCGGACAGACTTTGCACGGGCCCATTTGGCCTTTTGCGGCGTCCAACACTTCTTGATATGTCATTTTTTGACCTCTCCTTTCCGGTATTTTGCCGGTTTCTGCTGTCATTGTAGTCCTTCCTGAACGCTTATGCAAGAGAACTGAAGAATTTTCACGGACTATTTTTGCCTGTGCGCTACACAAAATCATGGCACTGTGCTATGATAACATTAAACCACAATTACGAAAGGACCTGTGCTGACTTATGAAATTCAGTGAAATGACCTATACGCGCCCCGATCTTCAAAAGGTTTTAGCGGAATGTGCCGACTGTGCGGAGAAAATCCGCCGTGCCGATACACCTGAAAAACTTGTCGAGCTCTACCGTGAAGAGAACAAAATCATGGACCACTACCGCACGGCGGCTATTCTGGCGGAAATCCATTACACACAGGATACCCGTGATCCTTTCTGGTCCGCCGAACAGGACTGGTTTGACTCAAACGGCCCTGCAGTGGCAAATGCTGACGTTCTCATTGCAAAAGCCATTCTCGAAAATCCTCATGCGGATGTACTGGAAAAGACCTTTGGCAGCCGCGTTTTGCCCACCCTGAAAAACAAGGTCCTCTCGATGGATGAGCGGGTGCTGGAGCTGCAAAAAGAGGAAAATGCACTCTCGAGCGCTTACCAGAAACTCTACGGTGCGGCGCTTGTGGAACTGGACGGCAAACAGCTGACCATTCCCCAGCTGACGCTTTACAAGGAAAGCACCGACCCCGCTGTCCGCCGCAAGGCTTACGAGGCAGAGGCTTCCTACTTTGACGCTCACCGCGCGGAGTTTGATGAAATTTACGACAAGATGATCAAAAACCGCAACGAGCAGGCGCACATCCTTGGGTATCACGATTACAGCGAACTGAGCTATGTCCGGATGAACCGTATCGGCTATGGCCCGAAGGAGGTTGCCGCCTTCCGCGAGGAAGTCGTGGAGCAGGTGGTACCTATGCTCGAAAAACTCATGAAACTGCGCAACCGCCGCACCGGGATCGAGCATCCTATGTTCTGGGACAGCACCTTCTATTTTGCGGACGGCAACCCCGTTCCGCACGGCAGCTATGAGGAACTGATGGCTGGTGCCCGCACGATGTACCATGAACTTAGCCCCGAGACCGCGGAGTTCATTGACTTCATGCAGGACAATGAGATGTTTGATGTCCTCAGCCGTCCCGGCAAGATGGGCGGCGGCTATGAGGAAATCATCCCCGATTACAAGGCGCCCTTTATCTTTGCAAACTGGAACGGCACATCGGGAGATGTGGATGTCCTGACGCATGAGGCGGGTCACGCCTTTGAAAGCTATCTGGCCGCCAAAGATCCATCTGATATCCCCGGTGAACTTCAGTGCCCCGGCATGGAGAGTGCGGAAATCCACTCCATGAGCATGGAGTTCCTGACCGAGCCTTGGCATCATCTGTTCTTTAAGGAGGATACCGCCAAATATGAGCTGTATCATACGGAGGACAGCTTCTTCTTCCTGCCTTATGGCTGCATGGTGGATGAGTTCCAGCATATCATGTACCAAAATCCTGACCTGACCCCCGATGAGCGCAACGCAGAGTGGCTCAAACTTGAAAAGAAGTACCGCCCCTGGAATGATTTCGGCGACCTGCCGATGTATAGCCGCGGCGCAGGGTGGCAGCGTCAGCTTCATATTTTCGAGTGCCCCTTCTATTATATTGACTACTGCCTGGCCTCTGTTATTGCGCTGCAATTTTTTGTGGCGCAGCTCAAGAACCCCAAAGATGCCTGGGAGCGCTATCTGCGCATGACCCGACTGGCTGGCACAGCAACCTATACCGAGATGGCTGAATGTGCCGGCATGAAGGTTCCCTTCACCAAAGGCAGCCTGACGGATCTGGCCCGCACCGTGGCGGACTGGATTGAACACAATCAAATCTGACCGGACGAAAGATGCCGTTTCCCTTGAAAAAAAGGGGAGCGGCATCTTTTTGTTAGAAGCATATGAGTTTGCTGAAACTGAGAAAGAAGCTGATCAAATTTAATAAATTGAAAATATGTTAATTGTGCATATTGCACTTTAGATAAAATCTTTTGAAAAATATTTTAGAAAATTGGATAAAAAATATTGCAAAATTATGAAAAGACGCTATAATGAAACTGTACAAAACAGGAGGTTCGTGTAAAGCGTAACCGCCTGAAATAATTAGGGAGGTTTTTTCATGGTTAGCTTTTTTGTCTGTCTCGCGATCCTGATCATCGGCTACTTTACCTATGGCAAAGTTGTCGAGAACACCTTCAGCCCTGACGACCGTGAAACTCCTGCTGTCCGCATCAACGATGGCGTTGACTACGTTGTAATGCCCCAGTGGAAGCTATTCTTGGTTCAGTTGCTGAACATTGCCGGCCTCGGACCTATTTTTGGTGCCCTGACCGGTGCAGAGTGGGGCCCTGTGGTCTTCCTCTGGATCACCTTCGGCACAATCTTTGCCGGCGGCGTGCACGACTACTTCGCCGGTATGCTGTCCGAGCGCAACGAAGGCGCTTCCGTCTCCGAGATCTGCGGCATTTATCTCGGCGGTGCAATGAAGAACGTCATGCGTGTGTTTGCGGTTGTTCTTCTGATTATGGTCGGTACTGTTTTTGCAGTCGGCCCTGCCGGCCTGATTCAGCTTCTGTTCACGAATGCCGGCGTGACCAACATTCTTTCCAGCAAGCTGTTCTGGCTGATTCTCATCCTGGTTTACTACTTCATCGCAACCTTTATCTCCATTGATAAGATCATTGGTAAGATTTATCCCGTCTTCGGTATCTGCCTGATTGTCATGGCCGTTGGCGTTGGCATCGGTATCTTTACCCACGGCTACACCGTCCCCGAACTGTGGAGCCATTTCTATAATATGCATCCCACTGGAATGCCTATCTGGTCGTTCATGTTCATCACGGTCGCCTGTGGTGCAATCTCCGGCTTCCATGCAACGCAGTCTCCTCTGATGGCCCGCTGCATGAAGAGTGAAAAACAGGGCCACATGGTGTTCTATGGTGCCATGGTCAGCGAGGGCGTTATTGCTCTGATTTGGGCTGCTGCTGGCTGCGCCATTTACGAAGGCAAAGAACTTCTTGAGATGGGCGGCGGCTGCCCCGCAACCGTGTACGACATCTGCTCCAAGACGATGGGCTCCTTCGGCCTGGTGCTCGCAATGCTCGGCGTTATTGCCTGCCCCATTACTTCCGGCGATACCGCGTTCCGCTCTGCTCGTCTGACGCTGGCTGACTGGTTCAAACTTGACCAGAAGTCCTACGCAAACCGCCTCAAGCTCTGCATCCCCGTACTGGGCATTGGTGCGTTCCTTGGCATCGGCAACGCTCTTGGCAAGATTGATTACAACGTGATTTGGCGTTACTTCAGCTGGACCAACCAGACCCTCGCTATGATCGTTCTGTGGGCCGCATCTATGTTCCTCTTCAAGAAAAAGAAGAACTACTGGATTACTGCTGTTCCCGCAACCTTCATGAGCGCTGTCTCTGCTACTTACTTCTTCATGGCTCCTGAATGCCTTGGCGCATTCCTGAACAAGAAGGCGGCAGATGGCTCGGTCATCTACAATACCACACTGGCTTATCCCGTCGGTATTATCTTTGCAGCCGTTCTGCTCGGCATCTTCATTTACACAACAAGAAAACAAAGCAGCAAGGCAAAGGCGGCATAACGCGGATGTTATGACCTGGCCTGCTGACTGAATCAACGGCTTGCCAGCCGCTGCTCAACACAGCGGCTGGCAAATTTTTTAGAAACAGCGAGGACACAGCTATGATTTTCAAACCGGCACCTCTCGGATTCGCCAAACTGGATAGGGATACCTTAGTAGAAGATAAAAAGCACTGCAAAAAAATCGGCCCTTGCGGTGTGGGTCAAAAGGCTCTTTACCTGAACAGCTTTTATTTTGACCGGCGCTATTATCTGCCGTATTCCAGCATTACCCGCGTCTATAAGCGTATTGCCATGAGCAAGGGCGGATTTTCCGGTAAGGGAACCTTTGCCACGATTGCGTACCTCGTGGTCGAATATGACGGCGGTCAGGAAAAACAGTGCATCTTCAAGTATGAAGAGCAGGTGGATCAGCTCCTTGCTGAACTTGAAAAAACGCAGCCGCAGATTAAGCGGGTCAGCGCGGAAGGGGAGAAGCGCCTTGCCAAACGGGCGGCTGAATTTGCCGCGCAGCGCAAGCCGGAACTGAGCCCACAGGGGCGCAAAAATGTTGACGAACTCCAGCGCGCAATCGATTATCTTGACAAAAAACCGGAACTTGCCCTTGAACTGAGCCAGTCGGCGCAGCGCAAACGCGCCTATCTTCGCTCGAGCCCGAGCTACCGTTGGGTGGCAATGGCAATCACCGTGATTGGGCTTCTTTGCCTGGCATACGGAATTTGGGGACTTGTCAATCATGGCTCCTACGCGATCTTTATTACACTTTTGGGTCTGGCGGCAATTTTCACCTTCTCCGGTTTCAGTGTGATGCCCACTTCGCGGAACAACAAGCACTTTGTTATGAAGCGTGCCGAGAATGCCGTGAAGGCGATGGAAGCATACATTGCCGATTATCCAGATTTTCCGCTCCCTGCCCGCTATGCACATCCGGTGGTTCTGCGCCGGATGCAGCGTGCGATTGAGCAGGGCCGCGCCGCCTGGCCCGGTGAGGCGCTTGAAGTAGTCAAAAATGACCTCAAGGCGCTCAATGCTGATGTCAAGGTGGACCAGGAAGAATATGATGAGGTGGTTGCCATCAAGGCAATGTTCCTCAATGAGGATTACCGCTGAGGCAGGCGGCCGAATCTGGAACTTTTTATCCGCAGGTGTTTAGAGCATCTGCGGATTTTTTCGGCAAAAGGGCGAATACTGCATGAAAAGAAGGCTAAGTCATACTTTCCTGGCCTGCACTCGTGCAATTTCAACAACTTTTTTGCAAGTGAACAAAGAAGATTGTCTGTTAAAAATTTTGCATCTTCCCGTCGAATGTGGTACAATGTCTCTTAAGCTAAAAGCAACAGGAAGAAAATGTTAAGGGTAAAAGGAGAATCGCGAAATGGCGTACTATTTTGAAGAACCGTCCCGTACCTTTGGTGAATATCTGCTGGTTCCCGGCTATTCCTCCTCGGAGTGTGTCCCCACGGCCGTCAGCCTCAAGACCCCGCTGGTCAAGTACCGCAAGGGTGAGGAAGAATGTCCGCTGACCATGAACATCCCCATGGTTTCTGCAATCATGCAGTCTGTTTCCGGCGAAAAGCTGGCCATTGCGCTTGCCAAACAGGGCGGCGTGTCTTTCATCTACGGCTCTCAGTCCGTTCAGTCTGAGGCAGATATGGTTCGCCGCGTCAAGGCATACAAGAAGGGATTTGTCACTTCGGACTCCAACCTGCCTCCCGAGGCAACTCTCGGCGATGTGCTTGACCTCAAGACCCGCACGGGCCATTCCACCGTTGCCATCACTGATGACGGCGGCCCCCACGGCAAGCTGCTCGGCATTGTGGCTTCCCGCGATTACCGGCTGTCCCGTATGTCTACCGATCTCAAAGTCACAGAATTCATGACCCCGCTTGAGAAACTGGTTGTTGCCCCCGCAAACACCAGCCTGCATGACTGCAACGACATCATCTGGAACAACAAGATCAATTCTCTGCCTCTTGTGGATGAGGAAGGACGCCTTCAGTATATGGTGTTCCGCAAGGACTATGATTCCCACAAGGAAAATGTGAACGAACTGCTGGATGCCAACAAGAGCTATGTGGTCGGCGCAGGCATCAATACCCGTGACTACGCCGAGCGCGTCCCCGCTCTGGTGGATGCCGGTGTTGATGTGCTCTGCATTGACTCCTCCGAGGGCTACAGTGAGTGGCAGTCCCGCACCATCGGCTGGATTCGTGAAAAGTACGGCGATACCGTCAAGGTTGGTGCCGGCAACGTTGTGGACCGCGATGGCTTCCTCTTCCTCGCCAAGGCGGGCGCTGACTTTGTCAAGATTGGTATCGGCGGCGGCTCCATCTGCATTACCCGTGAGACGAAGGGCATCGGCCGCGGCCAGGCTACGGCTGTCATTGAGGTCGCAAAGGCCCGTGACGAGTACTATGAGCAGACCGGTATCTATATTCCCATCTGCTCTGATGGCGGCATCGTACAGGATTACCACATCACGCTGGCGCTGGCTATGGGCGCTGATTTCGTTATGCTGGGCCGTTACTTTGCCCGCTTTGACGAATCCCCCACAAACAAACTGCGTGTGGGCGGCAACTACGTCAAGGAGTACTGGGGCGAAGGCTCCAACCGTGCCCGCAACTGGCAGCGCTATGATTTGGGCGGCGCCCAGAAGCTGAGCTTTGAGGAAGGCGTAGACTCCTATGTGCCTTATGCTGGTCCTCTTGCGGACGGCGTTCAGACCACGCTGTACAAGGTGCGCTCCACCATGTGCAACTGCGGCGCACTGTCCATCCCCGAACTGCAGCAGAAAGCCCGCCTGACTGTTGTCTCCTCCACTTCCATTGTGGAAGGCGGCAGCCATGACGTCATTTTGAAGAACA
>JAQXGE010000064.1 GCA_029006135.1 Oscillospiraceae bacterium | reverse complement strand
ACAGCCCGGAAAATAGTAGGTCAGGATTTCCCGCCAGTCTGCGCCGCCCTCCGCCATTGCCTTGGCGCCGTACTGGCTCAGCCCCACGCCGTGACCGTACCCCCGGGTTGTAATAACGAACTGCCCGCCGCGCCATGCCATTGCAAAGCAGGCACTGCGTAGGCTGAAGGCCCCGCGCACCGCGGTGCCTGCCACCGCCTGACCGCCCAGTTCGATGCTGCTCACATAACCTGCCGTGTCCCAGACCGAACGGCCTATCCAGTTCTCGGGTTCATCAGACAGCGTTACGCCCAGTGCCTCAGCACACTGCCGGAACTGCTCGGCGCTGTACTGTACGGTTACCTCATAGTCTTCACAGGATTTGTCCCATACCGAGTCCACCCCCTGCAGGTAAGGCAGTGCCTCCAGCCAGACGTTTTGGCTCGCCTCGGTTCGCCCGCAGCTGACGGCATGGTAGCAGGCCGCGGCAGGCCTGCCCGCATAGCAGAGCAAGGCACCGCTTACCCCGTCTGCCAGTGCGGTCAGTTTTTCGCGGTTGGCGGCATAGTCACTGCCCCAGCGCGCACGCAGAACTTCCTCACCGGTCCAGCCGCTGCATTGGGCACTGTTCACGGTGAAGATTTGCCCCTGCTCCTCCAAATAGCGCAGGTAACTGTAACTTGCGACCATCTGCGCGCACAGGGCATCGTCCGGCCAATCCGCAGGCATCTCACAGGCTGCCGCACCGATGAGAAATTCCTCTGCCGGCATTGTCAATTCCTGCTCGGCGGATTGATCAAAAACCGTTACGGTCAGCTCAGGGGAAATGTCGGCATCGGGCGCGGACGTTGGCACAGCTGTCGGAATGGCGGTAGGGGCGGAGGAAACGGAATCCGCCTTGTCCTGCACACCGCCCGGCAGCAGCAGGCAGAGAAATGGCGCCGCCACACAGAGCACTGCCAGCAGTGCCGCACAAAGAAAAGTTCGTTTCACACCGCCGCCTCCCATCCGTTGCTGGCCCCGAAACCGCTCTGCACCAATCCCTTGCGTTTTGCGGTACAGAGCCGTATAATAAAAAGAACAGCAGCCCGGGCGGATGCACCGGGCCTGTCCCTCCTTCATCCGATAGTATTTTATTCGGCGCCGTTCGGGATTATGCCCAGCGGGGAAAGGCTTTGTATGAAAAATTCCAAACGGCTGGCTGTGCTGCTCTGTGCGGCCTGGCTTGTGTTCCGAATTACAGATTTAGCGCTTTTTACTGACCCTTCGACCGGCTTTGTCACGTCGGGACCGGCTTGGCTGCGCTGGGCGGCGGCACTGTGTGCGGCGGTATTCATCAGCCTGCTCAGCCATTGGGTGCCGCGTGACACGGTCCCCTGCGCAGCGCCCGCACAGGGCGCGGCATTGACGGCGGCAGGGGTCTTTTTCACCCTCAGCGCTCTTGCGGCGCTTTCCGCGCCGATTCATGCACTGCTGACATTGGCGGCAGGAATCTGGTGCCTGTTCTTCGGCATCCGGATGCTGCGCGGCGGCGGACGGGTGCTTCACGCTACCTGGTGCCTGCCGGTCCTCGTTCCGGTCATGGCAGCACTGATTTGGCAGTTCTCGGTCATCCCCGCTTCCACGGCGCGGCTGGATTGTACTTTCCGGGTGCTGGGCGGCGCAGCGGCGGCGCTGTTCCTTTGTGTGCTTTTTAAGGAAATTTTTGCCCCCGGCACGCCCTGCGGGCGGGATGCGTTCCGCTGCGGCATGATGGCGCTGCTTTTCTGCACCTGTCAGGAAACACCTCAGGCGCTCAGCGCACTGCTCTGCGGGCGGATAACGCTTTCTGCGGCATTGTTCAGCTTCGGGCAGGGGGCGCTGGGCCTGTGCGGTCTGGCCATGGTTTATTCGTCCGGCCCTGCGCAGAATTCCGACAAAAATACATAAATCTGACTGAAACGGTCCCCGAGCAGTTCCTCACTGCCGGGGACTTTTTGCACTGGCAGGCGGGAACAGCAGGGAAGCCAGGCTGCCGCCGCAAAACCCGGCCCGGCACTGCCCACGGCGGTTCCGCCGCCTTCCTGCGCCATTCGCCGCCACAGCGGAGGAAGGCACTCGCCTCCGCGCCCTCCCCGCACGCAGAGAAGAACCCCTGCACCGCAGCGGCGGCACTCCACAACGGCCGCACCGCCCCGCACAAGAACCCGGCGCAGACAGTCAAGGATAGCTGCACACAGCAGCGCGGGACGTACCCGGACCGGCAGGCAGGTTTCCTCAATGGCTGCATACAGCCAGCCGGGCCGCCGCCGCACGCAGCCGCGCAGTGCCTCACACAGGACCCTGCACAGCGCTGACGTATCCGCCGCGGCGCGGGGAGCGGGGGAGGGCAAAAGCAGTTCCGCACAGCTTAACCGGCGCAGTGCAGGCAGTAAAGGCGCGGCACTGCGCCCGGATAGTATCCGCCATGCTGCCTGCTCGCCTAAAAGTTCCCGCTGTGTTTCCGCAGGGTCCATGTTATGACCTCCTTTGCCATCGAGTTCCCCGATTAGTCTGCCCGCCGCATGGCAGGCTCCTGAGTGGGAAATATTGACATAACGCCAAAAGAACGGCCGGAAAAACGAAACAATTTTGCCTAAAACAGAATTTTTGCGGGATTTGCGTTAAAAGAATAACAAAGCACTTGCAGTTTCGGACGGAATGGGGTACAATATGAACAGACCGAAAAGCGGCATCTGCCGCCAAGGTGGGGGCGGAGCAAAACTGCCCTAAACAGAAAAATCTTTTGGGAGGATTTTACAATGGCTGTTAAAGTTGCTATCAATGGTTTTGGCCGCATTGGCCGTCTTGCTTTCCGTCAGATGTTCGAGGCTGAGGGCTACGAAGTCGTCGCCATCAACGACCTGACCAGCCCCAAGATGCTGGCTCATCTGCTGAAGTACGATACCGCTCAGGGCTCTTTCCTGGGCAAGATCGGCGAGAACAAGCACACTGTCGAAGCCACCGATGACTCCATCATCGTTGACGGCAAGGAGATTAAGATCTACGCTGTCAAGGATGCCAAGGATTGCCCCTGGGGCGAGCTGGGCGTTGACGTTGTTCTGGAGTGCACCGGCTTCTACACCAGCAAAGAGAAGAGCATGGCTCACATCGCTGCTGGCGCCAAGAAGGTCGTTATCTCCGCTCCTGCCGGCAATGACCTGAAGACCATCGTTTACTCCGTCAACGAGAAGACCCTGACCGCTGATGATCAGGTCATCTCCGCTGCTTCCTGCACCACCAACTGCCTGGCCCCCATGGCTGATACCCTGAACAAGACCTACCCCATCGTCTCCGGCATCATGACCACCGTTCATGCTTACACCGGCGACCAGATGATTCTGGATGGTCCTCAGCGCAAGGGTGATCTCCGCCGTGCCCGCGCTGGCGCTCAGAACATCGTGCCCAACTCCACCGGTGCTGCCAAGGCCATCGGCCTGGTCATCCCCGAGCTGAACGGCAAGCTGATCGGCTCCGCTCAGCGTGTGCCCGTTCCCACCGGCTCCACCACCATCCTGGTTGCCGTTGTCAAGGGCAAGGACGTCACCAAGGAGAGCATCAACGCCGCTATGAAGGCTGCTGCTTCCGAGAGCTTCGGCTACAACGAGGATCCGATCGTTTCTTCTGACGTTATCGGCATGAAGTACGGCTCCCTGTTCGATGCCACCCAGACCATGGTCGCCAAGATCGACGACGACACCTATCAGGTTCAGGTCGTCTCCTGGTACGACAACGAGAACAGCTACACCAGCCAGATGGTCCGCACCATCAAGTATTTCGCTGAGCTGTAATCACATTTTCAGCACACTGACCGCCGCCCGCACGCCGGGCGGCGGCTTTTGTTTTGTGAACACAAAATTCCCTTTCCGCAGACAGAGAAAACCCCGCCACGGGCCGGCAGACGACCGATGGCGGGGTTTCGTTTGGCAAAGATTCAGGTGCTTGCCGTCACAGGCGGATGGCGGCGGGCACGGAACAGTCCCAGGCAGGTCAGTGTGATTCCCACGATCCAGCCGAAGGGATAACCCAGGCAGACCGCCGTGTAACCGATGGTGGAACTGAGCAAAAAGGCTGTGCCAACCCGAACACAGAGGTCACAAAGCGTAGAAATCGTGAAGGTCTTCATGTCGCCCAGACCTTTGAGCAAACCATCGGCGCACATTTTGACACCGAGCAGCAGATAGGACGGGCTGACAATGTGTAAAAACCGGATGCCGGTATCGAGAGCCTCCCGGTTGACGGGCTTTTCCAAAAAGATGCCGACAAAGGAACCGCTGAAAAAGAAGGCACACGCTGAGATGGCGCCGCAAAGCGCCAGTGAGGCACCGAGTGCGGCGCGGAATCCGCGCGTGATGCGGTCCTTTTTCCCGGCGCCGAGGTTCTGCGAGGTAAAGGCCGACAGCGCACTGCTCTGTGCGTTCATCACGGCCAGCACGATGGTGTTGATCTTGAACGCCGCCGCGTGGCCGGCCACAACAGCCGTGCCGAAACTGTTGATGCGGCTCTGCATAAACAGCTGACCAATGGCCACCACACTCTGCTGGAGCATCCCCGGCACGGCGTAGTGAATCAGAGAACGCAGCGTCCGGGAACGGAACCGCTGCCCCAGCCCCTGCCAGGGACGGAGCTGGCACTGAAGCAGGCAAAGCGCCGTGACGCAGGCCAGAGCCTGACTCAGCAGCGTGGCTGCCGCCGCGCCAATGACGCCCCAGCCAAGCCCCGCAACCCACCAGAGGTCCAGAACCACATTCAGCCCGGAGGAGAAAATCAGCAGCACAAGAGGTGTCCGGCTGTTGCCAACGGCCTGAAAGCTGGCATTCACCGCATTGTAAAGGAACAAAAACGGCAGTCCCAGCAAAAAGATGTCAAGATACTGCCGCGCCGGAACAAAGATTTCCGCCGGCGTCTGCAAGGCGGTCAGAACGGAACGGTCAAGCAAAAGCCCGCCCAGCATGAGCGTCAGGGCAAAGCTGCCGAAGGAAATCAGGCAGGTGCGCACCGAGGTCATCATCTCGTCCATCTGCTTGGAGCCAAAATGAAAACTCACCAGGATGGTGGCGCCTGCGCTCCCGCCGGTGGCCATGCCGATAAACAGCGCCGTCACGGGATAGGAAGCACTCACCGCGGCCAAAGCATCCAGACTGACGAACTGGCCGATGATGATGCTGTCCACAATGTTGTACAGCTGCTGGAACAGTACACCGACCAGCGTCGGCGCTGTGAAAGCAAAGAGCTTCCGGGCAGGGGAACCGGTCGTTAAATCGCCTTTCACTGTGCTTCCGCCTCCTGTTCACGCAGCCGTTTGCGCAAAAAATGCGTGACCATGCAGATGCAGTAGAGCAGCGCCAGACCCCAGGCCAGCGGGTTGGCCAGACTGATGCCCACAAAGCCCAGCCACTTGACAGCCATCCAGCCGCCGAGCGCACGGCCCAGCAGCTCGCCCACGCCGCTGAGTACGGCATGGACACTGTACCCCATGCCCTGCAAGGTGTTGCGCATAATCATCAGTGCGCCGTGAATAAAGAACAGGCAGCTGATAATGCTCAGATATTCGACCGAGAGCGCAGCGGCTTCCCCGCCGTTCGGCCCCAGTACAATCTGCGTGAAGAAGCCTTTGCCGAAATAAATGACAATCCAGGCCGCAATGCAGTAGCTCCATTGGATGACAAGCCCCGCACCGATGCCCTGCTTGATGCGGTCATACCGCCGAGCGCCGTCATTCTGACCCGCATAGGTCGCAATGCCCATGCCGACGGATTCCATCGGCAGAGTGAACATCTGGCGGATTTTTTCGCCGCAGGTCTGACCCGCAATGGCGGCGGTGCCCAGCGAGTTGATGGCGCTCTGCATGATGACGGCACCGAGGCCGGAAACGCAGTATTCAAAACCCATCGGCAGACCGATGCGGCAGAGCTTGCCGGCGTGGGGGACGGAGAACCCGCGCAGCCCGCCGCAGTCATTGAGCAAATCGGTCTTAAAGACCATCCACAGCAGGTTCAAAAGGCCGCTCAGCCCCTGACTGATTACGGTGGCAAGTGCTGCGCCCGCTACGCCCATGCCGAGCGGCGCGATGAACAGATAATCCAGCAGGATGTTCAGAGCACAAGTTGCCAGCAGGAAGATGGTGGGGCGGCGGGAATCACCTGCTGCCCGCAGTGCGCCGGCACAGAAGTTGTAGAGAATCGTGGCCGGGATTCCAAGGAAAATGACCTGAATGTACCGCGTGGCATCGCCGAGAATCTCCGCCGGCGTCTGAATAAGACGCAGCAGCGGGTCGGCCAGAACAAAGGTTCCGGCCGTCATGACGGCACTGAGAATTGTGCAGAGCCAGATTCCGTTCCAGAAATACCGCTTGAACGCTTCGGCGTCCTTCGCGCCCATCGACTGCGCAAGCGGGATGCCAAAACCGACACAGGCACCCTGAACAAATCCTAAGACCACAAAGTTCAGCGAGTAGGTCGTGCCCACCGCGGCAAGGGCATTCTCACCGATCAGGCGCCCCACCATGGCGGTGTCCACAAAGGAATAAAGCTGCTGGAACAGCGTGCCCGCGACCAGCGGAAGTGAAAAAAGCAGGATCTGTCGGATCGGACGTCCCTGCGTCAGGTCCATGGTTCCCTGCGATGCCATTGAACATTCCTCCTATAATCATGTTGTGCGCTGTATAAAAACCATATACTCCCCAATATACAGCATACTATTCTATAATAACAAGTTTATGGCCTGTTTTGCAAGCAAAATTCGCCGGTTTCACCCACAGAAAGCGCGCAGTGAGCAGGAATTTTGTCAGCGCTTGCGAAAGAACAAAATATGTGCTAAAATAATAATAACTCACCACTGCATTCTTCCCCGCCGCGTTCGGCGGAAGGATGCAGTGATGTTTTCATGGAATAAAACACGGAAAGGAAGCTCTGTTATGCACACCTCTCATCCTGCCGTCAGCGATCAGGCAGAATATGACAGAATGGCCAGCGCTCCCGTCGGCGGGCTGATTCTTAAACTTGCGGTGCCCACGATGGTCACCACCCTCATCATGAGCATCTATAATATGGCTGACACCTTCTTTGTGGGCCGCATCGGCACAAGCGCAACGGCGGCGGTCGGCGTGGTCTTTTCGGTCGTTATGGTCCTCAACGGCCTGGGGTTCTGGTTTGGCACCGGCGCTTCCAGCCTTGTCTCCCGGATGCTCGGTGCAAAGGAGAACCGCCATGCTGATGTGATCACCAGCACGGCTTTCTTTATGGCTCTTGCGGTGGGGCTCGTGGTCGCGGTGGTCTGCCTGGCAATCGGTGAGCCGCTCATGATTCTTTTGGGCGCGACTGAGACCATGCTCCCCTACACGATGGCATACGGCCGGTTCATCTTTATGGCCGCTCCGTTCTGTGTCGGCAGCCTGGTTCTCAGCAAGGGTCTTTGCGCCGAGGGCAAGAGCAGGGAGAGCATGGTCGGCCAGGTCACCGGCGGCGTGCTCAATATGATTCTTGACCCGCTGTTCATCTTCGCGTTTGACTGGGGCATCACCGGTGCAGCGGCTGCAACAGCACTCAGCCAGGTTGTGGCCTTTGTTATCCAGCTCAGCTATTATCTGCGCGGCAAGACGCAGGTGCATATCTCTTTCCGCCTTGTGAGCAAAAAAATGGCAGATTACCGCGATATCCTTGTCATGGGCTTCCCGAGCCTGTGCCGCCACTGCTGCAATATGGTCGCCAATGTGGTGCTCAACTGGACTGCCGGTGTGTGGGGTGACGCCGCCATCGCCGCCATGAGCATCGCCGGACGTATGCTCTATCTGGCCAACGCGGTCTCGAGCGGCATGAACCAGGGCAGTCAGCCGGTCATCGGCTTTGCGCACGGAATGGGCAACCAAAAGAGAGTTCGTCAGGCGTTCTGGTTTGCTGTTAAGGTCAGCGTGGCCAGTATGTGCGCCTTTGCCGTGGTGGGCATCGCCTTTGCCCCGCAGCTGATTGCCCTGTTCCGGGACGACGAACTCGTCATTGCCTACGGTGCCACGGCTCTGCGTCTGATTTGCGTAGCATTGCCGTTTGCCAACTTTATGAACAGTTCCAGCCTGCTGTTTCAAGTTGTCGGCAAGCCGGTGCCCAGCAGTCTGCTGATTTTTGGCCGTCAGCTGATTTTCTACATCCCCATGCTGCTCATCCTGCCCCGGGTAATCGGCATCCTTGGTGTTCAGATTGCCGGACCTGCAGCGGATATCATCACGTTCTGCATCGCACTGCCTATGGTACTGCACTACTTCAAATCCACGCAGACCGCTCAGGCGTGAAATGTGCGGCTTGCCTCGCGTGTATCAAAACGGGACCGGAATTCGTTTCCGGTCCCGTTTTGTTTGGCGCCGAATAGGCATGATAAAACCCCCAGTTCAACTGGGGGTCAATAAAAAAGACTTTAGTGAAAGAAAGAACCTCCAGTGCTAAAATGTAAGTGGTCTGGCAACCGCAATACAAAAGCACTGGAGGTTCTTGTCAA
>JAQXGE010000063.1 GCA_029006135.1 Oscillospiraceae bacterium | reverse complement strand
TATGACTTCCTTTTTGCGGCACTGCTGGCCATCTTTTTGCTCATCACAAAAAACCCGCTGCTTGAATCGCGCTATCTCTTTGTCGGACTGGTAGGGTTTAACTATCTGTTCTCGTTTTTGGGCAAACTGCTCATGACGCATTTCCTGTGCAGCGAAAAATCGCGCAGTCATGACACATTGACCGACCTTGTCGGGATTTTGACGACATCGGACCGGGCCGAAAGTGTGGTGCAGGACCTTCAGCAGGACTGGACCAAGCGCATTCACGGCATTGCGCTGCTGGATGCTATGCCCGAGGAGATTGGCCGCACCATTCAAGGCGTTCCCGTTGTGGCGGATTACGGGAGCTATATGGAATGGATTCGCCGCGCGGCTTTGGACGATTTGTACATTGATATTCCCTATGAAAGCGGCGCGTCCCTTCTGCCGTCCCTTGAGGAACTGGGCAGCATGGGACTGAACATTCATCTGAATATCCCGCTGCTCGACCGCATCCGCAAAAACGGGGCGGAGGAGCAGGCACACCACTGGACACCCCATGTCGCGAGCACGCTGGAATTTTGCGGCGGGCATACGATGATGACCTTCAACGGCACAAGCCACACGCTTTCCGACCTGGTTATCAAGCGGACAATGGACATCGTGGGCGGTTTAGTGGGGTGCATCATCAGCATCCCCATCATTGCGGTGGTGGCAATCCCCCTCAAACTGGAATCCCCCGGCCCGTTGTTTTTCAAGCAGAAGCGTGTGGGCAAGAATGGGCGCGTATTCAATATCTACAAACTGCGCAGTATGTATGTGGATGCCGAAGAACGCAAAAAAGAACTGGCGGACCGCAACGAAATGAACGGTCTGATGTTCAAAATTGCCGATGACCCCCGCATCACCAAGGTAGGGAAATTCATCCGCCGGACGAGCATTGATGAACTGCCCCAGTTCTTCAATGTCCTGCGCGGTGATATGAGCCTGGTCGGCACGCGCCCGCCAACGCTGGATGAATATGAACGATATGAGAGCCACCATAAACGCCGCCTTTCCATGAAGCCCGGCATCACCGGGCTGTGGCAGGTGAGCGGCCGCAGCACCATTGAGAATTTTGAGGATGTTGTGGCGCTGGATTTGCAGTATATTGATAACTGGTCTTTGGGACTGGATATCCAGCTTCTTTTTAAGACCGTGGCGGTGATTTTTTCCGGCCGTGGTGCCGAGTAAGTCTGCCGTGCCGATGGTACTGCATAACGGGAGGAACCGAATATGCAAAAGACCTGCAATATTATGGGCGTGAATATCGCCGTGACCAATATGGACAAAACGGCTGCCTGCATCAGGGAAAATCTTGAAGCCTGGCGCGGGGAATATATCTGCGTGTCGAACGTCCACACCACCGTGACGGCCTATGGCGATGCGTCCTACCGTGACATTCAGAACGGGGCAGTGATGGCTTTGCCGGACGGCGGCCCGCTCTCCTCGTTCAGCCGCAGTCAGGGCTTCCCCGAAGCCGAGAGAGTGACCGGCCCGGACCTGATGCGGGAGCTGCTGACGCAGAGCGGCGAAAGAAAATGGCGGCACTATTTTTACGGTTCCACGCCGGAAACGCTGGAACTTCTGCGCGAAAAGGTGGAGCAGCGCTATCCCGGCGCACAGATTGCCGGGATGATGTCACCGCCTTTCCGGGAACTGAGCCCCGAGGAGGACGCAGAGATTGTGCGGCAGATTAACGAGGCAAATCCGGATTTTGTCTGGGTCGGCCTCGGCGCGCCCAAACAGGAACGCTGGATGGCTGCACACCGCGGGCGCGTCCATGCGCTGATGATTGGTGTCGGCGCTGCCTTTGACTATGAGGCCGGCAATATTCAGCGCGCCCCTGTGTGGATGCAGAAACATAACCTTGAATGGCTTTACCGCCTGATGCAGGACCCCAAGCGCCTGCTGAAGCGTTACTTCAGTACCAATGTGCGGTTCCTGCTCTGGACGTGGAAAGAAAAACTGACCGGACGGAACAGAGCAAAATAACATCGCGGCAGGGTGCTGTGCCGGCGGTGCGACAAAAACGGAGCCTGAAAAGCCCGATAAAAGGAGAACCAGTATGACCACCACCGCACAGCCCCGGCAGAGCAATGCTGCCCTGATGCAGGATGTCCTGCGCCTGAGTATACCTTCCATCATGGCACAGATTGCCGCGACCATTATGCAGTACATTGACGCCACCATGGTCGGCTCGCTCGGCGCAAACGCCTCGGCGGCCATCGGCCTCGTGTCGAGCTCCACCTGGCTGATGGGCGGCTTCTGCGGCGCGGCCGCCACCGGCTACGCCGTGCAGATTGCCCACCGCATCGGCGCGGGGGAGGAGGATGCAGCCCGCAATGTGCTGCGTCAGGCACTGTGCTTCTGCACGGTTTTCGGTCTGCTGATCGGCGCAGTCGGTGCGGGCATCAGCGGCGGACTGCCGGTCTGGCTGGGCGGTGCGCCAGAAATCACGGCAGATGCCGCAGCCTATTTCTTTATTTTTGCCTGCGCGATGCCAGCAGCATCCCTTGACAATCTGGCAGCCTCGGCACTGCAGTGCAGCGGCAATATGCGCACGCCGAGCCTTGTCTCTGCGCTGATGTGCGGGCTGGACGTTGTGTTCAACTTCTTCCTGATTTTCCCCACGCGAACTGTGAACGGAATCTGCATCCCCGGTGCGGGACTGGGCGTGGCCGGTGCTGCGCTGGGAACGACCCTGTCCGAACTGGTGTGCGCGGTGCTTATGCTCTGGGCGGCCTGCGTGCGCAGCCCCAAACTGAGCCTGCGCATTCCCGGCAGCTGGCGGTTCAACGCGAACATTCATCTCACGGCGGCCCGTATTTCGCTGCCGGCGGCCTTTGAGCGGATTGTGCTCAACTTTGCGCAGATTGCTGTGACCCGTATTGTGGCACCGCTCGGCACCGTGGCGGTTGCCGCCAACTCGCTGGCCGTGACGGCCGAGAGCCTTTGCTATATGCCGGGCTATGGCATCGCTGCAGCAGCCACGACACTGGTGGGGCAAAGCCAGGGCGCCGGGCGCAGGAATTTGTCCAAGCGGTACGCCCGTCTGTCAACTCTGCTGGGCGCCGTGGTGATGGGGGCTGCGGGCGCACTCATGTACGCCGCTGCGCCGCTTATGTTCCAAATGCTTACGCCTGACCCCGCTGTTCGTGCGCTTGGCACGCAGGTCTTGCGCATTGAGGCGTTTGCGGAGCCGTTCTTTGCCACTTCCATCGTGGCGGCCGGCGCACTGCGCGGTGCGGGCGATACCCTGGTGCCGAGTGTGCTGAATCTGGTCAGTATGTGGGGGGTGCGCATTACACTCTCGCTGGTTCTGGCGCCCCGCTTCGGCCTGCCCGGCGTCTGGATGGCCATGTGCCTGGAACTCTGTGCCCGCGGTGTGCTGTTCCTTATTCGGCTTCTGCACGGCAAATGGCTCGATAAGAAAGTATAAACCGGTAAAAGAAGTTTGCCGGATCGTTCAAAATAAAAGCGGGGCGGCGTGAATGTATCACGCCGCCCCGCTGATTTTATGGAACTATATGCTGTATCATTCGTGCGTCAGGACTTTTTAACTTTGTTGAGCTGACGGTTGATTTTAAGGCGCTCCTCTCGATCAACGCGGATGGCCGGACCCATTGCGGAGATCATGGACAGCGCGCGATTGACGGTCAGCCCGTTGGCCAACGCCATGATTCCGCCGCCGGAACCGGACTTGTCCTTGGATTTATTCTTGGACTTGTCCTTAGATTTCGGCTGAGAACTGAGGAATTTTTTCATCTCCCGGCGATGCCGCCAGAACAGCCCCAGCGCAATGCGCTTGAATGTGCGGCTGCCCTTCTTGGAGGCAAGAATGTCCCCAATCTTGTCATTGATGGAGAAATATCCCTCGGGTGCCTCAATGTCAAACCAGTTGAGAACATCGCCGGCTTCCTTCATGCGGTATTCTTCGTTGAAGGTCTCCACCTTGCGCAGGTGGCTCTCATCGGTACATTCG
The DNA here is from genome assembly GCA_029006135.1 of Oscillospiraceae bacterium. Taxonomy (GTDB): domain Bacteria; phylum Bacillota; class Clostridia; order Oscillospirales; family Ruminococcaceae; genus Gemmiger. Next base: position 14,087 of record JAQXGE010000063.1, on the reverse strand, counting down.
CCGGCCCGGGCAGTGAGCGTTGTCTCCCCGGAATTGGGAACCTGGAACTTGAAGAAATGATCCTCCGCGCGCTTGACCCCCAGGCTCTGCCCGTTGGCAAACAGTTCAACCTCCGGCAGGTTTGAATAGACCGTGACCTCCGTCACGTCCTCCACCCGGTCCACATAGCGCTTGCCGCAGATATGCACAAACGGATCATCGGACAGCCAGGCCTTGTAGGCGTAGAAGGCGTCCTTTTTGTATTTGCGGTCAAAGGTCACAAGACCCTTGTGGTTCATTCCGTCCTCGCCGCCCTCACTGCGGGCATCGGCGGCAAAATCAAACATATTCCACACCCAGGTTCCCCAGATGTAGAGCCGCGTGTAGAGCTGCCGAATCAGCTCCTCGTGGTAAAGCGCCTGATACTCCTCGGTGTAATCACCCTGGACGGGGTTGGAGGTATGCCAGTTCAGAGCCTCGCATCCGTATTCGCTCATGCCGATGGGCGTGTTCGGATATTTGCGGTGGAACTCGTCCATGAACTTCCCGTTCATGTCGGTGGTGCCGCCGTACCAGCCGTAATAGTGGTTGTAGGCAACAACATCGGGAATATGGACATATTCCTCATCCATGCTGCACATCGTCACCACGGCCTCGGTCGTCTTGCGCGTGGGGTCCAGACGGTGGCAGAGGTCGTTGAGTGCATGGTGATTCTCCAGCAGAGACGCATCAGACGAACCGTTCATTGTGATTTCGTTGGAAAGCCCCCACACCACAATGCAGGGATGGTTATAGTTCTGTACGATGAGTTCCCGCATCTGCTGCATCGTGTTCTCGACACCGTTGGGAAGATGCTGGGAAATATAGGGAATCTCCGCCCAGATGACCAGACCGCGCTCATCACACAGGTCGTAGAAATACTGGTCGTGCTGGTAGTGGGCCAGACGAATGGTGTTTGCGCCCATTTCACAAATCAGATTGATGTCCTCAAGATGGTCGGCGCGGGAGATGGCATTGCCTTTCCCGGGGCGGTCCTGGTGGCGGGAAACACCGCGCAGCGGATAGAGCTGTCCGTTCAGGATGAAGCCGCGCTCGGGGTCAATCTCAAAGCTGCGGCAGCCGAAGCGCACACGCCGCTCATCGAGCAGCGTCTCGCCGTCCAGCAATTCCGCGCGCAGCGTGTAGAGATGGGGGTCTTTGCGCCCGTTCCAGAGATGGGCATTTTTCAGCGTGAGGTTCGTCTTGGCGTCGGCAGCCGGCGTCTCGGCGGAAGTGACGGTGTTCTCCCCGTCAAGAATCGTCCAGCGCAGCGTTTCACCGCCCGTCAAACCGGTCAGGAAGGCTTCCGCACAGACATCGGCATCAGTGCCCTGCACCGTGGGCGTGACCTTGACGCCCGGCGTGCCATAATAGTCCAAATCAAACCGGCGCGCTCCCACGCAGAGCAAAGAGACCGTGCGGTACAGTCCGCCGTAAAAAGTGAAGTCGGCTTTCTGCGGGTATACATGGTCGTTGGGGGAATTGTCAACCTCCACGAGAATCTCGTTCTCCTCATCCAGAACTCCGGTCAGATTGACCCGCCAGGTAGAATAGCCGCCATCGTGGCGGGAAATGTTTTTCCCATTCACAATCACCTGTGCCGAGGAGGCCGCGCCCTCAAACTGCAAATACACCGCGTCACAGGCAGGCAGGTCCGCCCGGCGCAGCGTCTTGCGGTATTGGCAGGTGCCGCGGAAATAGTCGCTGCCGCCGTCCTGCCCGTCCTTGCCGTTCCATGTGTGGGGCAGTTCAACGTCCACCCAGCTTTCGCCGGGTTTGGCAAACTGCCAGCCTTTGTTCCAGTTGATGCTTTCCATAAGTATCTCCTTGTATGTTATGTAAAAAATGAATAACGAAATGGTTCCCCGAATTTCTGCGCTGCAGAAATTGCCGCTATACCGTCTTTTCCTCGCCGCTTTTTGGCGGCCGGACATAGCGCAGCATGGATTTTTCGCAGGCGCCGAATTCCAGAAAGTGCTCTCTCGCGTCTTTGAGCGTCAGGCCGTGATTGGAATCACTCGGCTCGATATCGGAAGAAATGAAGGGGTCATTCTCCCAAAAACAGACGGGGCAGATATATCCGCAGTCTTTGTGTGCGGGGGCGGGATAGGTGAAGTATCCGCAGCAGGGACATTGATATTTTTTCATGGACATCCATCAATTCTGTATAAATAATTGAAATATAATAAATTGTATTTTGCGATTCAATTCAACGAAAAGTATATAATTGACAGTTGTCTGATTATCTATCCAGTATACCGACATTCGCACCCTCATGCAACCGCACAAAATGAGCATGAATGTGCGGATAATTGACAAATAACGCGAAAAGGTTTCCAAAAAAATGTCCCGGCAATCAAGAGAACGGCGCGCAGACGCTCTCAAAATTGCCGGGGCAACCATTACAGAATCTTGACTACCGAGGTGTAGATATCCACAAGTTCCTTACGCGGCATCCTGCAGTCCTGCCGGCTCCACCAGCGCATGACATAGACCAGTGACCCGGTCATCATGGCAGCAAGAGGTTCGGGGCGGGCCGGGAGAACTGCGCCGTTCTCCTCATCGGCCCGCAGGTGCAAAAGAGTGTCCTTCTCAATCTCATCCGAGATAATGTCAAGCAGGACCTGGGAACTGCTGCTCTTCATGACCGAGGTGAAGGCATCCAAGTGCTGCTCCATAAAACGCAGCGCGCGGTCAATCATCGCTACATAATACTCCCCGGGATTTTGGGGGTCATAAGTCAGTGCATTTTCCTGGGTAAACTGGGTCATCAGTTCCCGGATGGCAAAGGAAAATAAATCGTATTTGTCCGCAAAATGCTTGTAAAAGGTGGCACGGCGGATCATGGCGCGGTCGCACAGTTCGCCCACCGTAATATCCTCAAAATTCTTTTCCCGCAGTGCGTCCGTCAGCGCGTTCATCAAGGAACGATAAGTGCGCTGTACGCGAAAGTCCAGTTTTTTGGTGCCGGTTTCTTTTGACTCAGTCTTTTCCATTTTGGCCTCCCTGTGCCCGTAGGCTGCCTGCCAATATCCGCCGCGCAAAACGCCGCGAATCTGAATTGAATCGGAAAACATTTGCTGTAACTATTATAAAATTTTCCGTAACAGATGTCAACTATAGCTCTTTTGTCACGAACTTGTGCAGATATAGAAAAAACATTTTATAAAATTCCACCAAAAGTCCGTACAAACGGACTTACTTTATGATATACTGTCAACAACAGGAAAAATATGCCACTTCATTTACAATATGGCTGAATTAGGCGGAAAAGAGGCGGACTGTGAAAAACGTGAGAGAAAACTTTTCCCGCTGGGAACTCCAGTCACGGCTTCCCGGAAAAACGGACCGGAAGGACAGGGAGCGATGGCTGCCGGTCTGGGTTCATCTTGAGGATACTGCGCAGGTCATGCGGTACCTCTGCCAGTATTGGCTTCCTGATTCGGCAAGGACCGCGACAGGACTTGGCGAAAATCTTGAGCCGTTTGCGGTATTTTTGGCCCTCATACATGACATTGGCAAATTCACGGCCTGTTTCCTGGCCATGATTGCCGGAAATCTGGCGGATGAGGTGCGGGAGTTTCTGCGGGAACAGGGGTTTGAGACAAATTACGCGAACATTCCTTACCAATACAAGGAGTCGGCGGCGCACTCACTGAACGGCGCACAGATTCTGCGAACCCTCGGCTGCCCGGAGGGGGTCTGCGCAATCGTTGCGGCGCATCACGGCAAACCGGAAGGCGTGGGCAGTGATGTGAAGATTGAAAACTGCCCCGGAACCTACTTTGGCCGCAATGGCCGCGATAACGAGATGACACCGTTCTGGCGTGATACATGGCAGGAATGGCTGCAATTTGCACTGAAAGAAACCGGCTTTGCCTCGCCGGAGGAACTTCCCGCAACGCCCCAGCCCACACAGATGCTCCTGAGCGGGCTGCTCATCATGGCGGACTGGATTGCCAGCAATACCCGCTGGTTCCCGCTGCTCGAAGCGGATGACAACGGCGAAACGCTTGACCTTGCGTTCCGCGCCCAGCAGGCGTGGGAGGCTATTGACCTGCCCGGCCCGTGGATGCCGGACACCGCCGCGTTCAGCGCGCAGGACTTCCGGGTACGGTTTGGTTTTGCCCCCAACGCTGTGCAGCGTGCGGTGATGGAGACGGTGCGGGACGCCAAACATCCCGGCATCCTGATTTTGGAGGCACAGATGGGTGTCGGCAAGACCGAAGCGGCCCTCTGCGCCGCCGAGGAACTTGCGGCACGGGATGGGCGCGGCGGACTGTTTTTCGGCTTGCCCACACAGGCAACCGCCAACGGAATTTTCCCGCGCATCCTTTCCTGGTCAGAGCAGCAGGCGGAAGATATGCGCCTGTCCATCAAACTGGCGCACGGTGCCGCAGAACTGAACGATGAGTACCAGGAACTGCTGTTCCACCCTGAGGATAACGTTGAGATTCATCCCTTCTTTGAGGGACGCAAACAGTCCCTTTTGGCCAACATGGTGGTCGGTACGGTGGATCAGCTGCTGCTGATGGCGCTCAAGCAGAAACACCTCATGCTGCGCCACTTAGGAATGGCGGGCAAGGTTGTTGTGGTGGATGAATGCCACGCCTATGACGCGTATATGAACCGGTATCTTGACCGTGCACTGTCCTGGCTGGGCAGCTACGGTGTGCCCGTTATCATCTTGTCGGCCACGCTTCCCGCCAAACGCCGCAGTGAACTTGTGGACGCCTATGTGGGCAAGGTTGGCACTGCTCCGCCCGACTGGCGCATCCAGCGAGGGTATCCGCTGCTCACTTGGTCGGACGGCAAGGACATCGGGCAGAAAACAATCCCGGTCGATACGCCCTCCCGTGAGGTGACCGTCACCCGCATAGAGGATGAGAACCTGCTCGGACTGCTGCGCCAAAATCTTGAACAGGGCGGCTGCGCGGGTGTTATTGTAAATACCGTGCGCAGGGCGCAGACACTGGCCGACCGGCTTCACACGGAACTGCCAGACTGCCGCATTGTGCTGTTCCATGCCAACTTCCTGATGCCGGACCGCGCCGAAAAAGAACGATTGCTTGTCAAAAATCTGGGCAAGAACTCGGCGCCCGAACAGCGCGACAAACTGATTGTTGTGGGCACACAGGTCCTTGAACAGTCACTGGATATTGATTTTGATTTGATGGCGACCGATCTTTGCCCGATGGATCTGCTGCTTCAGCGCATGGGCCGTCTGCATCGCCACGCATGGCGGACCCCGCAGCGCCCGGAACCGCTGCGGCAGGCTCAGTGCTTTGTGATGGGCGCGGGCGCGGAGATGGAGGATGGGTCCAAGGCAGTTTACGGTGAATGGCTTTTGTACCGCACGGCCGAACTCCTGCCTGAGCGGGTCAGCCTGCCGGACGATATCCCCACACTGGTGCAGGATACCTATGAGGAACCGGCCCAGCCGCTCGGGGAACCGGCAGCTTCCTACCGGGAAAAATTTGAAAATGACCGCAGGATGCTGGAGCAGCAGGCGGAGACCTTTCGGATTGAAGAACCGGATATGGACGACCCCGATGAGACAATTGACGGCATGCTGGATGTTTGCCTGAAAGGAAACGAGAAAAGGGAACTGGCGGCTGTACGCTGTGGAGACCCCTCACTGGAAGTGCTGGTTATGGTACTCGCTGAGGAGGGCAAAATTGCCTTTCTGCCGTGGCAGGAGGGCGGACGAAGCCTTGCCGCGGATCATGTCCCCTGTGAGGAGGACTGCCGGGCCGTTGCCCGACAAAAACTGCGCCTTCCGGCAGCGTTCAGCCGACCGTACTGCATCGGCGGCGTGATACGCGAACTGGAAGAACAGATGCGGAACCTCACCCCGGAATGGCAGCAGTCCCGCTGGCTGAAAGGCGAGCTGATTCTGTTTTTGGATGCCGGTCTGAACGCCCGTTTGGCAGGTTATACCCTGCATTACGACCGCGAAACGGGCCTGATTTATACTAAGGAGGAAAGCGATGGAAAACAGGGAATTTAATCTTCTGGATGAGCGCTGGATTCGCGTGCGGTATCCGGACTGCCGTGAGGAAGAAGTCTCTCTGCGTCAGGTATTTGCCCACGCGCATGAGTACGCCGGACTGGCCGGGGAAACTTCAACGCAGGACATGGCAATGCTGAGGTTTTTGCTGGCGGTGCTTCATTCTGTATTTTATCGTGTGGATGAAAAAGGAAATCCGGCTCCAGTCAAGAGCAAAATGGATGCTTTTGACCGATGGAAAAACTTGTGGGAGTTAGGGCGTTTCCCACAGTATCCAATCGAAAACTATTTGAATCAATGGAGAGACCGTTTTTGGCTGTTTGACGAAGAACACCCGTTTTACCAGGTTCCCAGGCTGGCGCCTGAAATGAAAAATGTGAAGGTAAAACCCATTGATAAAATTATTGGAGAAATTTCTGAAGGAGAAAATAAAAAGAGGCTGTTTCCAAGCCGAACGAAGAAAGAACGTCAAAAATTGTCTTATGCTGAAACGGCACGCTGGCTGCTGTTTGTGAACGCATACGATGATACAGCGTTAAAATCTCCAAAAGCAGATGGAGATAGTGGAGCAAAGAAAGAAAAGAAACTTTCAATCAGTCCGGGCTGGCTGGGACGATTGGGACTAATTACGGCACAAGGGGCTACGCTGTTTGAAACTTTAATGCTGAATTTTGTTCTGCTGGATGGAAACAAGAAGCCGTGGGGAGAACCGCAACCGGTGTGGGAACTGGATACACCGCGGTGTGGGGAACGGACTAAAATTCCTATGCCGGATGACCAGGCGTCACTGCTGACACTGCAATCACGCCGGGTGTTCCTGGAACGACAGGACGGCATGGTTACGGGATTTGGTTTGCTTGGCGGGGATATTCTGGATACAGTTAATTGTACTGCTGAGCAGATGACAATCTGGAAAAATACAGATAATGGTTTGGTGCCGCGGAAACACAGCTATAGCCGTCACCTGTGGCAAGACTTTGCATCTATCGCAGCAAAAGAAACTTATTCAGAAAAAGAAAAAACGAAGGAAACGGCACCTTCCCCGGGAATTGTTATTTGGCATGAGCTGCTGAGTAAAAGAAAAATTTTGAACATCGAGTTCATTCGATATCGTAGTGTTGGAATGGAATATTCCTCACCACAGACGTCTGCAATTGTTAATACATTTGAAGATTCCCTCTCATTCCACCTGAACCTTCTGACAGAACTCGGTGAAGCGTGGACGAACAGCATCACCTCGGCGGTTCGCCTCTGTGATGAGGTGGCCAATCAAGTCGGCCAGCTGGCAAAAAATCTTGTCCTTGCAGCCGGCGGCAGCGATTCCGATGCGGATGGCGATGTCCAGCGCGCAAAGGAACAGTTCTATTACCGTGTCGATATGCCGTTCCGCACATGGCTGCAGACGCTTGACGCCAGCCAAAGCGACACGGTTCGGGAAGAACGGATGAAAGACTGGACGGAACAGGCTCTCGAGATTGCCGGCCGGCTCGGTCAGGATCTGATTGCACAGGCCGGCCCGGCGGCTTATCATGGCCGGACAATCACAAAGAACAACAAGGACACTTTCTTTGCTGCGCCGGAAGTTTACCGCTGGTTCAAAAATGCACTGTATAAATATAAAGATAAAGGAGATCAGCAATGAGCAGCATGGCATCGGCCGTGTATCAATTCACGGCAAAAAGAATTGAACAGCTTGCCGCACGCCCCGACCCGGCCGCACGGGCGGCACTCGCTGAACTGCGACGCGGTGTGGGGCGCAAGCCCGGGGAACTGCCCCGCCTTTGGGGAGAGTTCCTGGACGGAATGCCGGAGGAAATGTACAGCATTTCCGGCACGCCCAGCCGCGCCGAATGGGCGGTCTACACCGCATTGACGCTGTACGCACTGCACCAGCAGAGCAAGGACCTGCACACCGAAAACATGAACCGCCCGGACGTTTCTTTCGGCCGCGCATGTGCGGGACTGGTCAAAAACGAGGACGACCGGGAACGAATCTGGAAGCGCCTGTATCTTGTATGTACGTCCGGCGATATGCAGGAACTGGGCTACCGGATGCGTGGGCTGATTCAGCTGCTTCGCAATGAGGGCATTGGGCTGGACTATCCCAGCCTTGCCGCCGACCTTTACCGCTTTCAGTCCCCCGAGGGGGCGGACGCCGTTCGCCTGAAATGGGGACAGGATTTCTACAAAAAACAGCCGACCAATGACCAGAAGGAGGACTCCCAATGAAAAAGACCAATCTGTATGTTGACATCCATGTTCTTCAGACCGTTCCGCCAAGCTGCGTGAACCGTGACGATACCGGCAGCCCCAAGACGGCACCCTACGGCGGCGTGACCCGCGCCCGTGTTTCCAGTCAGGCGTGGAAGCGTTCGATGCGCGTCATGTTCCGTGACCTGCTTGCCGAGGACCAGGTCGGAATGCGCACCAAGCACATCCCCGAACTTCTTGCTGAGGAAATCCTTACTCTTGACCCTGAACAGGGCAAAAAGGCGAACAAACTTGCGCAGGACACCCTCAAAAAGGCCGGCGTGGGCATCAGCAAGAAAAACGAGAACGAGACGGATGCGCTGTTCTTCATCAGCAAACGGCAGCTCAAAACGCTGGCCGAAATGGCCGTGAACGGCGTGGACGACAAAACCGCACTGCAGAACGCTTTGCGGGAGAATCCTTCGGTGGACATTGCGCTGTTCGGCCGGATGGTTGCCAGTGACCCGTCTTTGAACTTTGACGCCGCCGCGCAGGTCGCCCATGCCATCTCCACCCATGCGGTCCGCAACGAGTATGACTACTTCACCGCCGTGGATGATTGCAGCCCGGCGGACAATGCGGGCGCAGGGCACCTTGGCACCGTGGAGTTCAACTCCTCCACGCTCTACCGCTATGCGACTGTCAACGTTGGGGAACTGTCGGGAATGCTCAGCACGCAGGAGGTATCCGCCGCCGTTCGCGCCTTTGCCGAGGCGTTCATCTGCTCGATGCCGACCGGCAAACAGAACACCTTTGCCAACCGCACCCTGCCCGACCTCGTCTACCTGACGGTGCGCCGGGACACGCCTGTCAACCTCTGCGGTGCATTTGAAAAGCCCATCCCCGCCGGAACCTCCGGCTATGTGGCACCCTCCGAGGCAGCTCTCGCCCGCTACGCTGCGCAGGTCTATGCGACCTTTGCCGATAAGCCCGAACACGCCTGGCTCGTGGGTGCGGCGGATGGCTGGCAGGACCTTGCAGAGGCAATGCCCCTTAACCGTATGCTGGACAGCCTGGCCGAAACGGTCACGGCCGCGCTGCCCGGGGAGGAAGAATGAGTACGCTGCTGCTGCGTCTGGCCGCGCCGATGCAGTCCTGGGGCATCAGCTCCAAGTATGAACAGGTGCGTGAGACCGGGCGCGAACCGTCCAAAAGCGGCGTGGTCGGCCTGCTGGCCGCCGCGCTGGGCCGCCGCCGGGATGCTGACCTGAGTGATCTCAACCGTCTGCGCTTCGGAGTGCGCGCCGACCAGGAGGGACAGGAACTGCGGGATTTCCAGATGGTTCACGGGGAAAAGGACTATATCACGACCCGTTACTATCTGGCCGACGCCTGCTTTGTGGTGGGCCTGGAAAGCGAGGACACCGTATTTTTGCAGGAATTGGAACAGGCTCTTCGTCACCCCGTTTTCCCACTCTTTCTGGGGCGGCGCTCCTGCCCGCCGGCTGGGCCAGTCGTGCTGGGAATCCGGCAGACCGACCTTGTCACTGCGCTGAGCAGTGAGCCGTGGCAGGCCAGTGAATATATGAAAAAACGCCTGCTTGGCAAAAACGGGACAATCACCCTGCGTATGCGGGCGGATGCCCGGGACGGGGAACCGGGCGGATGCATCCGTGACGTTCCCGTCTCCTTTGACCCGGCCCACCGCCGTTATGGCTACCGGAATGTGACCGAAAAAACGGTGACCTTTGCGGCGGAACACGATCCCATGCAGGAATTGAGGTGAGCGCAAAATGTATCTGACCCGATTAAGGCTCGACCCCGAAAACCGCAATACGATGCGCGCCATGGCCAACCCCAACCAGTTCCATGGCGCGGTGGAAACAGCTTTTCCCGGGGAACGCCGGCGCAGTCTTTGGCGGATTGACACACTGCAGGGCCAACCCTGCCTGCTGATTCTCAGCGAGGAGCGCCCCGACCTGACCCGCGCCGCAGCACAGTTCTGCCGCCCCGGCACCGAGTGGGAGACACTTCCCTACGAAAAACTGCTTGACCGCGTAAAAGAGGGCGGGAGCTGGCATTTCCGCCTGACGGCCAACCCTACGGTGCGCCGGGACGGAAAAATCCTCGCACATACCACGACGGCCTACCAGCAGCAGTGGCTGCTGGAACGCGCCGAAAACTGCGGCTTTTCACTGGCCGAGGACGAATTCCTTGTCACAGGAAACCGCTGGTACCAGTTTTATAAAAAGAAGGGCGACCCGCACAAAGTCTCCCTGCTGGCTGTTACCTATGAGGGAACCCTGACCGTGCGGGATGCGGAGCGGTTCAAACAGACGCTCTGCGCCGGAATCGGCCGCGAAAAGGCCTACGGGATGGGACTTCTGACGATTGTGGGGGTGTGACCGTGAGCGAAGTGCCCGGCATGATTCGCCCGGAATTGCAGGCACTGCCGCAGATTTCCGATCGGCTGACGTTTTTGTACCTCGAGCACTGCCAGCTGAACCGGGACGACAGCGCCATCACCTGCCGGGATGAAAAGGGAACAACCTACATTCCGGCTGCGGCAATCTCGGTGCTGATCCTTGGCCCCGGCACGTCCGTGACCCATCGGGCCATGGAACTGATTGGCGATGCCGGTGTCAGCGTTGTGTGGGTAGGGGAACACGGCGTGCGCTACTATGCGGGCGGCCGCCCTCTGACCCATCGCGCTTCGCTGCTGCTCAAGCAAGCGGAGCTTGTGACCAACCAGAAAAAACACGCCGCCGTTGTGCGCAAAATGTACGAGATTCGCTTCCCCGGCGAGGATGTGTCCGGCCTGACAATCCAGCAGCTTCGCGGCCGTGAAGGCAGCCGTATGCGCACAGTCTACCGCGATGCGGCCCGCAAATGGAACGTGCCGTGGAGCGGTCGGGACTATGACCCCGATGATTTTTCCGCCGGGGATGAGGTGAACCAGGCACTCAGCGCCGGCAATGTCTGCCTGTACGGACTGGCCCATGCGGTGATTTTTGCGCTGGGCTGCTCACCGGGGCTTGGCTTTGTCCATGTGGGACACGAAAACTCCTTTTCGTATGATATTGCCGACCTGTATAAGTCGGAAATCACGATTCCTCTGGCGTTTGAGGTCGCATCGGCACACCCGGATGACCTGCCTGCCGTTATGCGCAGAAAAACCCGGGATGCCATGGTGGAGGCACATCTCCTCGAACGGATGGTGCATGATATCCGCTGGCTGCTCGATGCGGAACCGGACGAGCCGGAAAATGAGGTCCGCCTGTGGGACGGCGCACGCGGAACCGTTGAGGGCGGTATCTCGTACGGGAAAAAGGAGGCTGAGCCATGACGGTGGTGATTGTCTCGGACTGCCCGCCCCGGCTCCGCGGCGATTTGACCAAATGGCTGCTGGAAATCAATACCGGCGTCTATGTTGGAAAACTCAACGCCCGCGTCCGGGATGAACTGTGGGACCGCATCTGCGAAAATCTCAGGCACGGCCGCGCCACGATGGTGTATAATACAAACAATGAACAGCGGATGGATTTCCGTGTTCACAATGCCGCTTGGGAGCCGGTGGACTATGACGGCATCAAACTTGTGCGCCGTCCCGCGCCCCGTGCGCCGGGAGCATCCGGAACGGAGAAAAAGGAACTGCTGGCCCCCGGTTTCAGCAAAGCGGCACACCGCCAGATGGCACGCCATGCGGCCGGCGGCGCGGCAAAGCGAAAAGCTCTGACGGACTACTGTGCCTTTGACCTTGAGACGACCGGTCTGGACAGTGACTGCGACCGCATCATTGAGTTCGGCGCTGTCCGCGTCCGGGACGGAACCCCCGGCGAGACATTCTCCGTGCTGGTTCGGTGCGGCGTTCCGCTGCCGGAACCTGTCAAAAACCTGACCGGCCTGACGGATGCCCAGCTGAATCAGGAGGGAATCGAGCTCAAACCGGCCCTCGAGCAATTCCTTGCTTTTGTCGGCTCCGATCCGCTGCTGTGCCATAATGCGGCGTTCGACCTTGCTTTTTTGAATGAGGCCTGCCGCACCTGCCGAATCCCAATCCCGCAGAACAGCGTGACGGATACCCTGCCAATCGCCCGGCGCCGTCTGCGCGGCGCACCGGACTACAAACTCGAAACGCTGGCACAAACGTTTCACCTTGATTCAGCACAATGTCACCGCGCCCTGCCCGACAGCCTTTTGACCTGTGGGATCTATTCCAACCTAAATGAATTGTGACTCCGACACTCCCCGTAAGAGCGTCCCACCGCAATTTTTTTAGTCTTTTCCCCACGCAAGTGGGGGTGATCCCGGCCGAAAGTCTTTTCGCTGTATTGGTTGTTGCTTTTCCCCACGCAAGTGGGGGTGATCCCTATACTGACGCGCGCCTGGAAGAGCTGTCCGACTTTTCCCCACGCAAGTGGGGGTGATCCCCTGGCAGAACTTGACGGCTACCACGGCAAGCACTTTTCCCCACGCAAGTGGGGGTGATCCCTGGGCCGAGGCACTGTGCATCCGTGCCATCTGCTTTTCCCCACGCAAGTGGGGGTGATCCCTGACGCCGCTGGAGCCTATCTCCTGATAGTGCCTTTTCCCCACGCAAGTGGGGGTGATCCTCCTATGAAACAGTTGGTTGCGGAAGCAAGACACTTTTCCCCACGCAAGTGGGGGTGATCCCGCAAAAAGCAATCGTAATGAATGGAGTGAATCCTTTTCCCCACGCAAGTGGGGGTGATCCCTATAATCATGTCGGCTCCTCCTGCATACGGTCCTTTTCCCCACGCAAGTGGGGGTGATCCCCAAGTCGTTCGACAGCTTTGTTTCGATTCCATCTTTTCCCCACGCAAGTGGGGGTGATCCCGCTTTCCGGCTCTTTGCAGGTTTTCACTGTGCCTTTTCCCCACGCAAGTGGGGGTGATCCCCACTATCGAAGCGGAACAAGACGGTTCTGGCGCTTTTCCCCACGCAAGTGGGGGTGATCCCCTCACCGAGCCCATGTGTGATGGTCTGTTTTGCTTTTCCCCACGCAAGTGGGGGTGATCCCTCCTGCGGTAGTTGGGTCATTCACAACACCAACTTTTCCCCACGCAAGTGGGGGTGATCCCCTTATTAAGATGTGCGTACAGCGTTTCGAGCGCTTTTCCCCACGCAAGTGGGGGTGATCCCACGGGTTCTCCCCGTTTGTGGATGAACTTGTCCTTTTCCCCACGCAAGTGGGGGTGATCCCTGTACCAGTACACGCCATACTGGATGCCCAGCCTTTTCCCCACGCAAGTGGGGGTGATCCTTACGGCTATTTCTGTTTTCATGCTCATACCTCCTTTTCCCCACGCAAGTGGGGGTGATCCCACCTGGCAGCGTCGGAGTATGGCATTCCCATCCTTTTCCCCACGCAAGTGGGGGTGATCCTCTGACAGTTGCAGACCTTGAAAAGATTATGACCTTTTCCCCACGCAAGTGGGGGTGATCCTAGTGCAAACATAACGCTTGCCGTTGTAGCTGACTTTTCCCCACGCAAGTGGGGGTGATCCTACACCTTACACCGGAATTGAAGAAAGCCGTTGACTTTTCCCCACGCAAGTGGGGGTGATCCTGATTTGATTGCCACGGATGCAGGAAAGCGAACCCTTTTCCCCACGCAAGTGGGGGTGATCCCGGCGATGGCATGTGGGGAAATAACGCCTGGTGCTTTTCCCCACGCAAGTGGGGGTGATCCTAGGCTGGAAAAGCATCTATAATTGAATAAAAGCTTTTCCCCACGCAAGTGGGGGTGATCCTTTTTGTGACGCGTAGTGAGTGCCAGCAAACCACTTTTCCCCACGCAAGTGGGGGTGATCCCAAAAATCATCGTTCAGCTTGCTTATTGCGGATT
>JAQXGE010000062.1 GCA_029006135.1 Oscillospiraceae bacterium | reverse complement strand
TTGACAAGAACCTCCAGTGCTTTTGTATTGCGGTTGCCAGACCACTTACATTTTAGCACTGGAGGTTCTTTCTTTCACTAAAGTCTTTTTTATTGACCCCCAGTTGAACTGGGGGTTTTATCATGCCTATTCGGCGCCAATAAGCCGGGGACTGATTTTTTCAAATCAGTCCCCGGTTGCTTGGTTTTATTCAGGAATCGCGCATCATGCCAATATGAATTTACAGAACGCTGCCCTTATGCTCTGCGAGGGAAGCCTGATGTTCCTTAATGTATTTCGTCCACTTGATATAGCCGTAGGTGGTGTTGGTCAGGAAGCCCGCCTTGAGGACCAGCAGCATATACTGGCCGGAGAGGATGTTGATGGCAATTTCCAGGAAGGTGCAGATATACCATGCAAACCACTGCTCACGGAAACGGAACAGGATAAACAGGCCATTCGCAACACCGACCGCAGAAGCGCAGGCATCGAGGTAGCAGACAATCGTCTCAACAAGTTGGTTGCCTCCGAACAGGTCGGTGGTGATATCGAGGTTAGAGAGGAAGTAACCGACCACAACGGTCCAGATGATAATGCCGGCAATGACAGCCACTTCAGCCCAACCGCTGAGTTTGCGAACCTCGGTCAGTTCTTCCTCCTGCTGGTCAGGGTGACGGTTCCAGTTGATGAAGCTGATGATATCAATGGGGATCCAGAAGAACAGCGTGACCGCCATGGTGGAGAAACGATAGCTCAGAACCACACAGATGGCAATTTCGACCAACTCGACAAACAGGGAAACAATGAAGTTCCATTTACTCTGCTTGGAAATCAGCAGTTCGCAGAGGATGTTGAGGAAAGTGTCAGCCAGATAAAGGGCCATGATGATTTTGCCGTTGACGCCGTTGGTGTCCTCTTCAGGGAAAATAAAAGCAAAGATGACAGACAGAATCAGGATGCTGAAAAACCACACCTTTTCATAGGTCGTAAAGTAGTTCCACAGCTGACGGCATTTTTGAGAAAATGTCTTTTTTGTGTTTTCCATTGGTTTAGGACTCCTTTTTCTTCTTTATGGGAGCAAAGCCGCCTAACAGGGTTCGGTTTACCGTGGGCATTGCACAAGCCAAGATTCCCCTCATTCACTTGGTTTGTGCACCGTCTGCGGGTCCTTCTATGGAAGGCCCTGCCTTGTTCCCCATTGTATGGTTTACCATAAATCTTTATTTTGCACAATAGGCGGATGGAATTTTTTCACTTTTGTGGAGAGAAATGTTTTTTTGCCTTCATATTTTGTACATATTTTCATGCGTCAGATGAATCATATTCTTCACAGCAGCACAAGCATGGTGAATTTTGATCCTGCTCTCCCCTGCTGTATTTTTACCAAGTGTCCGGCAGGCCCGGCAGAACAGCGCGTCCACAGGCGCAGAGATTGACTTCCCCTGCGGCGTGTATTAAAATAAATGTTAGGTCAATCCGCGTGCTGCATCACAAGAGAGATACAGCACGTGGAAAAGCCGTATGATATCTGACAGGCGCTTTTGAGATGGTCGGACAGATTCGGGAGTTTTTTTGAAAAAACTCCTTTGTTTTGGCTTTTATGACGCATTTGTTCAAATTCTGTTCGGATGTCGTTCACGATTTGACCACAAATCCATGGCATAATGGATGCATATCTTCGAAAAGGATGGCGTTTATTTATGAGAGCCTGGTTCCAGCGTTTTATGTCCGGCCGATATGGCAATGATGCCTTTGGCAACTTTTTGTGTGTTGCATCCCTGATTTGCCTGGTTCTGGGCTTTTTTGTGGGCATCTTCTATTACATCGGTCTGGCGCTTCTGATTTACACATATTTCCGTATGTTCAGCCGCAATATTCCCAAACGATATGCGGAGAATCAGAAATATCTCCAGATGAGTGCTGGCGTAAAGACAAAGTTTGCGCAAATCAAGCAACGCTTTGCTCTGCGCAAAACCTACCGGTATTTTTCCTGCCCGCGCTGCAAGCAGCAAATCCGTGTACCGAAAGGCCGCGGACGCATTTCCATCACCTGCCCCAAATGCGGGACACAGTTCATCAAAAAGACCTGAGCTTAGACCACTGAAAGGTTGACGCCGCGTGTTCGGATATGTTACCATCTATCAGAAGGACTTAGACAAGACCGCAATGGACCGCTACCAGGCGTACTATTGCGGGCTTTGCCGTGCTTTGGGACAAAAATACGGTGCCCTTGCCCAAATGACCTTAAGCTATGACATGACTTTTGTAGCCATGCTGCTCTCCGCTCTCTATGAACCTTCCACGCAATTCTCTGAAGGACGCTGCGTGCCGCATCCGGTAAAAACGCGCCCCCGGGCCGCCAACGAGTTTTTGGACTATGCCGCCGATATGAGCGTGGTTCTTGCCTATTACAATTACATGGATGACTGGCAGGACGACCACCGCAGGCTCAGCCTGAATATAGCAAAGAAGCTTGAGCCGAGTCTTGAAGGCATCCGTCAGCGGTGGCCCCGCCAGTGCGGTGTCATACGCGAACAGCTCGATGATCTGAATCGGCTGGAAAGTTCCGGCTGCACTGATCTGGACGCGCTGTGCAACAGCTTTGGTACGCTGCTTGGAGCCGTGTTTAACTGCCGGGATGATTTTTGGGCGCCCGTCCTGGAGCGTACCGGACGCGGGCTGGGTGGGTTCATCTACCTGATGGACGCATATGATGATTTGAAAAAGGACGCCCGGCACGGCAGCTTTAATGCATTGGCCGACACCCGCCGCCATTACGGTCAGGATGAAGCCGGATTTGAGGAATGCTGCCATGAACTGCTGACACAGCAGATGGGCATCTGTGCACAAAATTTTGAACTGCTCCCCATCCTGAAGGACACCCCCGAGGGACAGGTTCTGCATAACACGATTTATGCGGGGGTATGGAGCAAATATTCGCTGGTCAAAGCCACGCGCACCGCACCAAAGAAAAGGCTGAGGAAGGGGAAGCAAGACGAATGAACGATCCGTATAGCGTGCTTGGCATTTCACAGGGGGCTGATGAGGAAACCATCAAAAAAGCCTACCGCCAGAAATGCAAGCAATATCATCCCGATTTGCATCCGGATGACCCCACCTGCGAGGATAAATTCAAGGAAGTTCAGGCCGCATACAGCGAAATCATGCGTATCCGTTCGGGCGGCGGGCAATCGTCCCGTTCAGGCGGCGGTGCCTCCTACGGGAACAGCTCTTACGGCGGAAGCCGCAGCGGACAGCAGCAGTATCAGGACCCGTTCGGGTTCGGGTTTGACCCCTTCGGCTTCGGCGGATACGCAAACGGCGGCTATGGCAGTTACGGCGGCGGATACAGCCGTCAGGAATCTCCTGAGATGCAGGCAGCAAACAACTATATCCGCAATGGCTATTATCAGGAAGCTATCAACGTGCTGAACAGTGTTGCGGCATCAGACCGCAGCGCGCGGTGGCATTATTATATGGCGCTTGCACAGTCCGGGCTAGGCAACAATATTCAGGCGCAAAACGAAGCCCGGACAGCCGTGAACATGGAACCCGGAAACTACGAGTACCAGAACCTGCTTGACCGGCTTCAGAACCCGGGACGCGCCTACTCCTCCCAGCAGCAGGCCTACACGCAGCCCGGCAGCCGCCATCAGGGCGCAAATACCTGTTTGCAGGCGTGGCTGTATCTGATGATGTGCAACCTTTGCAGTATTTGCTGCTGCGGCGGACGCGGCGGATTTATGTGCTGCTGAGTGAATGAAATATCCTTATACAAAATCAGCGTGCCTGACCCGTTTGGGGCAGGCACGCTTTCTTTTGCAGCAGCATGCGCCGCAGCGTTTGTTCTTTCCCATTGACGGGTTACGGCAAAACGGGTGCTGTAAATTTGACGGATGTACCGCTCTTCCCTATCCCAGAATACTTTTCAATAAAAACCGCCCCGGAACAGCGATAAGCCATTCCGGGGCGGCGTTGCTCATGCGTTATTCAGATTCAGCCGAGGGCAATCAGGACTGATAGTCCACAGTGATCTTGTCGCTGGTGACAGGCTTGGTAGCGTCATCAGAGGTGTTGTCCACAGTGATTGCACCGCTGCGGATCTGCTCAACAACGGCATTGTACTCATCCACGGTGAAGTTGGAGAAGTTCCAGCTGCTCTCATCGGTGGGCAGGCCGACATACTCGCCTTCCTCCAGACCGAAGTTGCCGTTGGTGCCGGCAATGGTGTCCCACTTGCCGTCATTGACAAGCTCCAGGCTGTCATTAACAGCAGCACCCAGGCCCTTCATAGCGGAAGTCACAAAGGGGTTAGCCTGATAAGAGCCGTCCTCAGCGCCCTGAACGCCCAGGTAGTTCTGGTCAACGTCAACGCCGATAACCTTAGCGCCATGCTTGTCAGCAGCTTCAGCAGCAGAAGTCCAGATACCGCCGCCGCAGGCAAAGACAATCTCAGTGCCGCCGGCATACCAGCCGTCCATCTTGGCGGTGATCTTCTCATCGCCGTAGAACTGACCGCCGTAGTAGTAGTTCATCTGAACGTCCACGCCCATCTCCTGAGCAGCGGCGTCAGCGCCCTGAACATAGCCGTAGCCGTAGCGGATAACGGCGGGAACAGCCATACCGCCGAGGAAGCCCAGCTTGGTGAAGCCGTCCTTAACGGCAGCGTATCCGGCCAGATAACCGGCCTGCTCTTCCTTAAAGGTGACGCAGAACACGTTGGCAGGAATGGAACCATCCTCAGAGATGTCGAAGCCGGTCACATCGATGCCGATGAAGTGAACATCAGGATACTCGGTAGCGCCCCAAGCCAGAGCGGGTCCGTACAGGTAGCCAACGCAGACGATGGTGTTTGCGCCGTCATTGACAGCCTGACGAATCAGGGTCTCACGGTCCTCATCAGAGGCATCCTCGCCGGCGGGCAGGTAGTAGTTGTACTCAATGCCATTGGCGTCGCCGTAGGCCTTGACTGCCTCCCAGCAACCCTGGTTGAAGCTCTCGTCATCCAGAGTGCCGACATCGCAGCACTGGGCAATACCGGTGATCGCGCTGGCAGTTTCAGCTGCATCGCCAGAAGCCGAATCGCTGGTGGCCTCAACAGAAGCAGCAGCAGAATCCGCAGTGGAAGCAGCAGAAGAGCTGTCAGAGCCACCGCAAGCGGCCAGGGACATCGCCATGCAGGCGGCCATGGTCAAAGCAAGAAACTTTTTCATTTTTTACTCTCCTTATATTTGGTGTCCGGGAGGGCGGTTCCCTCCGGTGCTAAGAAATATTATATACTTTTGCTCCTGTTTTTGCAATGGAATCCATGCACAAAAGGCATTACAAAAGCATAACAAATGCGTCACCGGTTTGAACGTCCCGCAAAAAGCAGCGTATCATCAGCCATTTTTGAGATCAACCGTGATATTCTGAGTTTCAGGCAGTGAGGTTGTATCAGAGTGGCGTTCCACTTTGATTTCTCCTGTGCGCAGACGGTTGTACAGGTCCTGATATTCCGTGCCGGTAAACCGCGTAAAGCGCCACTGGCGCAGAGAAAGCTCAATCGCGCCTTCCGCCGCGCCAACACGCTCGGTCGTTCCCGCAGAATCCTGATCCCATTCCCGAGCCGTCCAAAAATCATACAGCTGGTTCTGCACAACTGTACTGTAGCACTGCACGGCGGAGGTGAGCACCGCATCATCAAGCACGGTCTGGTCCCAGCCGCTGCCGATAACCTGCCGGCCCGCGGCGCGGGCAGCGTCCACGCAGCTTTGCGACAAGTCACCGCCTGCATTCATGACAAGCTGGAAGCCTTCCTCATACCAGCCGCGGATAAACTCGGTGAGTTCCTCACTGCTTGAGGAAGCGTTGCTGTACCAGATACGAATATATGCCTGAACGCCAAGATTCTCCGCAGCCGCCTCCGCGCCCTGAACGAATCCGGTGGCATAGCGAACTACCCCCGGCAGCGGTTCGCCGCCCAGGAAAGCCATACTGGTATTTCCCTCCTTGATGGCGGCATATCCGGCGAGATACCCTGCCTGTTCTTCCTTAAAAAGAACACAATGGACGTTGGAAGCCGTGCGGTAATCCGTATAATCGCCGGAATGAGGCTCGTCATCCAGGCAGAGATAGCTGACCGTAGGATAGTTATCCTGAATCGTATAGAGCGCCGCAGCCATATCAGAGCCATAACAAATCACGAGCTCCGCGCCGCTCTCTGCTGCGCTGCGAAGAGCCGCCGCGGCGCCCTGCGTTCCTGCTTCTTCCGCGGCAAAAAGCTGCGGTGTGAAATTGAAATTTTCACAGAAGGTCTGAACGCCGCGCCACACGGCAGCGCCAACGCCGGAGTCCGTTCCTTCCGGTCCGGCTGCTAAGGCAATGGACGCCCCCGCGCCATCCAGCGGGGTTTCCACCTGTTCGGGCGTGAGAGCATATACGCTGTCATCTACGAGAGCAGGGTCATTCGGTGCAGCCGAGGGCTGCTGTTCGCCGCATCCGAAAAGAGAAGCGGTAAGTGCAAGCGCCAACAGGAGGGCAAGCATGGATAAAATCTGTTTTTTTATCTTGAACGCGGGGAAAGACATGGGCGGGCAAATCTCCTTTTATTCAGGGTTAATCTCAAGATTTTTAGGGCCGAAGCCATAGGGCAAAAGTTCTCCGAGGGTTGTTTCCATATAATCGGTTTCGCTTTTTGCCAAAATCACCGTGAGGTCCGGGCCGGTAAACTCAAAAAGTGCCTGGCGGCAGACGCCGCAGGGGCTTGTAACAAGCGTGTTTGTTTTGCCTTCAAGGCTGCCCACAATGGCAATAGCGGAAAACTCCGTCACGCCCTCGCTCACAGCCTTGAACAGTGCCGTACGCTCTGCACAGTTTGTGGGGGTGTACCCCGCATTTTCAATATTGCATCCGGTGAACACCTGACCGTTTTTTGCCAGCAGCGCAGCCCCCACCTTAAAATGGGAGTAGGGCGTATAGGCAAACATCCGGGCCTTCAATGCGGCGCGAATCAGTTCGCGTGCTTGCTGTTGTTCCATAGCTAACACCCTTTACAGATACCGTACAGCGCCGAGTGCCACTTTCATCATATCAGTAAAACTGGTCTGGCGCTGTTCCGGTGTGGTGATTTCAGGGCATACAAAACTGTCTGAAATCGTGAGCAGGCAAGCCGCGCGTTTGCCCAGCACTTTCGCATTGTGGAACAGTGCAAAGCTCTCCATTTCCACGCAGAGGCAGCCCTGTTCATCGCGCAGCTTTTCCCAATAGGTAGGACGCTGGCCGTCATCTTCCCGATAGAAAACATCAGAAGAATGAATATTGCCCTCAATGAGCGAAATGTTCTGTGCCTGCGCACTGGACTTAAGTGCCGCGTTCAGCTCAGCGCTGGGAAGCTGAATGGAATCCGTGTCGCCGGACTGGGTCATGGCGTAGTTACTCTCACTGACAGCACCCGCAGCAAGAACAACGTCAAAGACATGGGCTTTCTCACTGTAAGAGCCGGCAGAGCCGATGCGGATAATGTTTTCTACACCGTACTGGCTGTACAGTTCATAGGAATAAATGCCGATGGAGGGCATACCCATGCCGCTGCCCATCACGCTGACAGGGAGTCCCTGATAGGTACCGGTATAGCCGTACATTCCGCGGACGTCCGTGACGAGGCGGGGATTTTCAAGGAAGTTTTCGGCGATGAACTTGGCGCGAAGCGGATCGCCGGGCATCAGAACGGTTTTAGCGAAATCGCCTTTTTCGGCGCGGTTATGAGGGGTAGACATAAAAACACACTCCTTTACTGTGTAAAGATTCATCATTTCCCATCTCCTATAGCAGCGTGCTGTTCCGGAATGGGAGAAATATTTTCTTTAGTATACCACATTTTTCCGTTTTTGTGGTAAACTGGATGGCAAATACACAACTTTTTTCTTGGAAAGCGACCGTTAAGGAGGTCATATCATGCAATTACCGGACCATTGCAGTCTTTGTCCGCGGCGCTGCGGAGCCAATCGTTCCGCCGGGCAGCGGGGTTTCTGCGGTGCGGGGGATCGTCTATTCGCTGCCCGTGCGGCTCTGCACCACTGGGAAGAACCCTGCCTAAGCGGTGACCCGGAAGACGAATCGGGAAGCGGAACGGTGTTTTTTTCCGGCTGTGCGCTGAAATGCTGCTACTGCCAAAACTACCGAATCAGTCAGGAAGGACTGGGCAAGGCCATCAGCAGTTCACGGCTGGCAGATATTTTCCTTGAGCTCCAGCAAAAGGGCGCCAAAAACCTCAATCTTGTCACCGCAACGCAGTGGCTGCCCTGGGTCATCGAAGCGCTTGATGATGCGCGCGGCCGCGGCTTTTCTTTGCCGGTTGCCTACAACACCGGCGGCTACGAAACGGTCGATACCGTTCGTGCACTGGCCGATTATGTGGACATCTGGCTGACCGACTACAAATATGCGGATGCCTCACTGGCCAAGGAGCTTTCCGGTGCGCCGGATTACCCCGATGTGGCCGATGCGGCCATCCGTCAAATGCTTTGCCAGACTGGCAGCCCTGTGTTTGACAAAGACGGATATTTACAGCGCGGAGTCATTATTCGCCACCTTGTACTGCCCGGCCACAGCGACGACAGCATCCAGGTACTTCACTGCATGGACGCAATACGCCGGGACACCGGCATTGAGTTTTTGCCGAGCCTTATGAGCCAGTTCACACCGTTCTACCATGCCGCAGACCACGGGCTCAGCCGCCGCGTCACAACGTACGAGTACCGCAAGGTCGTAAATGAGGCTGTTGCTATGGGGCTGACCCACGGGTATATGCAGGAAAAGAGCAGCGCGCGGGAGGAATACACCCCGCCGTTTGACTTAGAAGGGGTATAATGGATGGCCAACTTTCTGAGTGTTTGCTGCCTTGCCGTTTTTCTCTGGGCAGGGTTTGAAGCCGCGCGCTGGGCGGTTCCTGAGGAAAGTGCCGCTGTCATTCTTCCGCTCGGCTGTGGATTCGGCGTTTCCTTTTTAGCGATTTTTCCGGCGCTGCTGGCGGTATTCCTGAATTTTGGAACCTCAGCAATCCTGTTATCGGTTTTGGCTGCGGCAGGGCTGGGCTTCTTTTTCCTGCACAAAATTCCAAAAGGCCGCTGTCCCCATTCAAACGAGGATGCTGTCATGTGGGCTTGCCTTCTGCCGCTGATGATTTTGACACTCGTACTGCTTTATACGCACATTCTGTGCCCGGTAGACGGTGATTTTCACACCGGGCAAAGCTGTTACGGTGATTTGGCAATGCACCTTGGCTTTATCAAAAACATTGCCGTCACAGGGGATTTCCCACCCGCCTATCCACTGCTGGGCGGAGATCACCGCTTTGGTTACCCGTTTTTATGTGAAACCGTGTCCAGCTTTTTCCTTGTTTTGGGCGCAGATTTGCGTACCGCCTGTATTCTGCCGATGGTGCCCGCCTTCCTCAGTGTGTACGGCATGGTCTGGCAGCTTGCCCGGCGTATGCTGGGTTCCGCCGGAAAAGCCAGCCTTGCTTTCTGGCTGTTTTTTATGGGAAGCGGATTCGGCTTTGTTTACTTTATGGGCAGTGCCGAAGATTTTGCGGGCATTTTCACCGGCTTTTATACAACGCCGACCAACTTCACGGAGAAAAACATTCTCTGGGTCAACCCCGTTGTGGATTTACTGATTCCCCAGCGGGCAACACTGTTCGGCTGGAGTGTGCTGTTCCCGGCGCTGTATCTGTTGTGGCGGTTCTGCATGGAGGAGGAATCCCGGCTCTGGGCAGCGCTGGCTCTGCTGGTTCTGCCCTTGCCCATGATGCACACCCATTCCGCTTTGGCGTTAGTGTTAATTTGCCTTGTATGCGCCGTCTACACGCTGGTGTGCCGTCCCCACACGCGGCAGGTCATGCTGCCCTGGATTTTCTTGGCGGCTGTATGCGGCATCGTCTGGCTGGCAGAGATGCGGAACACCGTTTTTGCCCAATCCCTTGACGGGCAGAATATGCTGCGGCTGCATTTCAACTGGATTAACGGCCAAAATGACGGAACGCTGAAAGACAATTATTTCTGGTTCTACATCAAAAACATCGGCCTTGTGTATCTGCTTTTAATCCCTGCCTTTATCCACGCCGCATCCAAACAGCGCTGGTTTTACGGCGGCGGGTTAGCCATTCTGGCACTGGCGGAGATTGTAGTTTTTCAGCCCAACAATTATGATAACAATAAGCTGCTCTTTGTCTGGCATCTGCTGGGCTGCATCCTTGCGGCAGGATTTCTTGTAGATTTGGCGAGCCGAATCCGCGCCCTCCCGCTGCGCGTCCTGATGCTGGCGTGCTGCTGTTTTATTTCAATGTTCGGCAGTGTGCTGACGTTTGGACGGGAACTCGTGAGTAACTATATTCAGTGGAACAGCAGTGATATTGCACTGGCCGCTTATGTGGACGAAAACACCGAACCGGACGCACTCTTTTTGACGAGTGACAGTCACCTTTGCCCGGTATTCAGTTTGGCGGGGCGGCAGATTCTTTGTGGTTCAGGCAGTTTTGTCTATTATCACGGCATGGATTACTCCGCCGAATACGCTGCCATGGCTGCTCTTTATGAGCACCCGGATGCCGAAATGCTGAAGCTGTGGGACATTGACTACGCGGTTTTTGATTCAAGCGTGTACAGCCGGTTCCCGGACGCAGACGAAGGCTGGTATGCCGCCAACGAAACCTTGTGGTACAAAAACGATGGCTGCCGCGTTTATAAAATCAGCGGATGAAAAACTGAACAGAGGAGCAAAGCAGCCCCGCCGGGAAGGATCTCGGCGGGGCTGTTTGAATCATTTATGGTATAGCTTGAAGTTTTTGAACAGCTTTACTTTTTGTCACCGGATTTTTTGCGGGTCTGGCGCTGCCGCGCGGCAGGCTTGCGGGATTGCGGTTTGCGCGGCAGCGGACGGATACGGACAAACTGGATGGGATTTCCGTTGGGCAGTGTGCGCTCCTCAACCTCAAGGCTCGGGAACGACATGAGGAACTTGTTCAGGCTCTTGCTGCCGAAGTTGCGCACGTCAAAGTCCGGATAGCGCTTGATGAGCTGATCGCCCACGCGGGAGGTGCGGACCCAGCCGGTTCCGTCATCCATCTCGTCAATCATGTCCCGCACAAGGCGGCAGATGGAATCCCGGTTGATGGCCGTATCGTCCCCGGCTCCGGCCATAGCGGCCGCCTCGGCTTCCGCCGCAGAATCCTTCTCTGCCGGCTCGCTGCCGCCATGGTCCAGAATGAGGTCAAGATATTTGAACTGGTCACAGGCTTTGACAAAGGGGCCGAGCGCCTTGCTCTCCCCCATGCCGATTACCAGCTTGCCGGACTCACGCAGGCGGGCAGCCAATCGGGTAAAGTCAGAGTCGGAGGATACGATGCAAAAACCGTCCACACTGCGGGAATAGAGCAAATCCATCGCATCAATAATCATCGCGGTGTCGGTCGCATTTTTTCCTGTTGTGTAGCCATATTGCTGAATTGGGATGATGGAATTATTGAGAAGGACATCCTTCCAGCTCTTAAGACGGACATCCGACCAATCCCCATAAATGCGCTTGCAGGTCACAACGCCGAAGGAGGCTGCCTCATCGAGAATTACCTTGACATATTTGGGAGATATATTATCGGCGTCGATAAGGACCGCCAGTTTAAGGTCTTGCATAGTGACTCCTTATGCTTTCTTGGCCGGCCGCTCAAAATACATATAGAGCTGGCAGGGAATCATGCCGTTATAAATTTTGCGTCTCTTGGCGGCTTTTTTGCCAAAATGTGCCTCAAAGTCTGCATCGGCTGTGATGGCATACAGCCCGACAGTGGGTGCCGCGTTCCACACCTGGCCGAGCGTACGGGCCAGCGCAGCAGCCTCGGCGGCATCACCCAGGCGTTCGCCATAGGGAGGATTGGTCAGCACAATGGCCTGCGGCTGAGGGGTAAAATCTTTCACATCACGCACTTCAAAGTGGCAGCGCTCCCCTACCCCGGCCAGTTTTGCATTGGCGGTGGCCAGTGCAACAGCAGCCGGGTCAATATCTGAGCCAAACCCCTCAAATGCGGCATCGGGGCGAACAGCCGCGAGTGCTTTCTGGCGTTCCTCCGCCCAGAGCGATGCGGGTACAAAATCGAACTGCTCGGCGGCAAAACGGCGGCGCAGACCGGGCGCAATATTCATTGCCTTTTGGGCCGCCTCAATCACCATGGTGCCGGAGCCGCAGAAGGGGTCCTGAACCACACTGTCCCGCCGCACAAAGCCAAGGTCAGCAATGGCAGCGGCCAGAGTTTCTTTGATGGGGGCAAGTGTGGCGTTCTTGCGATATCCACGCTTGTGCAGACCATCGCCGGAAGTGTCAAGCATAATCTCCGCCACATTTTTGCGCAGAGAGAACCGGATCTTATAAAGTGCGCCCGTCTCCGGCAGGATCGAAGTCTTGTGACCCGCCTGAAGGCGCTTGACCACCGCCTTTTTGACGATGCTCTGGCAGGCCGGAACACTCGAGAGCTGACTGGACAGGCTGGAGCCCTTGACCGGGAACTGCGCATCGGCGGGGATCAGGTCTTCCCACGGGATAGAATTGACGCCATCAAACAGTTCGTCAAAGGTCGTAGCGGGGAAGGTCTTGAGCAAAATCAAAACGCGCTCCGCCGTGCGCAGATTGAGGTTTGCGGCTGCGATGAGCGAAGCATCCCCGTCAAACGCGACACGGCCATCGGTCACGCGGACATTCTGCGCGCCAAGGCGTTTAACCTCAAAGGAAAGAGTGTGCTCGGTGCCAAAAAAGCAGGGAGCAACCAGTGTATAGGTGGTGGGCATAGCTTGTCCTTTCATGGTTCAGCCGGGGGCATGAAAACATAACCCAAAAAGGCCCTGCCCCCGGCAGAGCCTCTGGTAAACTGTGATGGTACCAACGAATTGCGGCGGACTGGCAATCGCTCAGCCGCGGCGACGGGAATAGCCGCCGCGATGATTTTCGGTAACACGCTTGAGATCGGCAATTTTCTCTTCGCTCTGGGTCTTATAGCGCGCCATCATATCCTCAAAGCTCATCTCACCCTGAGGCTGCACCGGCTTGGGCTGCCACACGCGGGGCGGCGCCTCTTTCCGCGGAGGACGTGAACCGCCCTGACGGGGTGCATTATTCTGTCCCTGAGGACGCGGGCCACGCGGAGCGCGTTCCGGTGCGGGCTGCGTGCGCTTGATGGACAGCGCAATCTTGCCATCCGGAGCAATGGAAATCACTTTGACCTTAACGGTCTGGCCAATCTCCAGCACTGTAGTAAGATCCTGCACAAACTCATAGGAAACCTCAGAGATGTGAACAAGGCCGGTCTTGCTTTCCGGCAGAGCTACGAAGGCGCCAAACGGCTTGATACCGGTGACCTTGCCTTCCAGAATGTCTCCAACCTGTAATGCCAAACTAAAATACCCCTTTGCTGTTCGGCACCGCAGGGCTTCTGCAGTGCCTGTTTGTTTATTTTCATCAGAAAAGCCCATGAATCCGCAATGCAGGCATCCCTGACGATTCCGATTTTATTTGCCGCTGAGGTCCACCCAAATCCGTTCATTCGGTTTGGCGTAGCCTTCTTGGCGGGCGATGCGCTCGATAATGGCATCCTCACCGTCATCCAACGACCGGCTGAGTTCCTCGTTTTTGGCAAGCTGAACATTCAGCTGTTCCTGAACTCCGGCCAATTCCTGGCGCTTGGAACTGATGGTAATCTGACATTGAATCAGGCTGAAAAACAGTCCGCAGAACATCACTGCCACCAGAACCGGAAGAATCCGCCGTACAATATTTTTTCGATGCATCATACAGCGCCCCCTCCCGAGCCTCATGCTGCAAATAGCTTTAAGCAATTTCAATTATATAATATTTTCTGTTCCTTTTGCAACACATTTTTCTCTTTTTTTGACTTTTTCCGGGAATTATTTTTACGCCGGGACCCGATTCGACGCAGAATCGGCTGACGGATATGATGCTCAAGCCATCTCAGCGGCAGACAGAGCAGCGACAAAATGCAATGAAGCGTCCGGTGCAGCACACCGGAAACTGTCCATTTCCAGCTCAGCGCCCCGACTCCCATGGCACCTGCCATATACCACCGGCCTACTCCGCTGCCCGATGCCCCGGCCGCAAAGCCGCAGAGCATAAACGCTGCAGCAGCAAAAGTCAGTACATCCAAAAGGAAGCAGCGCAGCGTGCCTTCACCCAATGCAAGGCCCGCAAAATCCCGCATTGCGCCCAGCATAAGTCCCGCGCCAAGGCAGAGCAGAACATCACCGAAGATGGCCGGAAAGGCCGGCGACGGTGTCACGCTTCAGTGCAGAAGACGGGCCAGAAATCCGCCTGCCGCCTGCTTGCTCTGCCTGTTTTCGGCATATTGAAGATATTCGATATGCCCGGAAAGATGCACTTCCCCTGTGCGTACTGACAGTTCGCTTACCTGTATTTCCTGCCCTCCGATGGTCAAATCCCCCAGCGGAGTCGCCAGTGTGGCACCGCTCTCATCACAGCTGATGACACGAGTCACGCCGGTAACCGTCAAGCGGGAGCGGTTTTCCATCGTCAGGGTATGTGCGCGGGCGGGCAGAGTGGTCGAGTCCTGCGAAACGGCTTCAGTCATGGCATATCCCCCGGTTCAATTTGCTTTAGTATCAGGATATGCGCTTGGAAGTGAAGTTAGACCTCAGCTTTCAAGAATTTCAAAAAGTTCCCTTGCGACATCCTTGCCCCGAGGTTCCTCCGTTGAGAGGACTCGAACCCGCACGGGACGGTTGCCGAACGTGATTTCAATTTCATCGCCGACTTTGACGGCGTAGCTTGCCTTGGCAGGCTTGCCATTGACAAGAACGCGCCCAGCGTCCGCCACTTCATTGGCGAGCGTCCGGCGCTTGATGAGACGGCTGACTTTGAGATATTTATCAAGACGCATGATTTTTTCCTTTCTATGCTGGAAGGCTGATGCCTCATCTAAAAAAGCCCGCCGCATCCGGCGGGTGTTCGCAAAACAGTGAAGGCGCAGCAAATTCCGGTTCTGTACGGGCAGCAGACCAATTCCCTGCTCCCCTTTTGTTAATAGCATACCGCCGAAGCAGAGAGATGTCAAGGGAAGCAAGATGACCGGTTCCCTGAAAACTTGACGGCACCGCCCTCAAAAAATGCAAAAAAGGGACGGCGTGACATTGAAGTCACGCCGTCTTTTTGAAAACCAAATTTTCGATTTTCTTAAAACAACCTTTATACAATCCCTGCTCTAAAAACGCGGAGGGATTTTTCCATCAAAGGAACCGATTACTGAACGGCATCCTTCAGAGCCTTGCCGGCCTTGAATGCGGGCAGCTTGGAGGCTGCAATGGTCATGGGTTCCTTCGTCTGGGGGTTGCGGCCCTGACGCTCAGGACGCTCACGGACTTCAAAAGTGCCGAAGCCAACGAGAGAAACCTTCTCGCCCTTTTTGAGTTCCTCGGTAATAGCTGCGAGAGTCGTATTGACAGCCTTCTCAGCGTCTTTCTTGCTCAGTCCGGCCTCGCTGGCCACGGCTGCGATCAGTTCAACTTTGGTCATTTGTTTGTACCTCCACGATAATTATCAGCTAAAAGCATAGTTGCTTTCAGATGTCAATGGTGTTACCCCGGCAAAAGTCCTCATTTTCCTTCTGAAGCGCCTGTTCGGGGTCAATATCTGCACGGCGCGTCAAATCCGTAACCGCAAAGAGAAGTTTTCCCGCCGCCTGCTCTGCCTGCTCGCTCCCTTTTGGTGCATCGGCAAGTTCCTTAGCCAGCGCTGTCAAATCCTCAGCGCCGATTGCGGCGGGTGCGGCATCATACCGTGCCGCACGCTTTTGCAGCTTGGCGGCACGCATCAGAGCCGGCATGGCACGCGGGACACTTTCCAAATCATCGGCCAGCGTGCTGCGGCCCTTTTCCTTATTTTTGAGCAAATCCCAGTCCGTTATGCTCTGCGCATCCGTTTCGGTGCCAAAAATATGCGGATGGCGGTCAATCAGTTTGCGGCAGACCCCATCGCAGACATCCGCCCAAGTGAAGCGGCCAGATTCCTGCTCCATACAGGCATGAAACGCCACCTGCATGAGCACATCGCCCAGCTCCTCACACATAAGTTCCGGATCATCCAGATCGATGGCATCCACGGCCTCATAGGCTTCTTCCAGAAAGTTCATGCGGATCGACTGGTGCGTCTGTACCTTATCCCATGGGCAGCCGTTTTCAGGATCCCGCAGGATGGCAATAATGCGCACCAAGTCATCCGCCGTATAGTGTTCCCTGTTTGGATAATCGTTCATTCCTGTATTTGCCGGTGAGCGCTCAAAAACAGCGCAACAATCACCATTTTACTCCATTCGTCCGGATTTTGTCAAGTCTTTGTCAGGTATACGCCATTTTCACATAGGCGGAACGCTTTTTTAAAGCTGTGCGCCGCAGTGGTTGCAGAACAGCGCATCCGCGTCTACTTCAGAGTGGCAGACCGGGCAGGTCTTGGTCTCCCCGCGGGGACGATCAGCGGCAGCAGCCAGTTCGTCAAGCTGTTCCTCGTCAAGACCGCCATGGCGTACCGGTTCTTTTGCAGCTTTGGGTTCGGCAGCTTTCGGCTCCTCAGCCTCCTCGGCAGGCTGGCTGGCAGCCGCCTGCTCCTCGGGCGTCATACGGGCTTTAATCTCCTCGATTGACTTTTCGATGGCCTCAATATTTTCGATGTATTTCTGTACAAGAGGTTCATTCTTTTCCCCACTCTTATACAGGCTATACACCAATGTGCCAAGCTGCCGCTCTGCCTTGGCAAGCTGGTTCTGCTGCCCGGCCAAGTCAAGCTGATTTTTGCTCTTGTCGGCAATATCCATTGCAGCCTTGCGGGCGGTATCTACAAACTGAACACCCTGTTCCTTGATTTTGTTGATGTTAAGTTCAAACATGATAAGCACCTCTTTATTTAAGTTTTTTGATTTGCTTCACAAAGCATTTCCGTACAGACTTCTGTCTGCATTATAACGCATTCAACAAGAATTTTCAATCATGCAACGGAAAATTTTGTAAAAGAATCGTAAACATTCCGTGCTTAATGTCAAGGATTTTCCTTATCCGGGCCAATGAACTCACGCAGCATACTGTCCGCCGGAATCAAAGAGGAATCAATGGGGTCAAAGGCCGCGAATTTGCGGCGAAGCGTGGCAAGGCGTTCTGTGTGGGCCGATGCGGTCAGGTTCTCCACATAGTGTTCCCAAATTCCCACCTCACAGCTGAACGAGGTATCCAGCACAAGGTCCGCACGCTTTTTGAACGCTTTGATATAAATATCCTCCGACTTGCAGACGTGCGGCCAGAGTGACATTGTGAAATCCGCATCATGACCACGGAACTTCCAATCCCGAGTCATGCGGCGGGCGAGGCGGACATCCCGCGTGGCAAGCAGACGCTGACCGTCCGCACCCGCATACTCCTCACGCAGGCTTGCGTAAATGTTGAGTACCGCATCGGCCGGCAGCTGTTCCGTCAAAATCGGATTGAAGGCGTGCAGTCCTTCCACAATCGCTACGCCGTCAGTGCAGTCAATATGCCGCGTTGTGCCGGTGGGAAGCTGCGTAAGGAAGTCAAAGATGGGCGCATCGCACACGCCGGTTTCCGCGAGGCTTTGCAGACATCGGTGAAGAACGGGAATATCGAGCGCCTCAACACACTCATAATCATCCGAGCCGTCCGGCTGCTTGGGGTAGCGCCCTGCCCCCACAAAGAAGTCATCCAGGCTCATCACCTCACTGCGGATGCCGCGGCTCCTGAGTTCCTGTGCCAGTTTATTGGCGGAGGTCGTCTTGCCGGCGGCGGAAGGCCCTGTGACCATCACGATATGGCGGCCGCTCGAAAGAATCTGGTCCGCCGCATCACGGATGCGCCGCGCATACTGACGCTCACTCAACTCAACAAGCGCGCGGGGGTCACGAGCGGCAAGGTTCACAAGCTCACTCCCCACAAGGCGCTTGGGGGTTCGGGGGTCAATCGTTCCGGGAACTTTTTCCATAAAATTGTTTCACTCCTTCCTTGCGGGCAAGGACGGTATCAAACCGGTCAATGTATTCCGTAGGATATTTGTAGTTAAATATACGCTCAATTTTGCCGTGGCGCACACCGGGCGTTACCAGTTTGGTGGAACCGCCTGCGCCGGCGGAGAGGATCGTATGGACTTCCTCCATGATATAAATATTATACAGGCAAGCGTAACCGGGCTTGCACCAGCCGACATTTTCAAGGTTTTGCAGTGTACCTTTCTGCCGGTAGAGATAGTAAGGCTGGTAGCCTGCCGCACTGAGCAGTTCGTGGGAAATTTCCACCATCGCAGCCACGTCATCATAGTCTTCGGCGCGGTGTTCCACCACCAGGTTGGAGGCTCGCTTGAGCGTGAGGGTATGGACGGTGATGTTTTCGGGGTCCAGGGATATGGCAATTTCAAGGCTCCTGCGGAACCCCTCCACCGTATCGCCGGGCAGTCCGGCGATGAGGTCCATATTGATGTTGGAATGGCCGACCTTGCGCGCTGTGCGGTAGCAGTCCAGAATATCCTCCGCCGTATGGCGGCGGCCGATATTGTGCAGCACCTCATCGGAGAACGTCTGCGGATTGATGGAGATGCGCGTAACCCCGCTCTCATACAGGATGCGCAGTTTTTCTTCATCCGTGCAGTCCGGGCGGCCCGCCTCAACGGTGAACTCCTGAATATGGGAAAGATCAAAGTTTTCCTGCATCGAGTTCATCAGTCGGCGCAGCTGATCTGCATTCAGGCTGGTGGGCGTACCGCCGCCCACATAGAGCGTTTTAATGTTCAGCCCGCAGTCCTGCGCGGTTTGACGGGTAGCATCCAGTTCGCGGCACAGGCAGTCCACATAAGGCTCCACGAGCGCACGCGTGGAGCGGTCCCCCACCGTGCGGGAAACAAAGCTGCAATAGCTGCATCGGGACGGGCAGAACGGGATGCCCGCATAAACGCTGCAATCCATTGGCTCTGCCGCTTCGAGAACGGGGCGCTGAAGGTCAGCAATCTGAACGGACATCTCATACCGCCCCGGCGTGCAGTCAAAGTGGTCAACAAAGTGTTCCCGAATGGCCGCTTCATCGGCACCGGCGGCGCGCATATCATGAATGATGCGTACCGGCCGCACGCCAGTCATCATGCCCCAGGGCGGGCGGATGCCGGTTGCCTCGCGCAGCAGTTCATAGAGCAGCTGGCACAAAGCAAACTCCCGTGCACGCGGTTCCTCCCCGTCTGTGACCGGCACCGCGCGCCAGCGCACTGTACCCGAAAGGCGGATTAAGGCAAGATCAACACGGCTGTGGGATGAGGCAAGAATCAAGTTTTCCCCCTCACCGGGAAGTTCCTTCACAAGTTCCGCAGACGGGTAAAAAATGCGGGCCGTATGTTCCGCCTCGTAACCGGCTGCCGAACCGCGCAGAACGATTTTTACTGTATTTTCCAAGATAAAACTAAGCCTCCCAAAACAGGATGTACCGCGCGGGTTTTAGAACCAGTCCCCCAGCATACAGGGGTTGGAACGGCGTTCCCGGCCGAGGGTCGTGAAGTTTTCATGTCCCGGATAGACCTGCGTCTCATCGGGCAGCGGCAGGTCCGCGATTAGGGAAAGACTGCGCTGCATTTGTGCAGCGCTGCCGCCTTCCATATCCGTGCGTCCGCAGCTTCCGGCAAAGAGCGTATCGCCGCAGAACAGCTGGTTCCCGCAGGCAATGATTACGCCGCCGGGTGTATGGCCGGGGGTATGCCAAATCTTAAAGTTCAGTTCATCCACTGTATATTCGCTGCTACCGTCCGGCCAGGGGCAGTCAACCAGGTCCGGTGTCAGCGGGTAGAGCTGGTTTCCTTTGGCATCATTCAAATCAAGATGCACCTTTGCTCCCGTCTGACGCCGCAGTTCCGCCACGCCGCCCACATGGTCATAGTGGCCGTGAGTGAGGAAAATATCGGTAAGAACAGCATTTTCCTTTTTCAATTCTTCCAGATATTTCTGCGCCTGCGCCGCAGGGTCAATGGCCACCGCTTTGCCGCCAGCAGAAATCAGCAGGAACGTATTGGTGCAAAGCGGCCAGGGGCCGCTGATGTGAATCAGTTTCATAGGTGGCTCCTTTCACGTTTTGGGTTTGAAATCATTTCCATTCGTCCGTGTCAATGACAATCGTCACCGGACCGTCATTGACAAGGCTAATCTGCATATCCGCCCCGAACTCACCGTGCTGAACGTCCTGCAGGCCCTGCGCGGAAATTTCTTTGAGGAAGGTTTCATAGGCTTCGCGGGCCGTGTCCCCTTTTGCGGCGCGGATAAAACTGGGGCGTTTGCCGCGGGAGGTGTCGCCGTACAGCGTGAAATTACTCACCACAAGTGCGGAATAGCCAAGTTCCACCGCACTGCGATTCAGTTTGCCCTCCTCGTCATTAAAAATGCGCAGTCCCGCACATTTTGCGGCCAGTTTGGGGATGATGGCAGGGTCGTCACCATCCCGCACCCCCAGCAGAATCACAAGGCCCGGCCCGATCTTCCGGGGTGCACCGCCGTTTACAGTGACACTGGCAGAGGTTACACGCTGGATAACAGCTCGCATGGCAAATTCTCCTTTTATTTATCACGTTCTTATTCTGAAGATGTCTGTTTTCTCACAAGTGCATTGCGCAGTAAAATTTATCCTGCGCATCCATCAGGGCTGCGGGACCATAAAATAGCAGGAATCCGCCACAAAGAATGTGAGGGACGGCTCATCCGCAAAAGTCTGCTGCCAGCCCTGCCAAACATCGCCGTCTGTTGTCACATAGACAGCCTGCGGGTCAAAGACGCCGCTGTTCAGTGTTTCCTCCTGCGCAGCGCGGTTAGCTGCTGCACCGGGGTGACTGCCCGAAACCGCTATATCCAAATTCGTGGACAGGCCCTGTTTTCCTGCCAAGACGGCGAGCAGGCGCAGGCGATCGTCACGGACATCACCCACTGCCAAAAGCTGTGTATGCCCTGCGCCGATGGCCGTCGTCTGTTCGTTATTGACCACTGTTGCATTGATCGGTGCCATAAATACTGCACGCTTTTCTGCCGCCACAGCGCTGAGGTCTGCCGTCTGCACGGCCGCGAATAGTGCAAGAAGCACCGCCGCAGCCGGTCGATTTATCTCGCGCAATGTATAAACAGCCCACAGCAGCAGGCACGCCGCCACAAGATAAAACATTCGGCCGCTGGCACGAAAAATTCCGCACAATGAAAGCAGCGGCGCAGGAAGCGGAATTTCAATGCCCGCTGTACCGTAGCTGATTTTATTGCTGAGTGCAAAGAATGTAAGGAAAGCGCAGGCCGCCGCCAGCGGAAAATTGCGCCGCCACCAGTCTTTGACTGCACCGGGCGCACGAACTGCCCGTACCGCACTGAGAACAAGAGCGGCGGCAATCAGAGTGAGGATGCCAAGTCCCAGATAGTTAAAGCCGTCATATTGTCCCGGCTGCTGGGGCAGCACGGGCAGGAAGCACGACCAAGTGTAACCGCCTCGGGAGCTCGGATTCCAGAGAGCGTTGAGATTCATGGAGAAATCCCCATAGCCGCTTCGGGAGAAGCCGCCTTCTCCCCCAATCGCACCGCAGAGCAAGCCGCCGCCCAGTGCTGCCGCAAGGCTGACGGCAAACTGAACTGCCGCCTGCCCCCATTTTCCGCCGCAGCGGCCTCGTTCAGCAGCGGCAAGCAAGGCGCAGACCATGACAGGCGGCAGAAAATACGGGTGGATTCCAACAGCTATGAAAGCGAGCAGCGGAAGCTGCCAGGGGAAATGCTCCCTGCTTTCTGCCAAGCTCTGGCGGTATTCGAGGTAAAAGTACAAAGAATAGAGAATCAGCCATTGGCTGGCCAGTGCTGTGTGACGGAACGCCCGCTCCCACAGCGTTGGCAGCATACAAAAGAGCAGTGCGCCCAGCAAAGGCACCGCCCAGCCCTGCCAGAGTGAGCGCGCTGAAGTGTTCCGTCCGCAGAGCAGTGCCCCTGCCGCACCTTGCAGTGCAAAGCAAATCAGCACATACCACCCAAACCACTGAAAAGCAGCCGGCAGTATCCCGCGCAGCAGCTTCAAAAAGATACTGACCCAAGGGATACTGTCCGTATAAGAAATAACCGTACCGTCCGGCGCGGCAATGGTATCCGCTAACCCCAACGGAAAATTCCAGTGCGAGTTGCGGAAAAGCAGCCAGCCGGCATAGTGCTGCTGGACGTCCCATTCATCGTAACCGTTGAGAATCCATGCGTCGTTTTCAACGTGTAAAGCAGAAGTACCATACAGGCATAAAAACACCGCTATACCGATAGCCGCACCCAAAAGGGACAGCAGTATTTTATGTTTGCGGGAAGATTTGTCCATATTGTCAGCTCCGGGTCACGCTCATGACATCCTTAACTTTTTTCAGGCGTGCAACTACATTATTCAGGTGTTCCGTGTTGTTGATGCCAACCGTAACGCTCATCCGGGCGCGGCCCTGGTCGGCAGCGCGGGCAGTCAGAGAGTAAATCGGCACACGCATATCGCCCAATGCCAGTGCAATGTCCGAAACAAGGTTTGCGCGGTCCATACAGACCATTTCAATCGTTGCCTTGTAATTTTCCTTTGCATCATCGGCCCAGTAAGCACGAACCCAGCGCTCCGCATTTTCGGGGTTTTTCATACTCTGCTGTGCGTTTGCGCAGTCCCTCTTGTGAATGGACACGCCAAATCCGCGGGTGACAAAGCCTACAATCTCATCTCCGGGCAGCGGAGAGCAGCATTTGGCGAACTTGATGGGGCAGTTATCAATCCCCTCCACAATGACGCCGTCAGAGGAATGGACGCGGCGCAGGTCTACTGTCGGCACCATTTTGGGCTCGCTGGCCTTGAGTTTGGCGTATTCCTCTTTGAGTTTGGGCAGAATCCGGGCCATCTGAAGTCCGCCGTAGCCGATGGCGGCATACATCTCCTCCACCGTATTGCAGTGGTTGCGGCGGGCGAGGTTGGAGAGAAATTCCTTCTGCTTTTCCGGCGGGATGGTCATCATGTTGCGGCGCAGTTCCTTTTCAAACGCGTCCTTGCCCTCGGCGATGTTTTCCTCCCGGCGTTCCTTCTTGAACCAGTTGCGGATTTTGTTCTTGGCTTCGCTCGTCTTGACGATATTCAGCCAGTCACGGGAAGGCCCGCGGTTTTCAGGGCCCGTGATGATCTCGATGATTTCGCCGGTAACAATCTGATGGTCGATTGGCACAATGCGGTTGTTCACCTTAGCACCAACCATGCGGTTGCCAACTGCGGAGTGGATGGCATAGGCAAAGTCAATAACCGTAGCGCCTGCGGGCAGATTGATTACATCACCGCGCGGGGTGAACGCAAAAACTTCCTCGGGCAGAAGGTCCGACTTGATGTCGCTGAGCAGGTCAGTTGCATCAATGCTGGTGCGCTGGCTTTCCAGCAGCTGGCGCACCCACGCAAGACGCTCATCCAGAGGCTCATTGCCGCCGCTGGTAAGACCTGCCTTATATTTCCAGTGCGCCGCAATGCCGTATTCCGCGTTGCGGTCCATGTCGTGGGTGCGAATCTGTACTTCAAAGGGAATCGCCTCACGGCCAATGACCGTGGTGTGCAGGCTCTGATAGCCGTTGGGTTTGGGCGTGGAGATATAGTCCTTAAACCGGTTGGGCAGCGGGTGATACATATCATGAATCAATCCCAGCGCCGTGTAGCACTCGGCCACGCTGTCAATGATGATGCGGACCGCATAGATATCATAGATTTCCTCAAAGTCCTTATTCTGCATATACATCTTGCGGTAGATGCCGTAGATGCTCTTGACGCGGTGACGGATGGTGGCGTTGTGGATGCCGTTTTCCTCCAGATGTTCGCGGATGGTTGCGCAGACACCGTTGAGGAAGTCGTCCCCATGCTCGTTGAGCAGAACACGGATATTCTCATAGCCCACGGGGTCCAGATAGCGAAGGCTGCGGTCCTCCAATTCTTCCTTGATGTTGGAGATGCCAAGCCGGTGCGCAATGGGTGCGTAGACTTCCATCGTCTCGAGTGCTTTGTCGCGCCGCTTCTGCTCGGGCCAGGCATCACCGGTGCGCATATTGTGCAGTCGGTCGCACAGCTTGATAATCATGACCCGGACATCCTGACTCATGGCCAGGAGCATTTTGCGCAAGTTCTCCGCTTTGCGGTCCTCGACGTTGGAGAATTTGATTTGGGTCAGCTTGGTCACGCCGTCCACCAAAAGTGCCACTTCTGCGCCGAATTTCTGACGGATTTCCTCAATCGTCACAGCGGTATCTTCCGCCACATCGTGCATAAGGGCGGCCGCGATGCTCTCACTGTCCATGCCCAGTTCCACAAGAATCTGCGCCACGCTGATCGGGTGGCAGATATACGCCTCACCGCTGCGGCGGAACTGCCCCGCATGGGCCGTATTGGCCAGCGTGTAGGCCTTGTCAATCATGTCAAAATCGTAGGCGCGTCCGCTGGCAACCAGGTCGTGCTTGAGCGCTTCATAGCTGGTAGGCGCTTGCTTTGCTTGTTCAGACATTTCCATCATCCCCAGATCCATTCAAAATTCCGGCTCATTCCGGTTGATCACCGTCCGGTTCGGCGAGTTTTTTCAAAATTGGCGCACTGGCAAGGTCCTTCTTTTCACTGACCGCCACAGGCAAGAGTCTGCTTCCCTGCTGTTCAATCAGCCCCAGTTCCTGCAATGCCGTGATACTTGCGAGCGTTTTTCCGGTATTCTGCGGCCCTGCGGCGGCAAAGACCGGCTGAAGATCCTCCGCAAACACATTGCCGGAACGGATCATCCGATAGACGGCGGCCGTCTCCGCCCTTGTGGGCAGGTTAGCCGCACGTTCGCTGTACGGCATTGCCGTGCCGGCCAGCAGTGCCTCAAACCAAGCCGCCTGCTCGCTGGGCGCATTGCCAAGTTCCGCAGGCCGAATGGCTTTGCAGTGTGCCGATACCATGGGGTTGCCGCGGCCCTGGAAGATACTTACCTCCACAACGGCCTCCACCATCATGCCGACCCGGTAAGGCAAATCATCGGGCGGCGTACCAAACAGTGAAACGAAGCAGACCGCATTGCCCTGCCGCAGCCGGATGCGGGAATGCCGCCCCTCATTGCCAAGCGGCCAGATACCGTCCACCACCGCATTGCGGATAACGAGCCGAGGGACGGGATTCCCGCCGCCAAAGGGTTCCAGCCGGGAAAGCTGCTGCACTGCACCAACTGTCAGTTCCGCAATCCGAACCTCTGCATCGATGGACAATGCCGCCGGTTTGGGAACGGGATACTCCCGCGCAGCCCAATCATTGATTGCCTTGCGGAAAACACCGATTTTTTCTTCTTCAATGGTCAGGCCTGCTGCCGCCGCGTGCCCGCCGTAGCGAATCAGGCAGGGTGCGCAGGCGCACAGACCAGCATGGAGATTAAAGGAACCGGGGGCGCGTCCGCTGCCGCGGCCCTCCCCGTTTTCTGTCGAAATCACAATGACCGGGCGGCCATAGCGTTCCATCAGACGGCTGGCCACAATGCCGATGACGCCGGGATGCCAGCCCTCCCCTGCCACAACAATCACCCTGTCATGGGTACGGGCGGGATCGGCGGCAAGCTTTTCCAGCGCAGCAGCCGTAATCTGCTGTTCGGTGTGCTGGCGGTCGGCGTTAATTTCCGAAAGGCGTGCCGCAATCCCTGCCGCCTGCTCCTCGTTCTCACACAAAAGCAGCTTGAGTGCGACCGAGGCAGAATCCATCCGCCCCGCCGCATTGAGACGGGGTGCCAAGGTGTAGCTTACAGTCTCTGCCGTAATCGGTTTGCCCGCACAGCCTGCGTTCTCCATAAGTGCCTGCAGGCCGGGGCGCATGGTATCCTGAAGGACAGACAGTCCCTCCCGCACGATGGTACGGTTTTCCCCTACCAGCGGCATGACATCTGCAATGGTGCCGAGCGCCGCAAGTTCCCCAAACGGCTCAAGCAGTTCGGCGGGGTCATCGCAGCCTTCCAGCGCCGCACAGAGTTTGAACGCTACCCCCGCACCGCACAGATCCTTGAAAGGGCTTTCGTCATCTAAGCGCTTGGGGTCCACTACAGCGACTGCATCAGGCAGTGTTTCGGGCGGAAGATGGTGGTCCGTAATGACAAGGTCTACCCCGAGTTCCTTCGCATGGGCCGCCTCCTGTACTGCGGAAATACCGTTATCCACCGTAACGACCAGCGTATAGCCTTTGGCCGCCAGTGCGTCCAATGCTTCTTTTGTGATGCCGTATCCGCCGCCGGATCGGCTGGGCAGCTTACAGCGCACCTGCGCACCCAAGTTGGTCAGGCACTCATAGAGGATGGCCGTAGCGGAGACGCCGTCCACGTCATAGTCGCCGAAAATCACGATAGGTTCATCGTTTTCGATGGCTGCATGAATCCGCTCAGCGGCGCGGTCCATATCCTTCATAAGAAACGGGTCGGAGAGCGGAGCCTGTTCATCCAGACACTGTGCCGCTGCCTGAGGCGTATTGATGCCGCGGGCAGACAGCACACGCGCAAGCAGTGGGCCGCAGCCCGCCGCCGTAAGAGCCTGTTCCCCCGCTTCATCAGCTTTTTTTACCTGCCAGGCACGGTAATTCATGACTGTTACTTCCTTTCTGCCCGGCCGAGTCGAAATCACTCCCGAAACCCTTTTTGCAGAGCATTGCTTTTTCTGATTTTTGTTCGCCGCGAATCTTCCCGCCGCGAACCTCATCGATAACTTCTCAATTTTCTTCTGTCCGTGCCGGAGCGCAGTCCTGCATGAGAGCAGCCGCACAGCGCACACCATCCACAGCGGCGGTCATAATGCCGCCGGCATATCCGGCGCCCTCACCGCAAGGGTACAGGCCGGGGAGCGAAACGCATTGCAGATTTTCTGCACGCAGCAGACGCACGGGGCTGGATGTTCTTGTTTCAAGGCCCGTCAGCACGGCATCGGGCGCGCGGTAAGCGGCCAGTTTGCCGCCGAACGCCCGCAGCCCGGTGCGTAGGTCCGATGCCAATTCATCGGGCAGAAGCCCGCCCAAATCACAGGGGGTCACGCCGCGGGGGTATGTGGGCTGAACACGGCCGAGTTCCAGCTGTCCGCGTCCCTCCAGAAAGCTCTGAACCGTCTCAGCCGGTGCGCGGTAGGCCCCGCCGCCGGCGCGGTAGGCAGCCTGTTCGAGACGGCGCTGGAACGCCACTGCTTCAGTGGGATCTTCGCCAAAATCACTCCCGTCCACACTGACAACCACGGCCGCGTTGGCGTTGCGGCCATCCCGTGCGTGGTAACTCATTCCGTTGGTCACCACGCCGCCCTCCTCGCTGGCAGCGGCGCAGACCTGCCCGCCGGGACACATACAAAAAGTATATACACACCGGCTGCCCACCTTTTGACTGAGCTGGTATTCCCCTTTTGGAAGTGCCGGGTGCCCCGCTGCCGCATGATACAGGCTGCGGTCGATTTCTTCCTGCAAATGCTCGGCGCGGAACCCTATCGAAAACGGTTTGCAGGCAAGCGGCAGTCCTTCGGTGCGGAGCATAAAGAACGTATCACGGGCGCTGTGTCCGACGGCAAGAATCAGCCTGTCACAGGCAATCTCGCCGGCGGTTGTGGAAATTCCTTCCAGAACCCCGCCGCGGGTCTTTAGCCCCGTGAGAGCGGTATTAAAAAGGACTTCTCCGCCCAGTTCTTCGATTTCAGAGCGGATACTTGCAATAACGCCGCGCAAAAGGTCAGTGCCCACATGAGGCTTTTGCCGCCACGCGATGTCCTCGGGCGCGCCGTGGCGCAAGAAGGTTTCGGTCACATAGCCGCACAGCGGGTCACCCACCCGGGTCGTGAGTTTGCCGTCCGAGAATGTTCCGGCCCCGCCCTCGCCGAATTGAATGTTCGCATTAGGGTCAAGTTCCCCCGTGCGCTCAAAGTGTTCGACCTGCTCCACGCGGCGTTCCAGCGCCGGGCCGCGTTCCAGCACAAGCGGGCGGAATCCGCCGCGGGCCAGCACAAGCGCCGCAAAAAGTCCTGCGGGGCCAAGGCCCACCACCACAGGGCGGTGAAGCAGCGGCGTTTGGCCCTGCGAGAAAGAAAATTCCGGCCGGCGCGTGAAACAGACACAGGGCGAGGCCCCGGCCAAAGCCGATTCCTCACCCTCGTCATTGAGCGTGATGGCGATGGTATACACCAGCACAGGTGTGCCGTGCCGGGCATCCACCGAAAGTTTTGACACTCCCGCGTTTGCCGCCTTGCGCAGCGGCAGACGCAGAATCTTACAGGCCCGCCGCACCGCCTCCTGTTCGGGATCCGGGCAGGACAGCGGCAGGCGGATATTGCGGACAAGAATCATAGGCGTTCCTTACTGAGCAGTGACTTCGCACTGCACGGTGTAATTTCCCACCGCAAAAATGCGGCTGGAAGATGGGATTTGAATACTGACCGGGATGGTCTGCTGGCCGGAGGTGACTGTCAAATCCTGGCAGTCAATCTGAGCAAGAATGCTGTCCGCCGAAAGCTCCTCCATTTCATCCGCCGGGCCGTAGACCGTAACGTTGCGGATGACCGTGGTAAGCACATCCAGATTGATGGTGCTGGGCACGTTCACCGGACGGAGATTGGAGACGCTGAAGGTCCGGGACGCCATCTTTGTGGTGTCAAACTGAATTGTCACGGTGGAAACGCCATCGAGTGAGACAACACCATTTGGCAGTTCAATATTTTTCTGGTAGTCTCTGTCAAAGGTAAATTCACGGCCCAGGTCAAAGGCAACAACGCTCAGCTCATTCAGCGGCCCGACAATCTTGGCGGGACCGGCCACGCGCAGCGTGGGAACGCTCAGCGAATAACTGAGACTGCTCTCATCAAAGTTGTTGGGCGTATTGATGAATGCGACAGACAGCGGCAGTTCCCGTACCTGATAAACATTCAGTGTCACACTCGCCACGTCATTGTCCATCGTGGTATACTGCGGCGTCAAAACGTTCCCGTTTGCATCGCGCAGTTCAAGGGCAGAGCGAACCGTCATTGAATCCGAGAGGATTTCTTCTGTGGTGACAGGTGCCACAACCGAGGCAATCTGTTCGAGTTCGCTGGTCGGACCGCTGAGCGTAACTTCTGCAGGCACCGTAGAGACACCGTTGAGAGTGAACCCATCCGCGATTGTGATGCCGGAGGTATCCTGCGTTACAGGAAAGGTCTTTTCCGACACGGTATCAAAAACGACTCTGACGCTTGTGGGGCGCAGAACCGTCAGCTTGATTCCCATATTATTGTAATCACTGTTGATAATACGAGCTTCAAGTTTCAGTGTGGTCTCGCCGGGGCCTTTAACGTTGGAGTACTGGGGATATACCATGATATCCGCTGCCGTCAGGTTGCCGATCACCGTGCCGTTGCCGTCCACCTGAACGCGAACGTTGCCCGCATCGGACATATCGACAATATCAAGGCCAAGCGAAGTGTAATTGGTGGACTGATAGCTGAAATTAACCGTGGCATCTGTAATGGTCACGCTGCCCTGCGGGTCGAAATACATCGTGACAATCATCCATATCAGGATAGCCGAGACAACCGAAAGAACCATAAGGAACGCACGGTTATCCCACAGCGTGTTCGTTTTTTTGGGTGCAGGCTCAGTGTTTTGTTTCTGCTGACGCATTTCTGGCGGCACCTCCTTTACCAAAGATGCGGCTAATGAAAGAAGGCTGCTGTTCTTCCGCTGTTTCAGGCGGAATAATTTCATCCTGAAGCATATTGAACAAATTCTGGCGATCCAGACGGCGAATCAGGACGCCGTTTTTAGCAAGGGAAATAATGCCGGTTTCCTCGCTGACCACCACAACAATGGCATCGGAATTTTCGCTCATGCCGAGGCCTGCGCGATGGCGGGTGCCCATATCCTTGCCCATTTCCAGGTTG
The DNA here is from genome assembly GCA_029006135.1 of Oscillospiraceae bacterium. GTDB lineage: Bacteria > Bacillota > Clostridia > Oscillospirales > Ruminococcaceae > Gemmiger. The sequence continues at coordinate 15,951 of JAQXGE010000062.1, read as the reverse complement.
TTAGACAGCGGCAGCACACATCCGGCCGCCACAATGCGTCCATCCCGGATAATGACTGCGCCATCATGCAGAGGCGTTCCCTCATAAAAGATGGTTCCGAGCATTTCCGGAATGACATCTGCCGAGAGGGGCGTTCCGGTGCGGATAATTTCCTCAAGATTATTGGCACGCTCAAGAACCATGAGCGCGCCTGTGCGGGTATCGGAAAGCTGTTCGGCTGCATCGCAGATGGCGACCACCGCGCTTTGCCAGGCTTCACGCAGCGTTGGGTCCTGCCGCCGTGTTCCCAGCATGATTTTGGAGAGATTGGTACTCTGGCCTATACGCTCCAGCGTGCGGCGAAGTTCCGGCTGGAACAGTACGATTGCCGCAATAAAGCCTATCTGCATCACGCTGGTCAGCGCCCAGCGCACCGTGCGGAGTTCAAGCAGATTGGCCAGTGCGTAAACCGCGAGCAAAAGCATCAGGCCGCGCACAAGCTGCCCCGCACGGGATTTGCGTGCAAAGATAAAGATCTGATACAATGCGAGCGCAACAACCGCTATATCGATGATATCGCGAAGACCGAACACGCGGAAATTACTGATAACCGCTTCCATCAATTCACCAAACCGAAGCATACCGCGGCAGCCCTCCTTCCGTTTCCAGCTTTATTCCCGTTTGATCATTACTAAATTTAAGTATAGCACAGTTTTTTTCCTGTGCAAATGGTTGGGAGGATTTTTTCCCGCGCAGTTTACTCAATCAGTGCAACGGCGTGGGCAGCGATGCCAAGGCCCTCCCCGGTAAAGCCTAAATGCTCCTCGGTCGTAGCCTTAACGCTCACGCGGTCTTCCGGCAGATTCAGCGTCTGCGCAATATTTTTGCGCATAGTGGGAATATGGGGAGCCAGTTTTGGTGCCTGACAGAGGATGGTGGCATCAATGTTGCCGATGGTATACCCTGCCTCAGCGAGCAGATTGCCCACTTCATGCAGAAGCATCAGGGAATCCGCACCCTCATAGCGGGGGTCCGTGTCAGGAAAATGCTTTCCGATGTCCCCGAGCGCAGCTGCGCCGAGCAGTGCATCCGAGATGGCATGAAGCAGGACATCGGCATCCGAATGGCCGAGAAGGCCTTTTTCATAAGGGATTTCCACCCCGCCAAGGATGAGTTTGCGGTTTTCAACCAATTTATGAACATCATAGCCGTGACCAATACGCATGGTTTTTTCTCCTTTTGCCGGGGCGGGCAAATCCTCCCGGGTCGTGATTTTGAGGTTTGAATAGTCCCCTGCCGTGAGCTGAACCGGCAAGCCTGCCAGTTCAAAAAGGCTGCAGTCATCAGTGACAGCGCGTGCCTTCTCGCCCGTAACCACACCAAGAGCCTTGAGATACAATTCTCTCCGGAAACACTGCGGGGTCTGCACAGCGTAAAGTGATGCCCGGTCCGGTGTAGCCGTGACCACGCCATGGGACGCGATTTTGATGGTGTCTTTTACCGGAACGGCAGGAGCCGCTGCGCCGGTGAGTGCCGCCGCATCCAAAGCTGCGTTGATTACGCCTTCGCTCACAAAAGGGCGGGCCGCATCATGAATCGCCACAAGTTCGCCATCTGCGGCAGACAGGCCGCTGCGAACACTCTCAGCTCTTGTTGCACCGCCGCGCACCACCGTACAGGGCTTGCGGCAGGTTTTGGCAATGGCGGCGCAGCTGTCATAGTTGCCGCCTGCGACTAAGACCAGATTGGTAATGCGGGGATGCGCATCGAAAGCGGAGACGCTTGCCTGCAGCACGGTCTTGCCGCTTGGAAGTTCAAAGTTCAGCTTATCAAAGCCCATACGGCGCGAGGCACCGGCGGCCACAAGAATGGCTGTCACAGTTGGGAAAGCAGATGGCATATTTCACACCTCACAAAATCATATTTCTGACATTATTATACAAAACCCTGTCAGAAAAATCCACCTCACTTTTGTAAAATGATATAGTCCCCTTCATGCAGCCTCGAAATTCTGTTTTTTCGAGTGTCTACACAAAGAGGACTATCTCTCTGCCTCTATGGCAGCGTGTTTCACATCCGGCCAGCCTCAGCAATCATACTGTTGCCTTACGTCTGCTGACCACCAAAGAGATTATCAGGGCACCGCCCAAAATTACTCCAGCCACGTCATAAACTGTACCCGGCACGAACATAAGAATAGCTGCTACCGCCATCAAGAGTCGGAATAGCGCGTTCAGCTTTCCCTTGAACCAACCGATAACGGCCATAGACATAAGCACCACAGCAAAGGTAGACAAAACTGCGATAAGCAACGTATCCATAACGGGCGTGTCTACAATCAACAGCGCCGGATTGTAAACATAAACATAGGGGATAATAAAGCCAGGAAGTCCCAGCATAAAAGCTAACCAACCCGTTTTGCTTGCGCTGCAATCCGCTAAGCCCGCAGCAGCATAGGCCGCCACCGCTACCGGCGGAGTAATAAAAGACATAATAGCAAAATAGAACACAAACAAATTGGCTGACAGTTCCGGAATGCCTGCCGCCACCAGACTGGGCACACCCACTGTTGCGGCAATAATATAGGCCGCCGTGCTCGGAAGCCCCATTCCCATCACGATACACGCGATCATAACGAGTATAAGCATAAGGAGCAAGTTTCCGTTAGAAAGTTCAAAAACGATGCTGGTGAACTTAATCCCGATACCGGTCATAGATACGATGCCGATAACGATACCGGCGCACGCACAGGCAATAGTGACCGCCACAGTGGTCTTGGACGCCTTTATCAGCGCCTCAGCCACCTCTCTGAAAGGCAGCCGGTGGTTTGTCTTCCACTCTTTCACAAAGCCAATAATCAGAAGAACCGCAATGCTGAACAAGGCCGAGTAATTTGGCGACAGACCAAATCCCAGAAGAGCCACGATAAGGGTCAGAATAGGAAGTGTGTAATACCAGCCTTCCTTCATCACCTGCTTCACATTTGCAAGTTTACTGCCGTCTTCAGCCTCAAGCCCCCGCTTATCCGCTTCTAGGTATACTGAAACTCCAAGGCTCAAATAGTAAAGAAGTCCCGGGATAATAGCAGCAATAATAATCGTTGAATAAGGAATCCCTGTAAGGTCTGCCATAACAAACGCAGCCGCGCCCATAACTGGAGGCAGCAGCTGGCCGCCGGTGGATGCCACGGCCTCTACCGCAGCAGCAAACTCGGATCGATAGCCCACTTTTTTCATCAGCGGAATAGTGAACGTACCGGTAGTGACCACATTGGCAACAGCAGAACCGTTAATAGAGCCCATAAGCGCACTGGAAACCACCGATGCCTCTGCAGGGCCGCCTTTCATTCTACCTGTAAGGGCATAGGCAATATCAATGAAGAATTGCCCTGCGCCAAACTTATCCAATAGTTCACCAAAAATGATATATAGAGCCACAAAAGAGACACACGCACTGACGCAAGTACCGAAAATAGATTCGCTAGTCCATGCAACATAATTGGTGATGTAAGATATATCATAGCCTCTATGCGCAATAATGTTAGGCATAACAGGGCCAGCTAAAGCATATGCGATAAAAATCGCACTTAAAACCGTCAGTGCCCAGCCCACTGTTTTCCAGGCCATATACATAACCGTAATAATCAGGAGTACACCAAACACGATATCCATGTCAGTTGCGCCTTGGATACCACGCTTCAACATGGCATCCAGTGTAGTACGGGACAAGAAGTATCCTCCCGCTATCACAACCATCACAGTGCAGACCGTATTGATTGTTGTGGGAGCTTTTTTCCCCGCCTTTGCCGATTTTTCGGCTTGCATGAGGAAATAGATCAAAATCATCACAAAGACATGGAATACTCTCTGTTGGACAATGCTGATAGATGTGCTCCATGCAATGAAGATATGAAAAATCGCAGCGACAAAACACACAACGGAGAGGATTATGTCCAGCGCTTTAATTCCTTTGGAATCCAAAGTTCCATTCATAGTATTACCTCAGTTCTCGAATGAAAGAGTAAGGGGAAGGACCTTTCATCCTTCCCCCTGCCGTTTTAACCCTTCAGGTTTTCAGGGATTGTGAGTCCCTTTTCTTCAAAATAGCGCACAGCACCGGGGTGGATGGGCAAATCAATGTTATCCAAGACAGAGTCCCAAACAGCCTGTTTTTCTACGCTCTTTGCGCTGGTTGCCCACTCATCGCGATTTTCCCAAATTGCTTTTGTGATTTCGTAGACATCGTCATCCGTTAAGCCGCTGTTGATGGACGTACACATAATGACACTGTTCTGAGGAATAACAACATCAGTATCGTTGTTGGGATATGTACCGGCGGGGATTGTGCAGCGTACATAAGCAGGATACGCATCATAGAACGCATCGTCATCGATGGATAGGAGCACTGCATCACAAGAGGTAGTCAGTTCGGTGAGCGCAGCGGAATTCAGCGGATGGGTAGCAATCATGGCATCGATTTTACCGTCTTTCAGAGCGGTCGCACCATCGGACTCACCCATGAATTGGGCATTGATTTTGGTATAGTCCAGCCCATAAACCGACAGGAGCGCTCGGCCCGCCATTTCGCCGCCGCTGCCTGCAGAACCCATGCTGACAGTTTTGCCTTCCAAATCAGCGATCGAATTGATACCACTGTCTTTCAGCGTAAAAACCTGCAAATAGTTGTTAATCGTTGCGAACATTGCTCGGATATCAGTATAGGCATTTCCTTCATAGTCGCCGATTCCTTTATAAGCGTAAGCGCACACCTCACTCATGGAGATGCCCATAGCCATTTTGCCTTCGTGAAGATTGCGCAAGTTTTCGATAGAAGCAGCCGTAGACTCTCCGGTAGCCGAGATTCCATCAACATGATTGGTGATTGTCTCCGCCATAGCCACTCCCATAGGATACAGTGCACCGGCTGTACCGGCAGTACCAATTGTAATGCGAAGGTTATCGGTTCGTTCGGGCGCTGCCGAATTTTCAGTGGATGCGGAAGCTGCCGCAGAAGTTGACGCAGAAGAAGCATTTTCACTGCTCCCGCAAGCTGCCAGGCAGAAGATCATTGAAACAGCTATCATAGACGCGACAAAAGATGTAGCAAACTTTTTCATTTTTTCCTCCTTGATTTTTGATTATCTGTTCATATTCTGTGAACACGGAATTCACAAAACAAAAAGCCAATGGATCATTTGTTGGCCAGCCGCATTATGTTGGCGCCAATCTTTGTCATTTCCTCATAAAACCGCGGGAACGATACGCCAACATGTTCCACCGAATCGATAAAGCTCGGTCCATCTGCGCCAAGTGCAGCGCAGGCGGTCGCCATAACGATGCGATGATCCTGGTGGCCATTAATGGTAGCCCCATGAAGCGGAGAATGATAAATAGTAATACTCTCATCATCTTCTTCAATGTGCGCACCCATCTTGCGCAGCTCACCCGCAATTGTTTTTGCGCGGTCTGTCTCTTTCATACGGCAGGCAGCAATATTGTAAAGTTTCATCTTCCCTTCTGCGTAGCAGCCGAGAACAGCCAGCGCCGGCACCGCATCGGGCGTATCACCGCAGTCAATCTCTATGCCATGAAGTTTGTGCCCGCCTTCCACGATAACGCCGTCTTTTCCTTCATTCAGAACTTCAACATGGCCTCCCATTTCGTTGATCCAGTCCACATAATGACGTTCTCCCATAAAATCATTAATGTCCATGCCAAGCAGCTTGATACGGCATTTTTCTTTCATGATTGCCGTTGCCACCATCGGATAGCTAGCAGAGCACCAGTCACAAGCAGTGCGTTTTGTGAAAGGATGGTACTGTTGATTTCCGGGAATGACGAATTTTTCGTAGTTGTCGTTTTCCAAATGAACTCCAGCCGCATCCATCCAGTCCATAGTCAAATTTGCATAGGGGCGTTCTCCCAAAGTAGTATCGTAGACGATGGTAGTGGTGTCCTTCAGAGCAGGACAGCATACCATAAGTCCAATCCCCCATTGCACATTTTTGCCATTGAGATGAACCGTGTGTCCTCCCTCAATAGGCCCCTCCACCATCAAAGGTGCCAATTCATTTCCACGCGTGGAAACTGCTGTACCGCCCATTTCTCGAATGGCATTCAGCAAGGGTGCAATAGGGCGGTAACAAATCTGGTAGTCACCGGTGATGATGCTCTTTCCTTTAAGCATCGCAGCAAGCGTGGTGATAAAATAGAGGCCGGTACCCGAGTTTCCAACGTCAAGAACAGACGAAGGAACGTGTAATCCATCGAGGCCCGGGCTGGTCACAACCCAATCTTCATCATCAGACGTGTCAACTTGAGCGCCGAGGCGGCGGCAGCATTCGGCAATGTCATAATTGTCCAAGTTCAGCATGGGGTGCAAAATATGGCTGGTTCCTTTAGCCAATGTTCCAAGAACCAGTCCTCGGGCTGTCTGGCTTTTGGAACCAGGGACATTTACATCACCGTTAAGTTGAGCCGTAGGGTTAACGAGATAATACACAATCTGAACCTCCTTGTGCAATATATTCTTTAGACCAGGCCGGCGATCTATTACAATATTAGAATAACAAAGAGGTTGCTTTTTGTGAAATAATTATTTATAATCAAATTTATAAGCTGTGGTTATAAATTTGAGGGAAGGATTATTTTATGGAGTTATCTCAATTGCGCTATGTAGTCATGCTGGCGGAGGTTTCCAACTTTTCCAAGGCCGCGGAAAAGCTCTTTGTCACACAGCCGGCTTTATCGCAGCAAATCAGCGCACTGGAAGATGAACTTGGTGTCAAACTATTTCGGCGTACCACACGAAAGGTTTGTCTCACTGATGCCGGAGTTTGTTTTGTTCAGCACGCAAAAAAAGTCATCGAAGATATGGAAACTCTGGAACAAGCCATGCGCCTGCGGAGTCAGGAGGTTAGCGGCAGCCTATCCGTAGGGCTTTTAAGTACACTGTCTCATCTAAATATTCCTGAATATCTCAGCGCTTTTTCCAAGGCATACCCAAATATTCGAGTAAATCTCAAGATAGCCTGGAGCAACGAGCTGATTGACCAGGTTATCGACCAGAGTTTGGATGCAGCTATAACCAACATATACTACCCTCAGGTAAAAAAGCTGTCCCAGCAATTGAATACAATGGTATTTTCCGAAGACCAGATTGTTGTGGTTGCCAGTAATAAACGTGATTTTGGCGGGAAAGAAATTCTTGGGATTGAAGACTTAAAAGATATCCCCATTATAGCGTTAGAGCCTATCACCAGTATTCGCATGGAAATGGATCACATCTTCTCTGCCCACCACATCATCCCTAAAATTGTGTGTGTCTGTCCTGCCATGGACAGTCTCATCGCTATGGTGCGTGCAGATATGGGAGTCACCATGCTATCTTCCGGAGTAGCCAATGCCTACCTCAGTCGCTCGTTGGTCAAATTGTATCTTGACCCTCCTTTCCGCACAAGAACCGCTCTCATCACTCGCAAATCCACTGACCGCACCTCTCCGCTCATGCTATTTGAGGATTATTTCTTTGGTATCACTCATTAACTTTCCTTGAATTTGCGCCTTGACATCCCGCGCTGCCTATGTTCAACAGCAATGGTATAATGTCGTTGAACATCGCTTGATATCACTCCTCATTTTTTCATAACGATACTATAAGCGAAGCGGCAGAAAGAATCACAATATTTGATTCCACAGCTCAACAGAATAGGGCACTTTATTTCACTTAAAAAATTTTAACTGTACCTAAAGCAATCGATCAGAGCCGGTAAGCACGCCTGTGCTGTCATAATATTATAATACAATTATACGTTTTTTGTTTAACTTCTGCAAATATATAATATTTCCCTATCTCTTACCTGAAGATTATTCTATCAAAGTTTCCCCATTCAACGCAATTTAATAGAAAAATAAGCTATACATGGTCGTTAAACCATGTATAGCTTATTTTCACTGAGATGGTCCAATCTCCAATCACCATCAAAAGTTATTCTGTTGGTTCTTTGTTTAACAAGCGCCCTGCCTACACTTCAGAAGATGGCATATTATCAAGGCCGCATTCGTTTACCCACAGGGAATTAAATCATGCGCGGCGCTGTTTTTTATCCAGACGAATTTTATCGGCAATCATGGCGATAAACTCGCTGTTTGTCGGTTTGCCGCGCAGGTTGTGGATGGTGTAGCCAAAATAGCTGTTGAGCGTATCCACGTCACCGCGGTCCCATGCCACTTCAATCGCGTGGCGGATGGCTCGTTCAACGCGGGACGCGGTGGTGCCGTTGCGTTTGGCAATCTCCGGATAAAGACGCTTCGTGACAGCATTGATATACTCATGGTCCTCGACCGCCAGCAAAATGGCATCCCGCAGGAATTGGTAGCCTTTGATGTGTGCCGGCACACCCACCTGATGCAGAATTTCGGTAACGGTCAGTTCATCGGAATCCTGCGAAACCGGCTGCGGGCGGCTCTGCGTACCAGCTGCTTTGAGCACCCGGCTGACCAGCACGCTTTCATCAAAAGGCTTTACAAAGAAGAACGAAAAGCCGTTATCCAGCAGGTCCTGCTCAACTTCTTCGCTCTGAAACGCGCCTGTGACAAAAAAGACTGTACGGGTTCCATGTGTATCCTGCGTCTCATAGCGCTGTTTAACAGTGATTGCGTCTAAATCCGGCATAAAGGCGTCCAAAAGCACCGCCTGAGGGCGAAGTTCCAACAGGGTCTTGAGTGCCTTGGCACCATTTTTCTCGCACACCGTCACGTCAATGCCTTTTGCTTCCAATGCGCGCTTGCAAAGTTCGGTCGTCTGAGCGCCGGTATCCGTCATCAAAAACCTAATTTTATCCATCGTACTTCTCTCCTCTGTCAGCAGCATATTCGCCGCGGTCGTTCTCTTTACGATGGGAATTTTACCATATTTTACCACATCATGCAAGAGGTTTCGTTCCCCTTTTTTCGACTTTTTTCAGCATTTATCACCTTGTTCCGTCTTTTCCTTTGGTTTTTATTTTCTTTTCGTGACGATTTTCTTCTCTTACTTTTTTTCTTTTCCTTGTGCCTTTTACCAAATCCGGCAAAAAAATTCCTTCGCGGCCTTTTCCCGGGCAATTTGCCCGGCGTTCCGGCTTGATATACGCCCAAAAGATGCCTGTCATTTGAGGTGCACATCAAACGGCCGAAAGTATTCACTAATCACGGGGGACGCGGATGGATGTGAGCATTAAATTTTGAAAGATAGCGACATTTTTCAGCTTTTCTCTATCAAAATCAGTGTGCGTCTGTTATACTTGAATTAACAGTTCTGGCAAAATGTATCCTGACTTTTTCCCAGACGATTTGTTTAAACGAAAATTTGCTTACCCACACATTACGATGAAGGAGCGTCACATGGAGAAAGCAACAAAAAGAATTATCGGTTTTGCCTGTATCGTTCTGGCTGTGATTCTCCTGCTTGTGCTGACACGCACGGTGTTTTCCCCAAAACAAAAGACTCTGCGTTATTTCAATGCGCACAAAGAAACACTCATGCAGGAGATTGCCGAGAATGAGCAGCCCACTTGCAGTTTGTATGTTACCTTCAATTACTGGGACGGTGAGCATCCCATTATGGAGTACCTGGTGTCCAGCCGCGGGATTGCGCCCTCCTCTAAATATTATGGGTTCTTTTATTCCTATGACGGAACGCCGGTCGCCTTCCAGAATTGCGGAGCGCCCCTTGCAAAAAAATCCGAAACAGAATGGGAATGGCACGGCAAGGGTGACAACCACGGGTATGTGGAACAGATTGAAGGAAACTGGTACTACTTTGAAGCTTCATTCTGAGGCAATGTCCTGAAATTAATAAGCGGAGTACAGAATATAGAAATGGAATTATGTGTCAAGCGCTTTCACGAACTGACGGTTAATGAACTGTATGACATACTCAAACTGCGGGTCTCGGTATTTGTTGTGGAGCAGGACTGCCCATATATGGAGTTGGATGATTTGGATCAGTCCGCCCTTCACGTCTACTTAAAAGATGCGAACGGGATCGAGGCCTATCTGCGGGTCATGGATAAAAATGAACACAGAGAGCACGTTTCCCTCGGCCGGGTCATTGCCGTCAAGCGGCGCTGCGGGCTGGGGAGCCGCATTGTGCGCGAGGGCATTCGGCAGGCAAAAGAGGTCTTTCATGCACAGCCCATTTACCTTGAAGCGCAGACCTATGCAAAAGAGCTGTATGAAAAACAGGGATTCCGGCAGATTTCCGATGAATTTCTTGAGGATGGCATCCCCCATGTAAAGATGCTTTTGGACTGTTCTGCGGAGTAACGAATTCAATTTGTGAGGTAATATATGTACATTGAAACAGAACGGCTGATTATCCGTGATTTTGCGCCGTGCGACAAAGATCAGCTTTTTAAAATCGCATGGCAGGAAAATGTCGTAAAATATATGCGTGACTGGTCGGAAAACAACCCCGAGCCGGATTGTTTCAACCGATTTATTCAGTGGCGCCAAAGTCAGGCAGAATCCACGGACATTTATGAAAATAAGCGCTATGCCGTCGCATTAAAAGAAAATAATTTCATGATCGGCATGGTGGGTATGGGTTTGGAAGATACCTTGAACGAAGTGGAAATGGCATACTTTACGGACGAAGATTATCAGGGCCGCGGGTATGCAGCGGAAGCGCTCTGCGCTCTTTTTGACTGGTGCATGAAAGTGTCCGATATTCTCTACCTGATTTTAACCATTGACTGTGCAAACACGGCTTCCTGTGCAGTTGCCAAAAAAGCAGGTTTTGAACTGTTTGAAAAGAGAACGCCCATCAGTCACAAACAGCCAAACATGGTGAGCGACAGTTATTTTTATTTCCGCAAATACCGCTGACCCGGTATGCGCGGCAGTTTTCAGCATCCCGCTGTTTGTCCGTTGTTTTGCTTGCGCCGCCTGTTTGTTCCGCTCAGGAAGCGGTGAAAGTGTACCAAACATTACAATGCGGAGGATTTACACATGAATAACCTTTTCAAAAAAATCATGCGGAAAGGCTTTGATATTGAATTAAATGACCGGAACAGCTATGTCAGCGACAAGGACTTTACCATGGCGGACACTAAAACCGTAAAAGAAGCTGTTGAACAGTATGCGCAGTCAAACGGTCATACGGTCGAGTTTGTCAGCGAAGGAAAGCCCGTGGTTTTTGTTCTGGACGGGAAAGAGAAATACACGGCTGCCGTTGAACTCGGACACAGCCGGTACAATTCCGGTTATTATATCCACTGCCTTGAAGTGATTGAATAAAACCCGCACGGCATTCCGGCAAGGAGGCGGATTGTATGAGAAATGTTTCAATCGGCATTATCGGCGGCGCAGACGGGCCTACGGTTGTTTTTGTCACGGGGGAATTTCAATGGCTGTGGATTCTTTTAGCAGGGATTGCCATTGCCGTAGGAATCGCCATCGTAATTAAAATCTTAAAAAAGAAAAAATAGCTTTGAAGTCACAGGGGCGAATGCAATGATTTTTAAGGTTGCGATATTGCAGGCTCGTTCAGAGAATGCAAATATAAGTAAGAATATAGATAAAATAAAAGACACCATGAAGCAAGCATCCATGAACCATGCAGATATCCTTTTGCTTCCAGAGTGTTTTGTTACGGGTTATGATTTACCCATGACTTATGAAAAAAGTATATCAGACGATGATGAGGCAATTAAGAGTATTTGCAAATCAGCCCAAGAGTACCGCATTGGTGTCGTATTGACTTCTTTTACTAAAGGGAAAAAGCAGCCGCAGAACTCCGCTTTTGTTATAAGTAAAAGTGGAAAAATCTTGATGAAATACTCAAAAGTTCATACCTGTGACTTTGCCGATGAGAAAAATGTTGAAGCTGGCAAAGAGTTTAAGGTGTGTGATTTTGATGGAATCAAACTCGGGGTCATGATTTGCTACGACCGGGAATATCCCGAAAGCGCAAGAGTCCTCATGCTTAAGGGGGCAGAAATTATTCTTGTCCCTAATGACTGTGGTGCAATGAGACCGAGATTGCAGGCTTTATCTACAAGAGCGTACGAAAACATGGTGGGCATTGCTATGGCAAACCCCAATGGCGTGAATGCCGGATGCTCCTGTGCGTATAGTCCTATCTGTTGGGATAAGAACGGCGAGTGTGTTGATAACACGCTCCTGTTGGCTGATGCTTGCTCAGAAGGACTCTTTTACGCTGATTTTGATATGGACCAGATAAGCGACTATAGACACCGCGAAATGATGGGCAATACATTTAGAAAAGTGGACTCGTATGCTGAATTGCTAAATCGTACGATTCAAGAGCCCTTTATAAGAAAAGGGCAGGAATAAATTGCCAAATTGCGTTTTACGAGGTTTTGATATGCGGGGATTTATGATATTTGCGATTGTATTTGTCTCGATACCAGTCTTCTTTTATTTTTTGTGGGTCAACGGTTATATGGTTTTGAATGTAAAACGAGCCGTATTATTTGTTGGTTCACTCAGAGGGAGAAATCATTGCGAAGCCTCCTTTACGTCTTGCAGCGGATATGTAAAAAGGGTCATCAAATTCAGTGAGACCCGTGGACATACTTTTCATTTAGACAGCGATGTGTCAAACGGGCTCATCATTTATACGAAAGGGCAAGAATTTTATTCCTGGAAAGAAATCGATTATGTTAAAATAAATACGGCAGAGCAGATCGAGGTTCAATACTTCAAATCTCTGGATCGAATGATTTCAAGGCAAAAGTATCCGCTAAGTAAGCAGGAAGAGGTAAAAGCACTTCTTGCTGATCGGGTTGATATTCGTTAGTCAAATTCCTGTTTGTGGAGGCAGCGCATAATGAAGATTGAACATATTGCGATGTATGTAAATGATTTAACAAGCGCAAAAGATTTTTTTGTAAAATACTTTAATGCAGTATCGAATGATGGTTACCATAATAAAACAACTAATTTCCGTTCATATTTTTTGACATTTGAAGATGGTTCAAGACTTGAAATTATGAATCACCCTGATATGAAAGACGAAGAAAAGAGTATTAGGCGAACCGGGTTGATCCATATAGCATTCAGTACTGGTTCAAAAGAAAAAGTCGATGAACTTACACAAAGATTAAAAAATGATGGATATGAAGTGTTGTCTGGCCCGCGAACTACGGGAGACGGCTATTATGAAAGCTGTATTGTTGGAATTGAAGGGAATCAGATCGAAATCACAGTTTAACAAATTAGCATTTACAGAGCAGAGGCCCACACGTTTTCGGTGTTGGCCTCTGCGTTATCCCGCCGCGTCCAGCATATTTTCAATAAAGATTCCATACCCTCTCGTCGGATCGTTCACAAGAACATGGGTCACCGCTCCCACAATTTTCCCGTCCTGCAAAATGGGACTGCCCGACACGAGTGATTGGCATTAGGGGCAACATTGTTACTGCAACAACTATATAAACAAATCAATTTTTGCTATAATAAACAACAAAATTTGAGCTTGAAGGGAGCAAAAATAAAATGAAGTTTATTAAAACCTATGCTGTTACTTTGGTATTGTGTTACGTCTTTGTTTTTCTGGGCGGTTGGATGCTCTTCGACTTCAGCAAAAGATTTTTTGTCGCTACGGCGGCTTGTGCATTTATCATTGCAGTCGTTGCATCTATTTTTATGGCACAAGAAGAAAGAATTGATCAATTGGAAAAGAGAGTCAAGGAACTCGAGGAAAAAGAATAATTTTGTTTTGCAAACTTAACTCTGGCATCAGATAAATTCCAGTTTGCCGAACGAAAAAGCAAGCCCACACCGTCCCAAAATCGGTGTGGACTTCGTCGTTATCCCGCCGCATCCAGCATATTCTCAATAAAGATTCCATACCCCCTGGTGGGATCATTGACGAGAACATGGGTGACGGCGCCCACGATTTTCCCATCCTGTAAAATTGGCGACCCAGACATGAGTGATTGTCATTAGGGACAACATTTTTATGGTGTAGTATATCCACTATACAATTCTGTGAGTGCACGCTATAATAATCACAAGACAAATTTGAAGTTTATGAGGCACACTATGAAACGATTATATTTAATTGGCGGCACGATGGGAGTTGGAAAAACAACCGTATGCCAACAGCTTAAAGCTAAATTAAATAACAGCGTTTTTCTGGATGGAGATTGGTGTTGGGATGCCAACCCCTTTCAAGTAACAGAAGAAACAAAAGCTATGGTTATGGATAATATTTGTCACTTGCTGAACAACTTCCTGCGTTGTTCAGCCTATGAAAATGTAATTTTCTGTTGGGTAATGCATCAGCAAGGCATCATTGATTCGATTACACAGAAATTAGCCACAGCAAATTGCGATGTAAAAGTGATTTCTTTAATTACAGATGCAGACTGTTTGAGAAAGCGCTTGATGATGGATATCGAGAAAGGTATTCGTAGTGTTGATATTATTGAAAGAAGCACAGAAAGAATTCCTTTATATCAAGAACTCGATAGCATCAAAATAGACACTCGCAATAAATCTGTTCAAGCTATTGTAGAAGAAATAATGAAACTGTAACCATAAAATTTCAGTTTGCAGAGCAGGAGCCTACACCATTCGGTGTGGGCTCCTGCTGTTATCCCGCCGCGTCCAGCATATTTTCAATAAAGATTCCATACCCCATCGTCGGATCGTTCACAAGAACATGGGTCACCGCTCCCACAATTTTTCCATCTTGGAGCACGGGCGACCCGGACACGAGTGATTGGCATTAGGGACAACAGACGAATATTCTACTCTCGATAAAATGCGTTATAATAAGTGATTGGAGGGCTGCAATATGGAAGAAATCATCAAATATATAAAGCAGAATTATGCTCCCGAAACGATTATCGTGTATGGTTCCTACGCCAGCGGAATAAATAACGAAAGCAGTGACTTTGACGCTTTGGTAATCTCAGAAGCTCACGAAGCGTTTCACGATACATCTTTCGTAAACAATGTTCAATTGGATGTTTTTGTTTATCCCAACACTGACATTCAGCAGATTGAGGACTACTCTCAGTTCATCCAAGTTTTTGACGGCAAAATTGTTCTTGATTCAAACGGGGTCGGGCAGAGATTACAGCAGGCTGTTTTGGAATACATAAACAAATTACCTACCAAGACAGTGGATGAAATCAAAGATGAAATAGCATGGTGCAAAAAAATGTTGATGCGAACAAAGCGTACGGATGCAGAAGGCCTGTTCCGATGGCATTGGCTCTTGGTAGATACGCTTGAAATTTTTTGTGATGCCGTTCGCCATCCATATTTCGGTCCAAAGAAAAGCCTGATTTGGATGAAACAACACCACCCCGAAGCATACTCCTGTTACGAAAAAGCATTGCGCTGTTTTGACGAAACAACAACACAGCAATGGATTCAGTATTTAGAAAACATTCTATAAGCGAAGCCCACACCGATTCCGGTGTGGGCTTTGTCGTTATCCCGTTGCAGCGGAGCCTCCCCTGTGTAAGGGGAGCTGGGCAGGTTATAATTCGAAGTGCAACACCCCAAAATAAAGAAAGACAATATGCAAACCTTGGTGTAAAATGTAGTTACCACACAAACAAAGTACACAGAGGTGAGCATATTGTCCTACACACATTTTACACTAGAAGAAAGAAAATATCTACAGCAACTTTTGTCTGAAGGCAAATCTTTTCGAAAAATTGCAGCTATTCTTGAACGCAGTCCCTCTTCTATCAGCCGGGAAGTAAAGAGAAACAAAGCCAAGTACAGGCCTCACGGCGGCTCTGACAACAAATATCAGTATAACCATTGGCGTGCGCAGAATCTCTATATCCGTCGGCGCCGAGAACAAAACCGTCAGGCTCTCACACCTGGAACGCCGGAGTGGAACTATATTGTTGCCCGTCTGCGGTGTTACTGGTCACCGGAAACGATCTGCAAACGCTGGACGGAAAAATTTCCCAAAGCAAAAAAGCTCTGCGTGTCCACA